>JAEXMK010000047.1 GCA_023444445.1 Pseudomonadota bacterium | reverse complement strand
AGGTCTCTTCCAGCTCCGTGCTTTTGGATTCCGCCGCACGTTTCCTCTCCACGAGTCGAGCCATGTAGATGGAAATCTCGTAGAGAATGATCGCAGGCAGCGCAAGACCGATCTGGGACATGGGGTCCGGCGGCGTCAGCACGGCCGCGACCACAAAGGCCATGACGATGGCGAATTTGCGCTTTTCCCTGAGCCAGTCGCTGGTCAACAACCCGACGCGCGCCAGAAGCGTGGTGACGACGGGCAGCTGGAACACCAGGCCAAAGGACAAGACAAGTGTCATGATGAGGCTGAGATATTCCGACACCTTCGGCATCAGCGAAATCGCCACTTCACCATCAACAGGCAATTGCTGCATGGCGAGGAAGAACCACATGACCATGGGAGTGAAGAAGAAATAGACGAGTGCGGCACCGATGAGGAACAGGATCGGAGATGCGACGAGGAACGGCAGGAAGGCGGCCCGCTCGTTCTTGTAGAGACCCGGCGCCACGAATTTATAGAGCTGCGAGGCGATCACCGGAAAGGAGATCACCATCGCGCCAAACATCGCGACCTTGATCTGCGTGAAGAAGAACTCCTGCGGCGCGGTATAGATCAGCGACGACTTCGCCACGTCGAGACCGGCCCAGATCACCGCCCACTTATAGGGGATGACGAGCAGGTTGAAGAGATGCTTGGCAACGGCGAAACAGGCGATGAAGGCGACAAAAAATGCACCGAGCGACCAGATGAGCCGCGTGCGCAGTTCCATCAGATGTTCGATAAGCGGCTGCGGCTTGTCCTCGATATCCCCGCTCATGCTTCATCCTTTTTTGGCTTTGCAGCCTTTGTTCTTGTCGCTTTGGCTGCCTTGGCCTCAGCCACCACGACAGGCTTTTCAGCGGCGACCTTCTTGACAGCCGCCTTTTTGACGACTGCCTTTACGGTCGGCTTTGCAGCAGCGGTCTCGGTAGAATCCACCGCAATGGCTTCTGGCGCCGCAGCAGTTTTGGTGCGGCTGGCACGTTTAGGCTTGGAGTCAACCGTTTCCGCCTCGACAGTGGCGATCGATTTCGCCCGGGCGCGCTTCGGCTTTTCCGCCGTTACGGCAGGTGCCGCGACAGGGGTGGTGGCCGTGACAGGCGGCGTATCCGGAAGCTTCATCTCAGGCTCGGGAACGCTTACCAGCGGCGTGACAGGCTCGCTGGTTGCCGGCGCCGGGGTGGAGGACAGGGCATCCGGTGCAGCCGTCGCCTTCTGGAGATCTGACTTGATTTCGTTCCCCAGCTGGCGAAGCGGGTTCATGGCGTCGCGCAGCGAGTTTGTCGGGTTGAGATTGCGGACATCGGAGATGGTCTGGCGCACATCGTCCATGTCGGCCTCTTTCAGGGCCTCATCGAACTGGGTGCGGAAATCTCCCGCCATCTTGCGAAGGCCAGCCATGGTCTTGCCAAAGGCCCGGATCATGGGCGGCAAGTCTTTCGGCCCGACAACCACGATCAATACGACCGCAATCACCAGCAGCTCGCTCCAGCCGATATCAAACATCAATATGCTCCCGAGACCCTAACGCGCGTCAGTCTCACACCAAACGGCAGTACCGTTTACTTGATCTCGTCAGCCTTGTGGTCGACGGTCTTCGTGTTGGCATCGGCCGGCGGCGGCGTCTGATCTTCGTCAGCCATGCCCTTCTTGAAGCTCTTGATGCCCTTGGCGACATCGCCCATCAGTTCCGGGATCTTGCCGCGTCCAAAGAGGACGAGAACGATCACCAGCACGATCAGCCAATGCCACACACTAAAAGAACCCATAATTCAAAACTCCTGAATTTCGCTTTCAGACGATGTAAGACGTTTGAAAGGCTTTTTCAAACAACAAATTGCCGCTTCAACAGGGTGTGAGCATAAAGTTTTTGCGTCCTGTCGCCAGCGCAACGACGATCTCAATCGCCGCCGTCGCCACCACCAGGCGCAAGCAGGCCCAGCTCTTCCAGATCAAGCTGCGTGATCGGGTCTTCGTCCTCACGCAATTCGTCGCTCATCATCGGCAAGGGTACGCCGAAATTGGAGGGTATGCGGCCAGAAAGCAGCCCTGCGCCCTTCAGCTCCTCAAGGCCCGGCAGATCCCGCAACTCCTCAAGGCCGAAATGGTCGAGAAACTCCACCGTCGTGCCGATCGTCACCGGCCTGCCGGGCGTGCGCCTGCGGCCCCGGAACCGGACCCAGCCCGCCTCCATCAGCACATCCAGCGTGCCGCGCGAGGTCTGGACACCACGAATTTCTTCGATCTCGGCGCGTGTCACCGGTTGATGATATGCGATAATCGCCAGAACTTCCAGCGCCGCGCGCGAGAGCTTTTTCGGCTCCTTTTCCTCCGCACGGATGACGAAAGAAAGATCGCCTGCCGTGCGGAAGGCCCATTGCCCGCCCACCTGCACGAGGTTCACGCCCCGGCCCGCATAGGCAGCTTTCAGGTGCTGCAGAACGGCGTCGACATCCATGCCACGCGGCAGGCGCTCCGCGATGAAACCCGGGGAAACCGGCTCGGCCGAGGCAAAAACCAAAGCCTCGGCGATCCGCTCGGCCTCTTTCAACTGGCGCTCGGAAAATACGGTGGGGTCTGACCCCACCCCTTCCGTCACGATCGTCGCCTCGGCCGTCTCATCATTATCAGTCATTGTCATTCCTCTCGGCAGCCGCCGCACGATCATCCCTCGTACCACGGCGCATATAGATGGGCTGGAAAGCCCCCTCCTGCCGGATTTGCAGCGACCCCTCGCGCACCAGCTCCAGCGAAGCGGCAAAGGCGCTGGCGATTGCCGTCACCCGCATCGCGGGATCGGGCACATATCGCAGCAGATACTGATCGAGCACGGTCCATTCCCCGACATCGCCAAGGAGGTTGGTCAGTAGCTCGCGCGCTTCGACAAGGGACCAGACCTGCCGCTTTTCAATCGTGACCTGGGTGATGGCCTGCCGCTGCCGCAGATTGGCATAGGCGCTCAGGAGATCATAAAGATTGGCCTCGTAGGCCGAGCGGTTGATATGCGGAATATGCTCCGGCGCACCACGGGCAAAGACATCGCGACCAAGCTGGGCGCGATTGATGAGCCGTTCCGCCGCCTCGCGCATCGCTTCCAGGCGTTTGAGCCGAAAGGCCAGCGTCGCGGCCATTTCCTCACCCGAGGGACCGTCATCCTTGGATTGCTGCGGAATGAGAAGCTTGGACTTGAGGAAGGCGAGCCACGCGGCCATCACCAGATAATCGGCCGCCAACTCAATGCGCACGCGCCGCGCGCTTTCCACGAATTGCAGATATTGCTCGGCAAGCGCCAGCACCGAAATGCGCGACAGATCGACCTTCTGGGTGCGGGCAAGATGCAGGAGAAGATCGAGCGGGCCTTCGAAACCCGCGACATCGATGACCAGCCCGGCCTCACCCGTCAGCCGCTCCGGCGTCACATCTTGCCAGAGCTTGTCCATCGGCGTTGAATTTCGCGATTTGTCTGCGGCCATCGTTCCATCCGCCGGGGCTTCCGGCCTTGATCCCGAGTGAGCGGCCGCCCGACTGTCAGGAAACGGCCCACATGGCGTTAAATTCCGCTCTCAGCGCCGCTTCATCGGACGAATCGGCGGCGGTGAAGCCAGCCTCCACGGCACGCACCCGCTCCAGCGTACGGCCGGAAAGGACTGGTACTTCCTTGACGACCTGAAGCATTTCACCCATCACGCCATTGCAATGCAAGACTATATCGCAGCCACCCGCAACAATATTCGCAGCCCGCTCGCCTAGCGTCCCTTTTAGCGCGTTCATGGAGCTGTCGTCAGACATCAGCAGACCGTCAAAGCCGATGCGGCCGCGGATGATCTGCTCAATCACTTTCGGGGACGTCGTCGCCGGCCGTTCTCTGTCAACCGCGTTGAAAACGAGGTGCGCGCTCATGCCCATCAACTCTTTATTGAGGGCCCGGAACGGTACGAAATCATGCGCATCCAGCTCATCGAGCGGAACATCGACGACAGGCAGCTCGTGGTGTGAATCCACCATGCCGCGACCGTGCCCCGGCATGTGTTTCATGACAGGCAACATGCCGCCCGCCTTCAGCCCGTCGGCCGCCGCCTGCCCCATCTCGGCAACCATGGTGGGTGAATAACCATAGGCACGGTTACCGATCACGTTGCTCGCACCCTCCACCGGCACGTCGAGCACCGGCAGGCAATCGACATTGATGCCGAATTTCATCAGGTCAAACGCGTGCAGTCGCGACATCAGCCAGGCTGCACGCAGACCGGCACCCCGGTCACGCTCGTAGATTTCCCCCAGAATGCGGGCATTCGGATAGGCCTGCAGGATCGGCGGCTTGATACGCTGGACCCGTCCGCCCTCCTGATCGATCAGCACCGGCGCATCTGGCCGCCCGACGGCATCGCGCATGGCGGCGACGAGATCGGTGATCTGCTGCGGCTCGCCGATATTGCGGCCGAACAGGATGAAACCCCAGGGCTGCTCGTCGCGGTAAAGGGCAATCTCGTCGGCAGTCAGCGAAAGCCCGCTGCATCCGAGGATCATAGCTTTGCAATCGGTCATGATGTGACGCTTTCAGGAAATGGAATGGGAAATGGCATTGTATCGAAAGGTGTGGGGAGGAGTGCAAACTCTCCGCCGTCATGATCGGGCCCGTCCCGAGCATCCGCAACCGACCGGTTGGCGAAACGTTGGCAGATCCTCGGCACAAGGCCGAGGATGACGTCGCGTGTGGGGAAAACCCTTCCCACCCAAAAGAAGGGTTGCCTTAGACGGCAACCCCAAGCTTTCGAGCCGTAATGGCCGCTATCAGCGTGCCACCAGGCAGCTGCCACCGGCCGAGCGGAACTTTTCGCACAGCGCCACGGCTTCGTTCTTGTCACCCGCCGGGATACGGACGCGGTAGAACGTGCCCTTGCCGGCGATTTCGGCCGCCTTGATGTCGACGCCGCGTCCACCGATGACAGAGCCGAACTTGGCCGACATGTTCTGGTAGGACTTCTGGGCTTCGGCCTGACTCGGCAGCGAGGCGATCTGGATGTAGTAACCACCGGCAGACGGCGTGCTGGTCGCAGCCGGCGTCGCGGCTGCTGTCTGCTGCTGTGCAGCCTGCGGCTGGGCAGGAGCGGTTGCCGCCGGGCGGACATTGCCCTGATTGGTAACCGTTGCCACCACATTGGCGGGCTGTGAGGACGGACGAGCCGCAGGAAGCGGTGCTGCCGACTGCGCAGCAGGCTTGGCAGCGGCGGCAGGCGTATTGGCCTGAGGCTGAGCCTGCTCCGGCGCCACCGGAACCCGCGAAGCGGCGATGACGGCGGGAGCGCCCTCACCCGGCTTGGCGGCCTGTGGTGCCGCAAGCTCGGCGACCTTGTCGGCCTTTGGCGGCTGGGCGGCCGGTGCGTCGACTTCCTGCGCCACCAGCGTACCGTCAGGCTTGACGATCATGGTGCGGACCTTGCGCGGCGAAACGCCCGTTGCGCCAGCACCTTCGTGCTGGGCGGCCTTTTCTTCCGGAGAAAGCAGGCGTGGATCCTCGGTCTCGCCAACCGGCGTGCCGGCGGATTCCATATCCGCGTCGTTTTCACCTTCCAGCGGCAATTGTTCGGGGATCAGCGTGCGCTGAACCACATCAACCGGCTGCTCGTTGCTGGAAATCAGCGCCGGCTGCTTCGGATCGGCAGCACTGCCGCCAGCCACGCGATCATAGACCGCCTTGTCCTGATTTGGAACGACGCGACCGCCCGGATTTTCCGGTACAACCTTCATCGGATCGTTATCGGCGGAAATGATAACCGGCGCACCATTCGAGCCGGTGCTAGACGAACCGCCTGACACCAGCGCGTAAACGCCGCCGCCGATCAGCACCAGACCGATTGCTGCGGCGACCGGCATGATCCACCGGCGACCGCCGCGTTCATCCTCGTCGCGATAGGCGGCCTGGTGATCGACATAGGTATTTTCGGCATCGCGGGGCGCATTGCCACGGGAAGCGGCAGCTTCCTGCATGGAGCGGCGGAAATCCTCTTCCAGTGCCCGCTCGAACTCATCGGCTTCTTCCGGAGCCGGCGCAGGGCGCGCCTGGGCAGCACCACGGTTTTCCGCATGTTTGTGACGGTCAAGACCACCGGCGACGGCAGGTGCAAACAGCGTCGCAAGCTCGGTATCGATATCGAGATCTTCCTCGTGACGGCGCGCCGCGGGCTTGGGCTCGAAAACCCCGACCGGCAGTTCCGGCACATCCATCTCGACGATGGTTTCCGGATGTTCTTCCGTTTCGCCGATCTGCGAAGGATCGAAAGGCAGGCTTTCCAGTGTCTGCGGCACGGCCGGCTGCACGGCAACGGGACGCGGCTGAACCGGAGCGGCAGCTGCGGCGACTGGCGCCGCGGCAACAACGGGCGCGGGGCGTGGCTGCGGCGCAGGCTGTTCCCTCACCGGCTGCGGCGCAACAGCAGCAACCGGCGCGGCGGGCTGCGGTGCGGGTGCCGGCGCAACCTCCGCTTCAGCGATTTCGGACAGATCCAGATCAAGGTCGAGATCATCGAGCGCAAGCTCGAAATCATCATCATTGAAGCCGGCGAAATCCGTGAAATCCGGCTCGTCGACGGGTAATGCGGGTGCTGCGGCAACGACCGGCGCTGCCTTCGCGGGTGCTGATGCGGCAACCACAGGCGGCTCGACTTTCGCAGCCTGAGGAACAGGCTCGGCCTTTACCACCGGCGGCTCGCCGCGCTCGGGAATGGAATATTGCGCAACGCCGTAAATCAGCTCGTCCATCGGCGAGAGGTTTTTCGCCGCCGGCTTCTCGGCAATTGCCGGCGACAGCGGTTCTGCAGCAGGCGTGAAGACCTCGGCGACCGGATGCGCAACGGATGGCGCGGTATCTTTGGGCTGAACAACGACGGGAGCGGGCTCGACTTGCGGCTCGATCCGGCCCGCAGCGGGCTGCTGTTCGGATCGCGGTTCGACACGCCGCGGATCGATGGCCGAAACATCACGACGTGCACCGAAATTGGCGAGCGGCAGCCTCAGGCTGGAAAATTCCAGCGAGGAACGGCCGCCATGCGAAGGAGGACGGACCGAAACCGGCGCAGGCGCTTCTTCGGCAACGGCAATCTCTACCTCATCGGCGAGATCGAAAGCCTGCGGCTCCGGCGCGTGGGCGTGAACGCCGGAAGAAATATTGCTGGAAACATCGGCCGGGAGTTCCGGCATGGCATGCCATTCAGGCTGCGACGGCTCGACGACCTGCGGCTCTTCCCATGCATGCTGGGTCTCGGCGTGCTGGGGGGCGGCCTGCTGGTAAACAACCGGCTCGGCAGCGCGCGGCTGGCGCGAATGCACATCGAAAACTTCCGCCACCGCACCGGCGTCATCACGGAAATCGGCGCGAATATCCTGGTGCCCGGATGTTTCGACGTAATTATGGATATAGGCCTGATCGACCTCGGGAAGCGGCTCCTGTCTCACCTGCGGCTGCGGCTCGGGTTCATCCATCGGCGCAAGCTCGGGCTCGCGTCGGGCGAAAACCTGCTCGACGCGCTGCATGAAATCGTTGGGATGGATGCCGGCACGAACATCGTTTGCCGGGTCAAGAACGACCGGATCGGCGTGCGGCGCATCGTAAACCTCGAACTCACGAAGCAACTCGTCTTCGAGATTGAATTCGGGTTCGCGGCGGACGACCGGCGATGCAGCGCGTGGCTGGACCGCGGAACCCGCATGCGAAGGACGATCTTCGAAGCCGACGATACGCGCCAGTTCTGCCAGAGGATCGTTGTCAGCGAACCCTTCGGACCGGGCGTCCCGGTTATACGCGACATTTTTTT
>JAEXMK010000022.1 GCA_023444445.1 Pseudomonadota bacterium | reverse complement strand
TTGTGCCGCACGGTGTTGCTCCCCTTTCGTGTCCGAGATCGTCGCCAAACGCTCGAATACGAGTAGAATCAACACCGTGCGCCATGTCCACCAAATTTAAACCGGACAGCAGTGGGCTTGTCCCGAGTATCCACCCACGTATCTTATGATCGGTCGGTTGCAGATGCTCGGGACAGGCCCGAGCATGACGATAGAGACTCTAGAGGACGGCATCCTCAAGCAACGACTGGCAGAAAATTCTCTGCCGCATCCGACCCTTGCCCTTAGAGGTAATCCCGCTTTACCGTTTCCAGCACGGCGGCAAAACGCTCCTTGCGCTCCTCCAGCCGGCCGTCTGGGCTGAGACGCGGTTCCGCGCGGCTTGCCTGCCAGAGCGCCAGCGTGGAAGGCGCGGCCAACACCTGCTTGGCGAGCTTGCGCAGCGAGCGGGATTGCGTTTCTTGCGGCCGAACCAGCACGTCACCCTCATGCGCCGAAACAGAACCGGGCTCGGCGATAACCGGGCCGGGCGGCGGCGGGAAGCTCATGCCCCAGAAGCGCGAGCCCTTTTTCGCCGCCTCGGCGCGGGTTGAAACGGGCACATAGCGCGGCTGATATTCGACACCGACGCTGCCGGCCCAGTCGCTCCATTTGAAGCTGTTGATCGACGGCGAGGTGCTGACGGCGACCCAGGGCACGCGGAAGGCATCCGCCAAGATTGCGCCGTGCATGGATTCAGCCACGATGAATTCCGACTGGGCAATGGCGCGGATGACCGCTTTTGCCTCGCCGCGCGGGTCGAGATAGGTGAGCCCTGCCGGCTCACAGACCGTTTCCCACATGCCGAATTCCGCCGATTCCCAATGGGGAACGAAGGTCTTCTTGTAGAGTTTCGGCAGGCCTTTGAAATCGGACATCTCGGTGACCATGACGGCCGGATCGACGATGCCCTTTTCCGGCGCGAGCCCCAGCTTGGCGGCGGTTTTTTCGCCGCGCACGCAGCGAATGTCCCAGAACTCGGTGCTGGTATCCGGCACCGCGCCGTAACCATAACCGCTGCCAATCACCAGCTTGCGCTGTTTTCCCGGCAAAAGAACATCGTTCAGGACAGTGCCGACTCCGACGAGCATGACATCGTCATGCACATCGCGCAGGCCCGGAAGCAGAAAGTCCCACAGCCACAGGTTGAGATCGTCACCGAAATTTCCGTGATGAGATTCCCAGTGGTAAGGTTTCATGAGGTCACTCCTGGGTAAAAAAACACATAAATTCTTGCGGGCGAGAATTCGCTCATCGCGAGCGAACGATTTTCCCGGCGCCGAGTTCGAAAGCGGCACGCAGCAGTGCCGGATCACGCATCGCCCACTTCAACAGCAGTCCGAATTCGGGCGCCTTGCGCCGTTTCAGGTTGCCAGCCTGGCTCCACAGAGCCTGTTTGCGCGCCGTGTTTTTGTAGGACGCGATCGAGGCGACATCGTCCGGCCGGCGAGAAAAACGCCCCTCCAGCGTATCGAGCGCCACCCAGGTATTGAACTGCTGGCGCAGGAATTCCGGCGAAGTATTGTCGATGCTGTGGAAGATATTGACGCCCATTCCGCGCATCGCACCGGCATCATCACAGAGCAGTGTCCGCTTCGACGCGAGGATGGAATCACAGAAAAACAGCACGTCTTCCGCCGCCAGTCTGAGCGCCGGATCGAAGCGGATTTTTTCAAAAAGCGGACGGCCGATCACCATGCAGGAGAGGTGCAGGAAGCTCCAGTTGCGCAGCATGACACTTGCTAGATCCGGCAGTTCGATCACCAGCGGTTTCTCGGAAAGCCGTGCCGCGCCCTCATTTTTCTCCAGTTCGGAAATGGCAAAATGATAATAAAATTCGTCACTTGCCTGCATTGATGCCCAGTAGCACTCGCCGCCATAGGTCTTAAGCGCAAACGCCGCATTCTGCAGATGATCCGGCGTCCAGATATCGTCGGAATCCAGAAAGGCAACATAGTCGGTGCCGTCAGGCACATGGTCGAGACCGGTGTTGCGCGCGCCGCCCGGGCCGGCATTGGCCTGCTTAATGACAAGAATCCGGTCTTTCTCACCCTGCGAAAGTTCCGCAAGTTCCTGATCGATCGGGTATGGCGATTCGTCATCGACGATGACAAGATCGAAGTCCTGGTAGGTCTGCGCAAAAACCGATGCGAGTGCACGTCCCAAGACACCGTGCTGCTTTTGGTAGTAGGGAATGACGACAGTAAATCTTGCCATTGTTTCGCCCCTTGCGTTGATCAAGAAGTGTCGGGCCCGATCCTAAAAGCGGCCCCGATGGTATCGGCAACTCCCAACCGGCTTCCTCCCGCCGGCCTCCAGAAACAGGATGCTTGTATGCCCCCAGCGCCAAATGTAAAGACCATTACCACAAATGTGGGCTGGAGCGTTTTATCAAAAACAGGGACATTCGGGCTTAAATTTGTCACGGTCCCCATTCTCGCAAGACTGCTTACCCCGGAAGAATTCGGCGTGGTGGCGGTAGGACTTACGGTTGTACAGTTCCTGACCATGATTGCCGGCGCGGGGCTGACCTCCGCTCTCATCGTCGAGAAGGAAGAGGACATGGAAACGATCCATACCGTCTTCTGGGCCAATCTGGCGATCTCCTGCACCATGGCCGCTGTCCTCTACATCTGGGCGGAATTTTTCGGCGGGCTTCTGGGTGCTGTGGAAAGCGCCTATCTGCTGCGCATCATGGCATTCCTCATCCCGCTGCAGCTTGCCGGTGATGTCGCCTATTCGCTGCTGGCGCGACGGATGAATTTCAGCAAGGACGCGCTGTGGAGCATGGCGTCCGAAAGCATCGCAGCGGTTGTCGCCGTGGCGCTCGCCCTTCTCGGCTTTGGCGTCTGGGCGCTCATCATCCAGCTTTTTGCCGCAGCCCTGATCCGCCTCGTCGGGCTTTACGCCGTTTCACGCTATTGCCCCCGCTTCGTCATGAAACCACGCCGGCTGGTGCCGCTTCTGGGCTTCAGCTCGGGGCTGATGGGCTCTGAAATCGCCAATTTCGTTACGTTCCAGTCACCTATGGTGGTCATCGCGCGGCACCTCGGCCTTGCCGATGCTGGCGCCTACTCCGCCTCCAACCGGTTTGCCAGCATTCCCAATCAGGTCGTGCTGTCTGCCGTCATGGGAGTTCTGTTTCCCGCCTTCAGCCGCATGATGGACGATCCTCAGCGTCGTCGTGATGCGCTGATGTTCAGTACGCAGGTGCTAACTGTGCTTCTGGCGCCCATGATGTTCGGTCTCTGGGCCGTGGCGGAGCCGGCCATGCTTGTCATCTTCGGGCAGAACTGGGCCTATGCCTGGCCGGTGCTTGGCCTTCTGGCATTGTCGAAAGCCATTCTCACACCCTGCAGCACCTTCATTCCCTATCTGAAGGGTGCCGGTTATGGCCGTGTCCTGTTCTGGTCGGCGACGATCCGCGCCGTCGTCACCACGGTCGCGGTATGGCTCGCCGCACTTTATGGCACGCTGATCGACGCCATGGTGTGGCTCTGCATCGTCAATGCGGTCACGTTGGTCGCCTATTCCTGGGCCGTGTTCAAGGCAAGCGACACGCCGTTTTTCCGTGGCCTCTACGTCAGCAGCCGGCCGATGATCGCGGCACTCATCATGGCCATTGCGGTGCGTTATCTGCTTCACGCCGTTTCCGATCGTATCCCGAGCGCCACCCTTCAGGTCCTCGTCGGCGCTACCGTGGGCGGCGTCATCTACGGCATCCTGATCCTGCTGACCGAACGGGCTCTGCTTGGAAAGATCCTTGGGATGGTGAAATCACGGCGCATGCGAGAGGCCACAACCCAAGGTTAGAAATTTTGCCGGGAAATGCGCCTCATTTCCGCCGTTAACCGGTCCTCACCGCGGCAATTCCCTACGCCGCGGCAGGACCGGACATCGCCATTTTTGCAGTGCAACATCACGGCAAATGACAATTCCACACGGTTCAGCGATTTTTAATGGCAACAGAATTTCTAAAAAATCGTTCGTTTTCATCGTCTTGGTTTTATGCAGCGACAAAAATGGCTAAAACGCCAGACATTCACCCGCAAAATCTAAGCTTGTGTTTTTCCCGCGTCGCCACATTTTATCCCAAAGTCGAAACCAGACTTTCCAGTGCGGGCGTAAGTTCGCTCTGGTTGCAACGCGGCGTGGGTGGACGCCGCCCAATAGGGGTGACTGATGTGACTGTCGATCAGAACCTATCCTCCCGTATCAATTTGATGCGCATTTTGCTGATCTCGGGGATCGTGTTCGTGCATGTGCCGCACGACGCCGAAACCAGCCCGTTTCTCGGCCTCTACGGCTTCTTCGACTGGCTGCGGGTTTTCCTCGGTGACGCGCTGTTTCGCATTGGCGTGCCCTGTCTCAGCGCCATTTCCGGTTACCTGCTGTTTCGTCGCGGCATGAGCAGTTTCGATTATCCGGCGACGATCCGTTCCAAATCGAAAACCGTGCTATTACCCTTCCTGCTGTGGAATGGAGCGCTGTTTGCCGCCGTGCTACTGATCCAGCTGTTCGATGTCGGCGTCGGTTATTTCCCCGATCTCTGGAACGCCAGCCCGCGCGAAATCATCAGCCACGGAACCGCGCTCGAAGAGCTGCCGGTGAATGTGCCGCTATATTTCCTGCGTGATCTCTTCGTCTGCATCCTGCTGTCGCCGGTGCTTGCCTTTTTGATGCGCCGTTTCGCGTTGCCGACACTGGCGATCCTGCTCATCATCACCGCCATGCCTGATTTGACGATCTTCATCGTCCAGAAAAAATCAATCCTCTTCAGCTTTTCGCTCGGCATTGCGCTCGCCCTGCATCGGGTCGATGTCAAGGCGCTCGATCCCTATGCCCTGCCGATCATGGCATTGACTTTCGCCGCCTCCGCCATGCTGGCGACTGGCCTTTATTTTACCGGCCCGGAATTCACCTTCTGGCTCAATATGTCGCGCAACCTGCTGGCCGTCTTCGGTGCGCTCGGTTTCTGGGTTTCCTCGGCGATCCTGATCCGCAGCCGGCTTGGCCAGCGGCTCGCCGACACCGGCAGCCTGAGCTTCTGGATTTTCTGCGCCCATTATCCGCTACTCGTCATCATGTGGATGGTCTGGAACAAGGGCGGGCCGGACTTCTATCCCGCCTTCTATATCAGCGCGACATTGTCTGCCTTCGTCATCCTGATCATCAGCAATAAGCAGGTGCGCAAATATCTACCGTCCGTCTATTCCGTGCTCACCGGAAGCCGCAACGGCAAAAGCAAGACGAAAGCCGATTTTGCGAACAAACGGAGTTCCATCATCGGTCCGCCCACATCCGAAACGCTTTATTCGCAACGACAGAGGTGAACCAATGACAACATTTGTCACCCGCGTTCAGACACGCATTTTTCTTGCCGTGGCCCTTTCGGCCACAGCCTTCTCTGCGCCCGTCCATGCCCAGGAAGGCAACGGCACGTCCTTCATCGAGAACTTCGATCAGATGGACAGAAGCTTCTGGTACGTTTCCGACGGCTGGAACAACGGCGCGCATCAGAACTGCACCTGGTCGAAAAAATTGGCGACGGTGGAAAACGGCCAGCTGACGCTTGGTTTCGAGGAAGCCAAAGCCGGCGAGCGCAATTTCGCCTGCGGTGAAATCCAGACCAAGGGCCGTTATCGTTACGGCACCTATGAAGCCCGCATGAAGGCCGCCACCGGCTCCGGACTGAACTCCGCCTTCTTCACCTATATCGGCCCGACCGACAAGAAACCGCATGACGAAATCGACTTCGAGGTTCTGGGCAAAAATACCAGTCAGGTGCAGCTCAACCAATATATCTCCGCCAAGGGCGGCAATGAGAAGCTGGTGCCGGTGGAAGGTGGAGCGGATGCCGGTTTCAACGACTATGCCTTTGTCTGGGAACCACAGCGCCTGCGTTATTACGTCAACGGCAAGCTCGTCCACGAAGTCACGGACGCAACGAAAATCCCGCAAAACGCCCAGAAGATTTTCTTCAGCCTGTGGGGCACCGATACGCTGAAGGACTGGATGGGCAAGTTTGCTTATGCCGGGCCGTCGCAAATGGTCGTCGACCGTTTCGCCTTCACGGCGCTCGGTGACAAATGCCAGTTCCCGGAATCCATTGCCTGCGCCCTCAACTGATTTTTTTGAACCAAAACATAATCCACAGCGTCTCTGACGCGTGAAAACAACCGGACCCTTGCATGACCCATGTTCTATATCTCGCGCATGACCTGTCGGACCCCGCCATTCGCCGGCGGGTGCTGACCTTGCTCGCGGGCGGTGCACGGGTCACGCTGGCAGGTTTCCGGCGCGGGCAGAACCGGCTGGCGGAAATCGAGGGCGTCGTGCCCGTCGTGCTCGGAGAGACCGCCGACGGGCAGTTTCTGCAGCGCATGGCGGCGGTGGCAAAAGCCAGCCTTTCGCTTGGAAAGGTCCTGAGCGGCATTCCGGCACCCGACGTCATTCTTGCCAGAAACCTCGAAATGCTGGCTCTGGCAAAGCGCGCCATGTCGATCTATGGCGGCCAGCCAGCACTGGTTTACGAATGTCTTGATATTCACCGCCTGCTTCTCAACAAGGGCAAGCCCGGACAGATGCTGAATGCCGCTCAGCGTTATTTCGCACGCGACGCCAAACTGCTGGTCACAAGCTCTCCGGCATTCGTGGAGCATTATTTCAAACCTGTGTCGGGCCTCGACCTTCCCGTCCTGTTGCAGGAAAACAAGGTGCTGGCGCTCGACAGCACCGTTGCCACCTCGCCACGAACACGCGCGCCTGCGCCCGGAGAGCCGTGGAAAATCGGCTGGTTCGGCGCGCTTCGCTGCCGCAAATCGCTCGAAATTCTCGCTGAGTTCGCTCGCCGCATGGAAGGCAGGGTCGAAATCATCCTGCGTGGCCGGCCTGCCTATTCGGAGTTTGCCGATTTCGATGGCTTCGTGGCGGCTGCTCCACATGTGCATTTCCATGGACCTTACAAAAACCCCGAGGACCTAGCCGCGATCTATAACGAGGTGCAATTCACCTGGGCGATAGACTTTTTCGAGGAAGGCCAGAATTCCAGCTGGCTGCTGCCCAACCGGCTTTACGAGGGCTGCCTTTATGACACCCTGCCGATTGCACTTTCCGGCACGGAAACGGCTCGCTTCATTGAAAAACGCAGTATCGGCTTCGTCCTGCAAAAGGCGGACGCTGACGATCTTGCCGCCCTCTTCAACCAGATGACCCCGCAAACCTATGGGGATGCCTTCCACTCCCTGTCGGCAATAGACAGGAAACAATGGCTGACCGACCGCGACGATTGCCGTCTGCTGGTGCAGCAATTGTCCTCTCTCGCCAAATCCGCTTCCGGCCACGCCCGTGAAGCGCAGTTTTCACCCGTGTAGTGCGTAGGGGGCAAATCATGGAAGGTCCAGGTCATTCCGGCATCAGAACGCTGATCGTCATACCCTGCCTCAATGAGGCGAAGACGATCGAGGGGCTGCTCGTCAAATTCACCGGCGCGATGCAGGGGCGCCTGTTTCGCATCGTCGTCGCCGACGGCGGCAGCACGGATGGAACGCGCGACATCGTTTCCGCCTTTGCGGCAAAGGACGAACGCGTCACGCTTCTTGCCAATCCGAAGCGTATCCAGAGCGCCGGCATCAATCTTGCCGTCGCCACCTTCGGCGAGGATTTCGATTATCTCATCCGCATCGACGCCCATGGCGATTATCCCGACGATTATTGCCAGCGTCTGATCGAGGACGCCGAACGGACGGGTGCGGATTCCGTCGTTGTCGCCATGGACACGGTGGGTCACGGCCTGTTCCAGAAGGCCACGGCCATCGCCCAGAATTCCAAGCTCGGCAATGGCGGCTCCAAGCACCGCGAAGGTGCCAAAGGCCACTGGATCGATCACGGCCACCACGCGCTGATGCGGATCGCCGCTTTCGATGCCGTCGGCGGTTATGACGAGAGCTTCAGCCACAATGAGGATGCCGAGCTGGATTTTCGCCTGCGCAAATCCGGTTTCCGCATCTGGATGACCGACAAGACCCGCATGACCTATTATCCGCGCGCCAGCGTCATGCCGCTCTTCAGGCAATATCTCGCCTATGGCCGCGGCCGGGCGAAGAACCTGTTGAAACATCGATCGATCCCGAAAATCCGCCAGATGATTCCGCTCGCCGTGCTGCCGGTCTTCGTGCTTGCGCTACTGTCGCTTGTGCATTGGGCGGCACTTATTCCGCTCGGCCTCTGGATTGCCGCATGTGTGGGTTATGGCTTGTGGATGGCAATTGGTCAGAAAAATCCATACGGCCCGCTCGCCGCTTTTTCGGCAATGGTGATGCATCTGGCCTGGTCCACCGGCTTCTGGCTGGAACTCCTGAAATTCCGGGGAAGAAAGGCTGTCTCATGACCGACAACACCGTCACCCGCCCGCATTTTTCGAAAACCGTCGATATCGGCATCTGCACCTATAGACGCCCTGCACTTGTCGCCACACTTCTGTCACTCTTCGAACTGGAGGTGCCGGAAGACGTGAAAGTTCGACTGATTGTCGCTGACAATGACGAAGAGCCGAGCGCCAGGGCAAGCGTGGATCGCCTGCGTGAGACCTCTCCCTTTGAAATCACTTACGTGCATTGCCCGAAATCCAATATTTCGATCGCGCGTAACGCCTGCCTTTCGGAATGCAAGGCGGATTATCTCGCCTTCATCGATGATGACGAAACCGCCCCGCCGCAATGGCTCAATGCCCTTCTGAAAAAGGCGGACGAGACCGGCGCTGAAGCGGTCCTCGGCCCCGTCACGGCCGTCTATCGCGAGAATGCGCCTGGCTGGATGAAACGCGGTGATTTCCACTCGACGCTTCCGGTCTGGGTGAATGGCGAGATCATTACCGGCTATACCTGCAACACGCTGCTCAAGATGGAAGCGCCCTCTGTCAAAGGCCGGCGCTTTGCGCTGGCGCTCGGCCAGAGCGGTGGCGAAGATACGCATTTCTTCTCGCATCTTCACGCCGCTGGCGGTCGTATCGTGTTTGCGGAAGATGCAGTCCTTTCGGAGCCGGTGCCGGAAAACCGGGCGAGCTTCCTATGGCTTGCCAAGCGCCGCTTCCGTTCCGGCCAGACCCACGGCCGTGTGCTCGCTGAAAAGAAGCCCGGTGCTCGCCGCGTCCTGCAGGTGGTGAAGGCAGGCTCGAAGGTTATCTACTGTGGGGTCTTCGCTGCCCTGACCGGCTTCAACGCCGTGCGCCGCAACCGTTATGCGTTGCGTGGAGCGCTGCATATGGGTTCGATGAGCGGCGCCTTCGGCGTGCGTGAAATCCGCCAATATGGTGCGGTGGAGGCCACCTGATGGAAAACCTCAACTCTTCGCCAGACATCAGCTTCGTTATCGCCGCCTATAATGCCGCCGATACGATTGAGGCCGCCGTTCAAAGCGCGCTCTATCAGCAGGGCGTGACACTGGAAGTGATCGTCGTGGACGACCGGTCCGCCGACGATACCATTCCCTTCGTCGAAGCGATCGCCGCAATCGATCCGCGCGTGCGGCTGCTTGCGCTCGAACAAAACCGGGGGCCGGGCGGTGCACGCAATGCCGGCATTGAGGCCGCGACCGGCCGCTGGATCGCCGTGCTCGATTCCGACGATGTCATCCGCCCGGAGCGCTCCGCCTGCATGATGTGCCGGGCAGAGGCCGCCAACGCTGACATCGCTGTCGATAATCTCGATGTGGTCTACACCGATGGCCGACCGATGGAGACGATGTTTCCCGAAGAGTTTCTAGAGGAACGGCCTGTTCTCACATTGGAGGACTTCATTTCCTCCAACATCCTGTTCCGCTCCACCTTCAATTTCGGCTACATGAAACCGATGTTCCGGCGCGATTTCCTCAATAACGAGGCGCTGCGCTTCCGCGAGGATATACGCATTGGCGAGGATTATATCCTGCTCGCTTCGGCACTTGCCGCCGGCGGCCTCTGCGTCATCGAGCCGAAACCTGGCTATATCTACAACATTCGCGAAGGCTCGATTTCGCGCGTCCTCGAAATTCCTCATGTTGAAGCCATGATCAGAGCTGACGAGGAATTTTTGAGCCACTACACGCTTCTGCCCGCCGCTATGGATGCGCAGCAGGCAAGAAGCCGCAGCCTGCAACTGGCGCATAATTTTTTGACATTGGTGGACAATATCAAGCGCCGCTCCGTAGTTGGCGTCTTGAAGACCACGATCAGGGATCCCGCCGTGTTGGGGCATTTGCGAATGCCCATTGCGGTGCGGCTAAGGAGGCTGCGGGACGCGATATTTGCGCCCGCGGCGAATACAGGGGTGAAAAGGCAGATTTCGTGAAATTTGCGCGCGGACCCTGTCTGCGCGGGGACTGGGGACAGATCAAACCTTGATGAAGGAGAACGCGATGGACCTGAACAAAACTGTCAGAAAAGCCGTCATTCCCGTAGCTGGCAACGGCACACGGTTCTTGCCCGCCACCAAGGCGATGCCGAAGGAAATGCTGACGATCGTTGATCGTCCGGTCGTGCAATATGCTGTCGATGAAGCCATGCAGGCCGGTATCGAGCACATTATTTTCGTCACGAGCCGCAACAAGACCGCCATCGAAGACTATTTCGACAGCGCGCCGGAACTCATCAATACGCTGACCCGCTCCGGCAAGACCGTGCAGGTGTTGCAGCTGGAAAAGATGCTGCCCGTTGCCGGTACTGTGAGCTACACCCGCCAGCAGGTTCCGCTCGGTCTCGGCCACGCGGTCTGGTGTGCGCGTGAACTGGTGGGCAAGGAACCTTTTGCCCTGCTGCTGCCTGACATGGTCTCCTATGGCGCACGCGGCTGCATTGCCGGTCTGATGGAGCTTTATGACGAAGTCGGGGGCAATATTCTTGGCGTCGAGGAATGCCTTCCGGAAGAAGTCTCTTCCTATGGCGTCGTCGGCGTCGGCCAGAAGGTCAATCACGGCTTTGCCGTCACCGAAATGGTCGAAAAGCCGGAACCATCCAAGGCGCCGTCGAATTATTACCTGAATGGCCGCTATATTCTGCAGCCGGACATCTTCGATATTCTCGCCAAGCAGGAGCGTGGTGCTGGCAATGAGATTCAGTTGACCGATGGCATGAAACGTCTTGCTGAAAAACAGCCGTTCCACGCCCAGAAATATTCCGGCCGCACCTTTGATTGCGGCAGCAAGCAGGGCTTCATTGCCGCCAACGTCGCCTTTTCGCTGATGCGGGCGGACATGGAAGCACAGGTTCTCGCTTCGGTGAAGGAACTGGTGGCGAACCACGAAAGCCGCGTACAGGCGGCCTGACTTTAATCGCGCCGCCGGGGAGGCGGCCGGCGCACCAATAACGGGAGGCGGGAAGGCGAGTGTTGCTCGGCTTCCCGCGTACCATTTTAAATTCACAAGGTAGGTCCATGCACCACAAGACCTTTAAATCCAATATTGGTTTTCCGGAATCGGGCAAGGATTCCGACACGTTCATCGACCTCGACCGCCTGTGGGCCGCCGTGGTGCGCCGCGCCAATGTCATTGCCGCTTCCGTCATTGCCGCCGTGGTCCTCGCCGGCCTCTACCTGGTGTTCGCGACCCCTGTTTATACTGCGATGACGCAGGTGCTACTGGACGAAAGCCTGTCCCGCTATGCGGAAGAGGAATCGCCTGTGCCCGCCGCGCAGATCGTCGACAACCGCATCGCCAGCGCCGTTGAAATCCTGAAATCCAAGGAAATGGCGCTGACTGTGGTCGACAAGGCCAAGCTTGACGAGAACGACACCATCGTCAATCCGGCGATGTCACCGGTCGAACTCGTCAAATCCTCCGTTCGGGGCATCCTCGACCTCGTGCTGCCGGGCGACCCGCCAGTCTCCGAGGCCGCGATCCGTGCCGGACGACGGGAAAAAGCCGCCGCGGTGCTGCAGCAGTCGCTGACGGTCGAGCGTGTCGGCCGCAGCTCGGTCATCGCCATTTCCACCCGTTCGACCGACCGCCAGCTTGCCGCGCAAATTGCCAAGACCTACGCGCAGGCCTACCTGACCGAACAGCTGAATGCCAATTTTGATGCCAGTGAACGTGCTTCTGTCTGGTTGCAGGAACGTCTGACCGACCTTAACCAGCGCGCCCAGGCGGCGGAACTTGCGGTTCAGAAATTCCGGTCCGACAACAATATCGTATCGTCACGCGGCGAACTGATGTCGGAAAGCCAGCTTGCCGACCTCAACGGCCAGCTGATTGCCGCGCAGGCGGATGCAGCCACGGCATCTGCCCGTTATAACCAATATAAGTCGATCATCGACCGTGGACCGGAAACAGCCGTCGACAACGCCGTTGTGTCGGCCCGTGACACCGACAACTCGGTCATTCAGGATTTGCGCAAGCGCTACATCACCATTTCCGACCGGCAGCGCGGCATCATCCAGCAATTCGGCGCCGACCATCCGCAGGCGGCCGCGCTCGACGCCGAGAAAAAAGAGATATCGCAGCAAATCTTCCAGGAATTGCAGCAGCTGACCGGCAGCTTCAAGAACGAGTTTGATGTCGCCAATTCCCGCGTTCAGTCGTTGCGCGACAGTATCGACAAGGTCGCCGGCCGCAATTCGCAGGCTAACATCACCATGGTGCAGCTGCGCGAACTCGAGCAGCGGTCAACGGCGCTGCGCACCCTCTATCAGTCCTACCTTGGTCGTTTCGAGGAGGCTTCGCAGAAGCAGTCCCTGCCAATCGCCAAGGCCCGCATCATCTCCGAAGCCGGCCTGCCGACATCGCCTTCCAGCCCGAAAAAGACCATGACCATGGCGCTTTCGGTCGTTCTCGGCCTGATGCTGGGTGGAGGTATTGCCGCGCTTCTAGAGTTCCGGGATCGCTTCTTCCATACCGGCAACGACGTGCGTGACAATCTGCGCATGCGCTTCCTGGGTTACCTTCCCTTCATCGGGGAACGCGGCGTCGAGAATGCCAAGACCGGCAATAGCGCCGCCACCCCGGGCGGAGAAAATGCAACACTTGACGAAAGCGGGCAGGTCTCATTCCAGAAAATGCTGCGCCTTGCCGTCGACAGCCCACGCTCCAGCTTCGCGGAAACCCTGCGCAACGTGAAGCTGACTGCCGATGTCGTCATTCAGGAGCGCCAGTGCCGGGTCATCGGCGTCATTTCCTGCCTGCCGAACGAAGGCAAGTCGGTCGTAGCGCTCAATCTCGCCGGCCTTATCGCCTCCACCGGCAAGCGCACGCTTGTCGTGGATGCCGATATCCGCAATCCCGGCCTCAGCCGCATGCTGACCACACGGCAATCCGCCGGTCTGGTGGAAGTGGTGCTCGATGAAGTTCCGTGGACGCAGGCGGTGAAGGTGGATACGCGCACGAAAATGGGCATCCTGCCGGTTTCGACCAGCAACCAGTTCGCCCATTCGAGCGAATTGCTGTCCTCCTCGGGTATGCGCAAGTTCATCGATTCGGCGCGCGAGGCCTGCGACTACATCATCGTCGACCTTGCACCCGTTGTGCCCGTCATCGACGCCAAGGCTTTTGCACCGCAGGTGGACGGTTTCGTGTTCGTGACCGAATGGGGCAAAACGCCGATCCAGATGGTGCAGAACCTGATGGCCAATGAACCGCAGATCGCCAACAAGACGCTTGGTATTGTGCTGAACAAGACCGACATGACGGAATTGCAGCGTTATGCCGGCCCCGGTGGTTCGGAGCATTACCACGAAAAATTCTCGGCCTATTATGGCGATGCAAAGCCGCCGGTAAAAGAAGACGCGTAATCATGAAACGGCCCGGTGAAAACCGGGCCGTTTTGCTCTGCCGAAAATTCCACTGACAAACCCATGGTATTGCTTGCCGAAATTGCGCATTGATGGCGCAAAGCTAAAATCGCAAGCAGGACCAATGCCATGCCATCACCCATCGCCTTTGTTTCACGGATGAACGCGGAAACCGAAGCTGTCTGGAAACAGGCACTGCGCGCCGCCATGCCGCAGGAGGACATCCTGTCCTTCTCCGAATTGACGAACGAGCAACGGCGGGCAGTGGATTTTGCCATCGTCGCCAATCCCGACCCGGCCGACATCGCCGCACTTCCCGGCCTCACATGGATTCACAGCCTATGGGCAGGTGTGGAGCGGCTGGTGCTGGAACTGGGAGAAAAGGCTCCATCCATCGTCCGACTGAAAGACCCGGAGCTTTCCCGCGTCATGGCTGAAGCGGTGTTGGCGTGGACCTATTATCTGCAGCGCGACATGCCGTCCTATCGTGAAAACCAGCAAAAGGCGATCTGGCAGGAGCTGGACTACCGTCACCCCGGCGAGATGACCATCGGCGTGCTCGGCCTCGGGGCACTCGGCACGGCTGCCGCGGAGCGCCTCATCCATGCCGGATTCAACGTCGCTGGCTGGAGCCGTTCAGCCAAGGCGATAGGGGGCGTGGAAACGTTGACCGGCGATGACGGTCTGCAGACATTGCTCGAAAAAAGCGACATTCTCGTCTGTCTCGTCCCGCTCACCGATGCGACGCGTGGACTTCTGAATGCCAGCCGCCTTGCCTCGATGAAAGAGGGGGCTGCACTTATCAATTTCGCCCGTGGCCCGGTCGTCGTTGCCGACGACCTGATCGCTGCGCTCGATTCCGGACGCCTTTCGCATGCCGTCCTCGATGTCTTCGAACAAGAGCCGCTTCCCACGGCTTCGCCATTCTGGCAGCACCCGAAAGTCACTGTCCTGCCGCATATTTCCGCGCCGACAAGCCGCGAGAGTTCGGCCCGCATCGTCGCGGGGAATGTATGCGCCTGGCGCAAGAGCGGCAGGCTGCCGGAAACCGTCGATATGACCCGGGGTTATTAAGCCGATAAAGCGGCGGGCGGACTATTCCGCCCCCACGCTCTTTGCCGTATGGGCCTGCTCGACGGCTGAGACGATCTGCTGTTCGTCATAGGGCTTGGTGAGCAGCACCGCGCTTTCGGGCGCGCCTTCCGGCAGATGGCTGTCGCCCGTCGCAAACACGATGGCAAGTCCGGGCTTGCGGCGCAGAGCCTCCACGGCCAGCTCGCCGCCCTTCATGTCCGGCAGACCGAGATCGGTGACGAGAACGTCTATGCGGTCCGCCTCGATCACGCTCAGCGCCTGGGCCGCAGTTCCGGCTTCAATAACCGCAAAGCCGCTCTCCGAAAGCATCTCCATTGAATTCATCCGGATCAGCTCGTCATCTTCGACCAGAAGGACGCGTATGGACCGCTTTTCGCTTTCGGCCGTCGTGACCGGTTCAGAAGGTCTGGAATAGCCCGGCGTAGCAGTCGGCCGTGCCCTCGACAGGGAGACCTGCTTGCGATTAGCGATCACATGGCGAATGCGCCGTGCCAGCGCTTCGCGCGTATAGGGTTTGGAAAGAAGTTCCACCCCGGCATCCAGCTTGCCGCCGTGCACGATGGAGTTTTCCGTGTAACCGGACGTGAAGAGAACGGCGAGGTTCGGCAGCCGCTCCTGCGCGCGGCGCGCCATTTCCCGGCTTTTCAAAGGCCCCGGCATCACCACGTCGGTGAAGATGACATCGATCGGAATGCCGCTTTCCACCACGGTCAATCCGGCCTGCGCATCACGGGCGGTGAGCACCCGGTAACCGAGGTCACCAAGTGTCTCGACGACGGTGTTGCGCACTTCCTCGTCATCTTCCACCACGAGAATGGTTTCCGTTCCGCCCTCGACCGGGCCGGTCGGCATGACCACTTCCCTGTCCTCATCGGCAGCGGAGCGCGGCAGATACATTTTCACCGTCGTGCCCTGCCCCACCTCGCTATAGATGTTGACGTGGCCGCTCGACTGTTTCGCAAATCCATAGACCATTGAAAGGCCGAGACCGGTGCCCTTGCCCTCCGGCTTTGTCGAGAAGAACGGCTCGAAGACCTTCTCGAGAATCTCCGGCGGCATGCCGGAACCCGTATCGCTGACGGCGAGCATGACATATTGCCCCGGCGAAACTTCCGAATGCTTGCGGGCATAATCTCGATCGAGCACCGCATTGCCGACCTCAATGGTCAGCTTGCCGTGCCCTTGCATCGCGTCGCGCGCATTGATGGCGAGGTTGAGAAGCGCGTTCTCCACCTGGTTGGGATCGGCATAGGTGTTCCAGAGACCGCCAGAGGTGATGACTTCCACCTCAATCGCCTCGCCGAGCGACCGGCGCAGCAGATCATCCATGCCGGTCACGAAACGGGAAATGTTAATGACGCGCGGCTCCAGCGCCTGGCGGCGGCCGAAGGCCAGCAGCTGACTGGCGAGCTTTGCGCCACGATGGACACCGGCCAGCGCATTTTCCAGCCGCCTTTCGGCGCGTTCATTGCCGCTCACATCCTTGGAGAGCAATTGCAGATTGCCCGCAATCACCTGCAGAAGATTGTTGAAATCATGCGCAACGCCGCCGGTCAGCTGGCCGATGGATTCCATTTTCTGCGCCTGCTGCAATGCCTTTTCGGCTTGGCGCCGCTCGGCCATTTCCGCCTCGACACGGACTTCAAGGCCCTCATTCAGTTGCCTAAGTTGTTCTTCCGCCCTGATGCGATGGCGAATTTCACGCTCAAGATTGCTGGCATGTTCCTTTAGAGTGTCCTCCGCCTGCCGCTGCTCGGTTATGTCGGTGTGGACGCCGACCCATTCGGCAATGGCGCCGGACTTATCGAAAATCGGCACGCCGCGGATCGCAAACGTGCGGTAGACGCCGTCATGACGGCGCACGCGGTGCTCCCATATATAGGTCGACTTTTCCGCAACCGCCTGGTTCCAGCTATCTACAGAACCCTCCCTGTCTTCCGGGTGAACGGCATCCGCCCAGCCAAAACCCTGATATTCTTCCCGAGACTGGCCCGTTAGCGCCGCCCAGGCAGGCTGTTCGCCCAGCATTCTGCCCTCAGCGCTGTTGGTCCACAACACACCGTGCACGGCATCCACGGCCGCACGGAACCGGTTATTGCTGATCAGGATTTCCTGTTCGGAACGCTTTCGCTCCTCGATATCGATGATCAACACATAAATGCCATCGATGGAACCATCCGTCACATAACGTGGCACGTAGCGGATTTCGGCGGCGCGTGTGGTACCATCAGGCCTGCGGATGACCGTATCGGACACGATGTTCTCGCCCTTGAGCGCCCGATCCAGATAGGGTTTGCGCGCGGTGAAGAACGCCTCTCCCACGATGTCAGGGACGCTGTGGCCAATCACCTCGTCGGCGCCGCGCCCGAACCATTCCAGATAGCCGTCATTGGCAAATTTGTAGACGTAATCGCGGTCGACATAGCCGACCAGGATAGGCAGCGCATTGGTAAGCCGGCTAAGCTCCATGCGGCTCTGCTCCAGCGCCTCAAGCGCCCTCACCTTGTCGGTGTTTTCAAGCACGGTGCATAAAACGCCGTCCACCGTGCCGGCTTCATTATAGATCGGCGTGTAGAACAGATCGAAGATCACCTCTTCCGGCACGCCATGTCGCATCAGCGTCATCGGCTGGTCGCGATAGGCCATCACTTCACCGCGAAAACCGGCTTCCAGAATGCGGCTGTTCCAGTCCCAGATTTCGGGCCAGATGCCGGGCACCGTGCCGCCTAGTGCATGCGGGTGATAATTGCCGGCGATCTCGGCATAGCCGTCATTATAGATCATCACATGATCCCTGCCCCACATCAGCACCTGCGGAATGGGGGAATTGACGACGGAATTGGCTTTTTGCCTTAGATTTTGCGGCCAGTCGCAAATAGGACCGAGCGATGTCTTCGACCAGTCGAAGCGGCGCACAAGCTCACCCGTTTCACCGCCACCGATCGGCCATACCGGGGCAGCACGAAGATTGGTCATTCAACATCACCACAAAAACCGAGAGGAAATCTCCCGTAATACAGAACAGGATAAAAGTCCAAGAGAACAGAAACCTCGCCAAATTGTTCCCACGCTTTTCAAAAAAATGAAAAAGTTCCATCGCCGCTGAAATATTCCAGAGCAATGGCTAAAGTCTCCGATATTTCAATAACTTAGCGCCACAAATTTCTCTAATATATTCCTGTAACCGCACCTTCACCTGACGATTGCCATCCTCAATACGCCAGAAATTGCCGCAAACGGGATGGCCACAAAGGAATTATTAAGCCTCAATGAGGGTGCTGGCGGTCGCGGTGCCGTCAGCGCCCGGGTCTTCGCCACACCGCGACCAGAGGGAACAACAATGAAAATACTTTTGGGTGCCACAATTCTTTCCGCCGGCTTCGCCTTTTCAGGCGGCGCAGCCTATGCCGCCGACTGTGGAAACGTAACAATCGCCAGCATGAACTGGCAATCCGCCGAAGTTGCCGCCAATCTCGACAAGTTCATTCTCGAAAAAGGCTATGGCTGCTCCGCCGAAATCGTCACCGGCGATACCGTGCCGACACTAACCTCCATGGCCGAAAAGGGCCAGCCGGATATCGCGCCTGAGGCCTGGGTCAGCCTGCAGCCGGAGATCGTCAAGCAGGGTCTGGAAGGCGGCAAAGTGGTCGCGGCCGCAAAAATCCTTTCCGATGGCGCTGTTCAGGGCTGGTGGATTCCGAAATACGTCGCTGAAGCCAACCCCGATCTCAAGACCATTCCTGATCTTTTCAAGCATCCCGAGCTCTTCCCGTCGCCTGAAGACAAGTCCAAGGGCGCCGTGTTCAACGGCCCGCAGGGCTGGGGCGGCACTGTCGTCACCGCGCAGCTGTACAAGGCTTTCGGCGGTGAAAAAGCAGGCTTCACCCTCGTCGACACCGGCTCCGCTGCCGGCCTCGATGGCTCCATTGCCAAGGCCTATGAAGCCAAGCAGCCTTGGGTCGGTTATTACTGGGCTCCAACCTCGCTGCTCGGCAAATACGAGATGGTAAAGCTCGGATTCGGCACCGACTATGACGCGGCCGAATGGAAGCGCTGCACATCCGTTGCCGATTGCGCCGATCCGAAGCCGAACGCCTGGCCGATCGATGACGTGCAGACACTGGTGAGCAAGACTTTTGCCGATCGTGCCGGCCCTGCCATGGATTACCTTAACAAGCGCGCCTGGACCAATGCCACGGTCAACAAGCTGATCGCCTGGATGACGGACAATCAGGCGACCGGTGAAGATGGCGCCAAGCAGTTCCTGAAAGAAAACGAAGCCCTGTGGAAGGGCTGGGTCTCGCCTGAGGTTGCAGAAAAGGTCAAGGCCGCCCTTTAAAAGGCGCGTCCTCGCATATCTGCCCAGCAACCGGAAACCGGCAACCGGCGTCCGCCAGCGGCGACTCCGCGCCAGTATCGGCCCCGAAATGCCTTCGGCTTTCGAGGGGCGATGCGCCGGTTCAGCAGAGCGTTCCACCTGCGTCGTGAAGGATGCGGGGCGCTCTGGCGATTTTACTCCCGGAGTGCGGAGGATATCGGTCCCCGCCTCCGGTTCGTCATGGAGAACAGGATATGGAATGGCTTTTCAAATTTCCGACCATGAATGACGATTCTCTGCGCGCGCTGAAAAAGGTCATCGACGAAGGGTTCCGGGGTTTCACCCGAACCTATGGCGGCGCAATTGAGGGGTTGTTCACGCCTCTCCAGAGTTTTCTCATCTGGGCGGAAAGGCTTTTGATCGGTGCGCCCTGGCCGGTCGTTATTCTTATTGTCGGCGCGCTGGCCTGGTTCGGCAGCCGCAGCGCCACCATTGTTTCACTCTGTTGCGGTATTCTATTCGCCATCGGCTGGTTCGGCATGTGGGAAGACACGATGAAGACGGTTTCCATGATCTTCGTCTGCGCTGTGCTTTCCATCGTTGTCGGCTTGCCGATCGGCATTGCCATGGCCCGCTCCAACCGCCTTCAGAACGTAATAAACCCCGTTCTCGATGTGATGCAGACGATGCCGAGCTTCGTTTATCTCATTCCCGTCGTCATGCTGCTCGGCATCGGCCGCGTGCCCGGCGTTATCGCCGTCGTCATTTACGCCATTCCGCCGATGATCCGTCTTACCAATCTCGGTATACGCATGGTCGACCGCGACGTGCTGGAAGCGGCCGACGCCTTTGGTTCTTCCAATCGTCAGAAACTTTTCAAGGTGCAGCTGCCGCTCGCTCTTCCCACCATCATGGCTGGCATCAACCAGACCATCATGATGGCGCTTGCCATGGTCGTCATCGCCTCCATGATTGGCGTTCAGGGTCTTGGCCAGCCGGTGCTGAAGGCCATCGCCAACCAGTATTTCACGCTCGGCGTGTTCAACGGGCTTGCCATCGTCGGTATCGCCATCATCTTTGACCGCATCAGCCAGGCCTATGGCCTTCGCCTGCAAAAACACAGGGAAGTAGCGCATGGCTAGTCAATCGATCGAAATTCGCAGCCTCTACAAGATCTTCGGTCCGAAAGCGGGCGATTATGTCGAACCCGTCAAGGCCGGCATGTCGAAAACGGATCTCAACGCCAAACATGGCCATGTGCTCGGCCTGCGTGATATCAACATCACCATGCCGGGCGGGCAGATCACCGTCATCATGGGTCTTTCCGGTTCGGGGAAATCGACGCTCATCCGCCACGTCAACCGGCTGATCGACCCGACGGCGGGCGAAATCCTCTATGGCGGTACCGATGTCTGTCGCCTCAACGAAGCCGATCTTCTGGAATTCCGCCGCCACAAGACGGCGATGGTGTTCCAGAAATTCGGTCTCTTGCCCCACCGCAACGTGCTGCAGAATGTCGTCTATGGCCTTGAAGTGCAGGGCGTCGACAAGCGCGAGCGGGAGGAAAGGGCCGAAGTCTGGATCAGACGCGTGGGACTGGAAGGCTTTTCCAACCATTACCCCAATCAGCTTTCCGGTGGCATGCAGCAGCGCGTCGGCCTCGCCCGCGCGCTGACCAACAATGCCGAAATCCTTTTGATGGACGAAGCCTATTCGGCGCTCGATCCACTCATTCGTGTCGATATGCAGACGGTGCTGCTGGAATTGCAGAAGGAACTGAAGAAGACCGTCGTCTTTATCACCCACGATCTCGATGAGGCGCTGCGGCTCGGCGACAAGATCGCCATTCTGCGTGACGGCGAAATTATCCAGCAGGGAACGGCAGCCGAAATCGTCATGTCGCCGGCCGACAGCTATATCGAAGCCTTCGTGGAAGAGGTCAATCGCGGCAGGGTCATTCGCCTCGGAGCCGTCGTCCAGCCGGAATTTGCCGGCCAGTCCCGCCTTCAGCTCGATGCGGATATGACGGTTGAAGAGGGCCTGCGCGCGCTGGTCCGGGAAAATGTCAGCAGCGCCACGGTCGTCGGGGAAAACGGCAAGACGCTTGGCGCCATTACCACCGACGCCATCATGCGCTGCCTCGTCAGAACCGCACATGGCGAGGAAGGCGGCTTGGCGGAACGGCTGTCAGGCTGACCCTCCAAGCCATCTGGCCATGCCCTTCGCCGCCGCCTTGCCGGTGGCGAAGCAGGCGGTCAGGAGATAACCGCCCGTCGGTGCTTCCCAATCCAGCATTTCCCCGGCAGCAAACATGCCGGGTAGCTTTTCCAGCATATAGTTTTGATCAAGGCCGCTCCACACGATACCACCGGCGGACGAAATTGCCTCGGCAATCGGTCTCGTCCGTAAAAGCGGTATCTCGGCGTGCTTTATTCTGGCGGCGACGAACTCGTCCGGCATGGCAGCGATGTCGGGAAAGATTTCCCGCAGAAGCCCGACCTTCACGGCAGACAGGCCAGCCGCCTTACGCATGCGGTTTGCGAAACTTTCCTTCCGGACGAGCCCGCCCATATCACGGCTGAGTCGTTCCACCGTACGCCCGGGCGCAAGATCAATCGCGAGCGACGCTTTGCCCGCTTCTTCCAACCGGTCTCGCAGTGCGGCGGAATGGGCGTAGATCACGCTGCCCTCAATGCCATGCTTCGTGATCACGAATTCGCCCTGAAAGGCCCCGGCCGACGAAATGGTGATCGTGGATTTAACCGCTTCACCCGCAAAACGCTCACGGAAGATATCGCTCCAATCAACGTCAAAACCACAATTGGCCGGACGGAACGGAGCAAGCTCCACGCCCCTGGCCGCAAGCGCCGGAACCCATGCGGCATCGGAGCCCAGACGCGGCCAGCTTGCGCCGCCAAGTGCCAAAAGAGTGGCATCGGCCTTGACGGCAATCTCGCCCTCCGGTGTCGCGAAAACCAGCTGCTCGCCGGAAAAGCCCGTCCAGCGGTGCCGCGTCCTGATGGTGACGCCCTGCGCTTCCAGCCGCGCGAGCCATGCCCGCAGCAGCGGCGAGGCTTTCATGACCGTTGGAAATACCCGGCCAGAGCTGCCGACAAAGGTATCCTGCCCCAGACGCTCAGCCCAGTTGCGCAGCATATCAGGCGTAAAATCATTAAGAGCGGCGCGCAGGCGTGGTTCCGCATTGCCAAACCGGTGACAGAAACTGTCGTAGTCTTCGGCGTGGGTGATGTTGAGACCGGATTTTCCCGCCATCAGCAATTTGCGCGCCACGGTCGGCATGGCCTCGAACACCGTCGCGGTATGGCCTGCAGCCGAGAGCATCTCCGCCGCCATCAGCCCCGCCGGTCCACCGCCGATAATCGCGACCTGCCTCGCCTCGCCCAAGACCCTCTCCATTGCCATCTTCGCCGTTGATAGCCTTATAGCGATTTCCGCAGGCGAATATATGCGATATTGAAGCGCCCATGTTCACGCTCGACCGCCCCGTCACCTTTTCGCAGGATATAAAGAAAAGCCGCTTCATCGCCTTTGCCGCGCCGGTGACGGGTGAAGAGGATGCGAAAACATTCCTCGCGGCCCATTCCGATCCCGATGCAAACCATAATTGCTGGGCCTGGCGAAGCGGTCAGACCTATCGTTTCAGCGATGACGGCGAACCCTCGGGGACGGCCGGAAAACCGATCCTTCAGGCCATCGACGGCCAGACACTCGAAAATGTCGCGGTTCTCGTGATCCGCTGGTTCGGCGGCATCCTGCTCGGCAGCGGCGGACTGATGCGCGCCTATGGCGGTACGGCGGCGGCCTGTCTTCGGCTCGGTGAGACGTCACCGGTCATCGCCTATGTCAGCGCCACGCTGAGTTGCCCCTTCTCAGACTTGGCGCTGGTGAAATCACGCCTTTCCGCCACGCCGAACCTGCGGTTTGAAAGAGAGGACTTTACCGGCACCGGCGCGAATATGTTGCTCTCGGTTCCGGCCGTGGAAGCCGAACGACTGACCCGGCTCCTCAGCGACCTGACCAGCGGACGCGTCAATCTCCATATTCCCGACTAGAGTTTTCGCTTTTCTTCGAATCGCAAGAACACTCTAACTCTTTATTTTGGCGCATTTCCGATCGGAAAACCGGGGTCCACTTTTCCTGGAAATGCTCTAGCTCCTGTCCGAATGCGCAATTCGTGCTAAGGAAGCGACATGTCATCCGAGCTTTTCAATCCCGTCTATAATCCGCCACTCGACCCTTGGCTCACCATCGTGCACCGCGACGACGATCTGCTGGTGCTTGATAAGCCAAGCGGGCTGTTATCGGTGCCAGGGCGCGATCCGGCGCTTTCCGACAGCCTGATGACGCGTGTGCAGAAGCAGTTCCCGAAAGCACTGATGATCAACCGGCTGGACAAGGACACATCGGGCATCGTGCTGATGTCGCTGAACCGCAAGGCGCATGCGGCGATTGCGTCACAGTTTGAAAACCGCCAGACGCGCAAATCCTATGTGGCCATTGTCTGGGGAGAGGTTGCCGGAGAGGCGGGAGAAGTGGACCTGCCGCTCGCCATCGATCAAGATAACAAGCCGCGCCACCGGGTCGACCACGAAAACGGCAAGTCCGCGCAAAGCCTATGGCGGGTGCTGGAACGATTGCCGCTTCCCGCAACGCGGCTGGCGCTCACTCCGCTCACCGGCCGCACCCACCAATTGCGGGTGCATATGAAAGCGCTTGGCCACCCCATTCTCGGCGATGAATTTTATGCAGAAGGCGAGGCACTTTCCGCCGTGCAGCGCCTGATGCTGCATGCGCAGGAAGTCGCGTTCCGCCATCCGGATGGGCGCGACGTCGCCTATTTCGTGCCCTGCCCCTTCTGAGGTCCGAAATGAAGGAACAAAACGAAAGTTTCGTGGTGGATTTCGTCGGCGGCGCGGTGGGGCACCGTTTTCGTTCCGGCGAGGGGCGCGGACAGGCGCTGCCCAAGGCCGCAGGTTTTACCAAAGGCCGCACGCCAAAAATCCTCGATGCCACGGCTGGCCTCGGGCGGGACGCCTTCCTGCTCGCATCCCTGGGGGCTGAGGTCACCCTCGTTGAGCGCTCGCCGGAAATGCACGCCCATCTCGCCGACGGCATTCGACGCGCCCTGGAAGCGGGCGGCGCTTATGCGGAGGCGGCGGCGCGCATGACCCTGCTTCACGGGGATTCACGCCAATTGCTGAAAGAGCTTTCACCGGAAGTGGTGATTGTTGACCCCATGCATCCGCCGCGCCACAACACGGCATTGGTGAAAAAAGAGATGAGGGTACTGAGAGAACTGGTTGGAGCCGACCCCGACCAAGTTGAGCTGATGCAGGCTGCGCTGGAAAATGCGACGAAGCGGGTGGTTCTGAAATGGCCGCTCCGCGCCCATCCGATGCCGGGAATTCGCAAACCCTCTCACCAGATAATGGGCAAGAACACCCGCTATGATGTCTTCATGATCTTTGGAAAATCTCTCGACGAGAATGGATGATCAGCGGAAGCTCGGCTTGCGCTGCGCATTCATCAGAAGCTCATGCCGCGAGGCGAACTCGCCGAACAGCTTTCTGAGCCGGGTCTCCTCCGCCTTGTCCAGCCGGTAGCGCCGGCAGAATTCCGCAACGTTGAGGATCGGTTTGGTTCTGTCCGCGTCGATGGTTTTGTTGTCGATGATCTGCATGTCGCCCTCCGTGTAACAAAGGGGAAAACGCGGCCGCAGGCTTGCGGTTCCTTATGAATTCGCATGGATGAGAAAAGAGCGTGCCGCCTGCACACGCAATGATCAAGTTTTCTTGAAACTAACGAAGGAAACGAAATGCTCCCCAAATGGTTCTCGACGGGACGTAAACGATGGAAGGGAGACCCATGTTCCACAAAAACCGATTTCTGAGTTCGACGATCCTGTGCGCACTGCTTGCCATGCCGCTTGCCACCGTTGCCCATGCCCAGACCGCCCCGGCTGCCGAAACGAAACGACCGAATGCACCGGATCAGAAACCGGCTTTTGAGGGTCAGACACGCGCGCCGCAGGCTGCTGCACAGCCGAGCGTCGAAAAATCCATCGTCGCAGAGGGTCTGCCCCACCTGTGGTCCATGGAATTCCTGCCTGACGGCCGCATGATCGTCGCCGCCAAGGAGGGCGCCATGCATATCGTGGCTGACGGCAAGGCTGGCCCGGCGATCGAAGGCGTGCCGGAGGTGGCGTCCGACGGACAGGGCGGTCTGCTCGACATCGCTTTGGCTCCCGATTTCGAAACCTCCCGTAAAATCTTCTTTTCTTTTTCCGAGCCACGGGATGGCGGCAACGGCACCTCCGTCGCATCGGCCAAACTGACCGAAGAGGGTGGAGCAGCAAAACTGGAAGACGTCTCGGTGATTTTCCGCCAGATGCCGACCTATGATGGCGACAAGCATTTCGGCTCCCGCCTGGTCTTCGGCCAGAACAACGAGCTCTACGTCACTGTCGGTGAACGTTCAGACGCAACGCCGCGTGTGCAGGCGCAGGACCTGTCGAGCGGGCTCGGCAAGGTCTTCCGCATTGATGCCGAAGGCAAGGCCTTCGAGGGCAACCCCTTCGCCGGCCAGCAGAACGCCCTCCCCGAGATATGGAGCTATGGCCACCGTAACCTCCAGTCGGCAGCGCTGGATGGAAAGGGCAGGCTCTGGACGGTGGAACATGGCCCGAAGGGCGGCGATGAGCTGAACCTGCCGAAGGCGGGCCTCAATTATGGCTGGCCGGTCATCACCTACGGTGTCGAATATAGCGGCCGGTCCGTTGGCGAAGGTGCCACCGCCAAGGAAGGCATGGAACAGCCGGTTTATTATTGGGACCCCGTCATCGGACCGTCCGGCATGGCCTTTTACGACGGCGACCAGATTCCCGAGTGGAAGGGAGCCTTCATCGTAGGCGGTCTGGTGAGCCAGGGCCTTGTCATCCTGCACATTGACGGCGACAAAGTTGCGACGGAAAGCCGATTGCCGCTGGAAGCGCGCATTCGTGATGTGAAAGTGGGTCCGGATGGCGCCGTCTATGCCGTGACCGAAGAGCGCGGCGGCGGCAACTCGCAAATTTTGCGGATCGCCAAGGCCGGCTGAGAAAAGTCGCAACCGGAACAGCAGGCCGCCGGAACGAAGGCGGCCTGTTTCTCGTTTCCTGCAACCTTAAACGTGCCGGAAACAACCATGCCACAGCCTCCCACCCGTCTTCTCGCCAAAATCGGACTTGCCTATGTCAATGATCAGGAGCCGGGTATTGCCCGCGAGAAACGCGGCCGCGGCTTCTGTTACCGGCTACCGGGCGGCGAGCTTCTCTCCGACAATGAAGAACTCAGGCGTATCAAATCGCTCGGCGTGCCGCCCGCCTACAGAGACGTGTGGATCTGCATCGACCCGTCAGGGCACCTACAGGCCACCGGCTTTGACGCGCGCGGGCGAAAACAATATCGTTATCATCCCGACTGGCACGCACTGAGGGGCGAGACAAAGTTCTTTCAGCTGAAAAGCTTCGGCAAGGCGCTGCCCGCCATTCGCCGCCGCGCCATGGCAGACATTGCCAAGCAGGATCACGGACAGGAAATGACGCTGGCGGCCCTGACGCTGCTTCTTGATGCCGCCTATCTGCGCGTCGGCAACCGCTCCTATCTCGAAACCAACGGCACCTATGGCGCGACGACATTGCTCAAGCGACACGTGTCCTTCGGCGAAACCATCGAATTACGCTTTGCCGCCAAGGGCGGACAGAAGGTAAAACGGCAATTGCGCCACCCTCGCCTTCAGAAAATCCTCGAGGAAATCGCCGATCTGCCCGGCAAGGAACTGTTCGTTTGGCAGGACAGTGAAAACCGGGTGCATTCCGTCGATTCCAGCGATCTCAACGCTTACCTCGCCCGTATTGGCGGAGAAGGCATCTCCGCCAAGACCTTCCGCACCTGGGGCGGAACGCTTGCAGCCTTCTGCAACGCGATGGAACATGTGGCCGCGGGTGAAAAACCCAGCATCAAGGGCATGTGCCAAGCAGCGGCGGCGGAGCTTTCCAACACGCCCGCCATCTGCCGCAAGAGCTATGTGCACCCCGCCGTCCTCGACATTGCGACAGAGGAAAAAGCGCAGAAAAAACTTGGCCGTATTTTGAAAGTCGGGGCGAAACCGGTTTCCGGCCTCAGAGCGGATGAAAGGCGCCTGGTTGCCTTCCTGCCCTGATGATCATCGGTTCCCCGCCCATTCCGCCAGTTCCCGCTCGGCTTTTTCGAGAGCGCTGTAGTTCAACAGCTTGCGCAGGAACGCCACGGTAACGGCCCGGGTTCGAAGATTAAACCGGCCTTCCGCCTCGTCATCGCCGGCCGCCTGATGCACGTTCAGCTTTTCGTAGAGGCTTTGCAGCCGGTTCTGTACGCTGCGCAGCGACAGGTTACGACGACGCGCAATCGCCTTGTCGGTGAGCCCGAGTGCGACGTCGACAAGAATTTCATATTCGGAATCGGTAAAACCATGCACCTTGCCGAGGCTCTTTTCCTGCAGGCCGCGCACTTCCCTGTCGATCACGCATTGCGCCTCGATGAAGATGCTCCTGAGCGCCAGCCGCAGGCGGTCATCGGAGGCCGATTTCAGCACATAGCCATAGGCAGCCCCTTCCGGCACGATGCGGGAAACACCACGCACATAGGCTTCGTCGGAATAGTTGGACCAGAACAGGATGCGGGTATCCGGCCTTTCCTTCCAGATGGTGCGCGCCGCCTCGATGCCGTTGCGCTCGTTCATCTGCAAATCCATAACAATATGGGCGGCGCGATTTTCCCGCGCGAGCTTCTCGCCCGTCCTGCCGTTTGCCGCTTCCAGCACCTTGTCGCACTCCGGCAGGGCAGCTCTTACCGCCTCGTTCAGATAGGCCCGGTGCAGCGCATCGTCCTCGACGATCAGCACGTCCATGTCACAACTCCTCCCGCCGGTCGAAAGCATCTTCCGGCAAGGTCACGGTGATGAGGGTTCCCGCCCCCATGCCGTTGCCGCCTATATCGAACCTGGCTGAAATCAGCCGCGCCCGCGTTTTCATGTTGCCGATGCCGAGGCCACCGGATGCGCCGCCTTCGCCGCCACCGCTGCCATCATCGCTGACCGTCACCCGCAAGCCGCCATCCACCGACGACAGCGTTACGGCAATAGTTTCCGGCTGGGCATGGCGAATGGCATTGTTGATGGCTTCCTGCACGATGCGGAACAGCGAAATGGCCACCGTCTTGTCCAGCCTTTCCACCAGCCCGCCCGTCTCATCCGTCACCGACCAGTCGATCGCGCATCCGCTATCGCGTACGGAGCGGTCCACATAGGTTTCGATGGCCTCAACCACGCCGAACAATTGCAGGATGGAAGGTTTTGCTTCCTCGATGATTTCGCGCAAATCCTGCATGCAGTGCTGCAGGCTGCGCACCACCGGTTCCAGCATCTCCCCCGACACGTCTGGGGTATGGCTCATGCGTTCGATACGCCGGGCCAGCCGGGTGAGATCCGCCAGCGTCTGGTCGTGCAGATCCATACCGATGCGCTGCCGCTCGGCCTCCAGCGCCTCGGTCAATTGCAGCGCGCCAAGGCGCAGACCTTCTTCACGGGCATTGGCACGGGCTTCCTCTATGGCCGAGCGTTTGGCCTGTTCCGCGGCGCGAATGGCGTAAAAATAGGGCGCCAGCAGATCCGCAACAGCGCGGGCATTGGCGAGATCTTCCATCGTATAGGCATCGGCCCGATGGCAGGAACAGCTAAGCGCGCCGATGATATCGCCGTGCACCTTCATCGGAACATGCAGGCGGCTATGCAGGTCGAGCTCATGGATGGGACTGGAAAAGGCGCCTTTGAAATGAAATCGCGGATCGGCGCAGGCATCGCCGCTCAGAAGATGCTCGACTTCGCCCGACAGCAGGGAGCGGATAGGACTTCCGGTCAAAAGTGCCGGCGGATGTTTGCTCCAGGCACTGACAAGCCCGCTCTCATAGGCGATGTGGTATTTGTCATCCAGCTGCTTGATGCAGACGTCCATGTGGTCATGCGGGATGATATGGCTGATCTCGGTCGCAACCGCCTGAATAATGGCGTTGAATTCCAGCTGCCCGGCCAGCAGCCGTGAAATACCCATGTAGTGATGAAAAAGCGCGCTTTTTGGCGTATCCAACATTTGCCGACGCCCTCCCAAGCGTCTGCCATATCTGGCGGCGCAGTTTCGACACATCGGAACGCCGCGTCATCCATTCTGCGCCCGGCAGTGGCGTTTCGTCCTGCGGGTTCCCGCAAGCTTTCTGCGGAAACCCGCAGGAAGATTGCCGCTATCCGCCTATACAAGCGAAATCTTCTTGGTCATTCTCGCTTCTACTGGGGAAAGGAGCTCCAGTGCAAAGGAATTCCACCCGCCGCCGAGGAGATTTGCGGCGTTGCGAGAATTCCGGGCTCGAAAAGGGCAAGCCACGAGGGAGGAAATCAAATGGCTTTCAGGAAGATGCTTATGGCATCGGCCGCTGTCGCATGTGCAGCGCTGCCGATCACCGCTCATGCCGATACGTCGGCGAAAAAAATTGCGCTTTCAAACAATTACGCAGGCAATTCCTGGCGTCAGGCGATGCTTACCAGCTGGGACAAAATTACCAAACAGGCGGTTGCCGACAAGCAGGTGGCCGCAGCAGACGCCTTCACGACAGCCGAAAACCAGGCGACCGAACAGGCGGCGCAGATCCAGAACCTCATCCTGCAGGGTTACGACGCCATCGTCATCAATGCCGCCTCCCCCACCGCACTGAACGGCGCGGTGAAGGAAGCCTGTGATGCCGGCATCATCGTGGTGTCTTTCGACGGCATCGTCACCGAGCCTTGCGCATGGCGCATTGCGGTCGATTTCAAGGCCATGGGCGCAAGCCAGATCGACTACCTCGCCAAGGCCATGCCGAAGGGCGGCAATCTGCTCGAAATTCGCGGCCTGGCCGGTGTTTCGGTCGATGACGAAATCCATGCCGGTATTGTCGACGCCGTAGCCAAGAACCCGCAGTTCAAGATCGTCGGTTCGGTCAATGGCGACTGGGCGCAGGACGTCGCACAGCGTGCCGTTGCCGGCATTCTGCCAAGCCTTCCCGAGGTCGCTGCCGTGGTAACGCAGGGCGGTGACGGTTACGGTGCGGCGCAGGCTTTCGCCGCCGCCAAGCGCCCGACGCCGACCATCGTCATGGGCAACCGCGAAGACGAGTTGCAATGGTGGAAACAGCAGAAGGATGCGAGCGGCTATGAGACCATGTCGGTCTCCATCGCTCCCGGCGTTTCGACGCTGGCATTCTGGGTGGCGCAGCAGATCCTCGACGGCAAGGATGTGAAGAAGGACCTGACGGTTCCGTTCCTGCGCATCGACCAGGCCAATCTTGAAGAGAACCTCAAGACCACCCAGAAGGGCGGCGTCGCGAATGTGGAATATTCGCAGGCGGACGCTGAGAAGGCCATCGCCGCCAAGTAAGCCGAGCCAGTTCACAATCGATATCTGCGGCGTTCTGAAAACGGGCACCGCAGATATCACCGAGATTATCCGATTTTCAGATCACTGGCGTAATTGCTCATGAATGACATCATCGAGGCCGAAGAAGTCGTCGCCGCGCGCGGCGTGAAGGTCGTATTCGGCGCAGTCAAGGCGCTGGACGGGGCTGATCTCGTCATCCGATCCGGCGAATGCCTCGGGCTCGTCGGTCATAATGGCGCGGGAAAATCCACCATCGTCAACGTCATCAATGGTGGGCTGACGCCGCATGAAGGCTCCATTTCCTATCGCGGCGAGCATGGCCGCTACGGCATAGCGGTTGCCCGCGCCAGCGGTGTGCGCTGCGTCTTTCAGGAACTCTCGCTCTGCCCCAACCTGACGATCAGCGAAAACGTCCGTATCATGCATGCCGCCATCAGTGGGCGGAACTGGCGCGGGCGCGCGCTCACCATGATCCGGCAAACGCTCGACGAGATTTTTCCCGGCCACGGCATCGATTGCGAGCTGACGATTGCCGAACTCTCCATTGCCGAGCGACAGATGGTGGAAATCGCCATTAACTTCTGCCGCACACCTGAGGCCCCGAGGCTCGTTATTCTCGATGAGCCAACCTCCTCGCTCGATGCCGGTCTCGCCGAGCAGTTGATGGACTATGTCCGCAGCTTTGTCCGCACCGGCGGTTCCGTTCTGCTGATCTCGCATATTCTCGGAGAGATTCTTTCAACGGCCACCCGCATCGTCGTGATGAAGGACGGCCGCGTGGTGGCCGACCGGGCAGCGGGCGACTTCACGACACGAACACTAGTGGAAGCCATGGGCAGTGTCGTCAAGCAACAGGAGCGTCAGAAAAGCGAAAACCGCAAGGCGGGCGAAAAGGTGCTTTCCATGCCGGCGCGCCGAGGCGAAGGCCTTGCCTTCGAGGCTTTCCGCGGCGAGATCATCGGCCTTGCCGGTCTTGGCGGTCATGGACAGACGGAGGCGCTTCTCGACCTTTACCTGGCCCGCAACAGCAGCTGGCTGCCGACGCGCAAGACCGATATCGCCTTTGTCGCGGGCGACCGCAGCCTGAACGGCACCTTCCCGCTGTGGAGTATCCTGAAGAACCTCTCCATCGCGTCGCTGCGGGACATTTCTTCCGCAGGCATGGTGGACAGGAGCAAGGAGAGCGATCTCGGCGCGCAATGGAAGAAGCGCATCGAAATCCGCACGCCTGACATGGGCAACAAGATCCTATCCCTCTCCGGCGGCAACCAGCAGAAGGTGCTTTTCGCCCGTGCGCTCGCCACCACCGCCAGCACCGTCTTGATGGACGACCCGATGCGCGGCGTTGATATCGGCACCAAACAGGAGGTCTACGACATCTTGAGAACCGAAGCCTCTCACGGCCGCACCTTCGTCTGGTACTCCACCGAAATGGACGAAATTCGCCTTTGTGACCGGGTTTATGTTTTCCGCGACGGCGCCATTCAGGCCGAACTGGTGGGCGAGGACATCACCGAACAGAATGTGCTGGCCGCTTCCTTTGCGGGAGAAGACCACGCATGAAACTCTCGGCAAACGCACTCCGCCTCATCATTCCCGCCGCCTCGCTCGCCTTTCTGCTCGCCGCCGTTTTCTACATGCAGCCGCGTGCCATGAGCTATAACGGCCTCAACCTGTTGTTCAATCTGGCAGTGCCGATCGCACTCGCCACCATTGCGCAGATGCTGATCATGTCCGTCAACGATCTCGACCTATCGATGGGCACCTTTGTCAGTTTCTGTGCATGTGTGACGGCCACCTTCCTGCAAACCACACCCGTCCTGGGAATTGCGATCTTTGCCGGTGCAATTGCGGTTTACGCCCTGTTGGGCGCCATCATCCATATCCGCGCCCTGCCTTCCATCGTCGTCACGCTCGGCATGAGTTTCGTCTGGGGCGGCCTCGCCGTTCTCATCCTCCCCTCGCCCGGCGGCCAGGCGCCTGCCTTCATCCGCACACTGATGACGGCAAAACCGCCTTTCGTGCCGATCGCCATCGTCGCCAGTATCCTGATTGCGGTCATCGCCCACTACATCGTCATGCGCTCCTCGTTCGGCGTGTTGATGCGCGGCGTCGGCGGAAATTTCCGCTCTGTCGAGCGTTCCGGCTGGTCCGTCGTCGGCATTCGCGCCGCCACCTTTGCGCTGGCCGGTTTCTTCGCGGTGCTGTCCGGTATCGCCCTTGTGGGCCTGACGACATCGGCCGACGCCAATATCGCTTTGCGCTACACGCTGCTGTCGATTGCCGGCGTCATCCTCGGCGGCGGTGAATTCGTCGGCGGCAGGGTATCGCCAATCGGTGCCGTTATCGGCGCACTGACGCTGACACTTGCCGGTTCGTTCCTGTCTTTCATGCGCATTTCACCGGACTGGCAGATCGGTGCACAAGGGGCGATCCTCATCATCGTGCTGGCGCTGCGTATCCTGCTCAACCGTCTCGAAAAGCGGGAGAAAAACCAATGAACGGGCTCTCTTCCCTCACCAGAAAACCGTGGATCTGGTCGTTTGCCGCAACCATTGCGGTGTGGATCGTCACCGTGCTCTTCACCGGCGGCGCAAGCTCCTTCGGGCTTTCGCATGCCGCTCTCACATTCGCGGCCTTTTCAGTCATCGTCGGCATCGGCCAGATGTTCGTCATCACGCTCGGGCCCGGGAATATCGACCTTTGCGTTCCCGCGACGATGACGCTTTCAGGAACTCTGGCCCTGAAATTCATGGATGTGTCGGACAGTCTCATCCTTCCCGGACTGCTGATCGCCATTCTGATAGGCGTTGCCATCGGCATCGGCAATTATGCGCTGATCAAGCTCCTGCGCATTCCGCCGATCATCGCGACGCTGTCGATGAGCTTTATCGTGCAGTCCATCGCCATCTGGTCGAACCGCGGCCTGCGCATCAAGCCCCCGGAAACATTGGCGACATTCGCGATATCAAGCTCTTTCGGCATCCCCAACGTCGCGCTTGTCGCATTGCTGCTCTCGGTCGTCGCCTGGCTCCTGCTCGACCGTACATTTTACGGGCGCTGGATTTCCGCCATCGGCCAAAGCACCTTCGCTGCGCGCATGACCGGCATTCCCGTGGATGGCGCACGCTTCGTCACCTATGTGCTCTGCGCGGTGCTGGCGGCAATTGCGGGTTATCTGCTCGCCAGTTTCTCTGGAGGTGCGGCGCTGAACATGGGATCGGAATATCTGCTGATGTCCATCGCCGTCGTCGTCATCGGCGGTACGGCGGTTGCGGGCGGCGACTCCAATGTTCCCGGCATCTGGGGTGCTTCGCTCTTCATGTTCTTGGTGGTTTCGATGCTCAATACCTATGGTTTCGGCGCCGGCATCCGCCTCATCCTCACCGGCCTCATCATCATCTCCGTCATTCTTCTGGCGAGCGGCCGCAAGGCCACGCGCTGAACCCCGAACGACAAGCCTAAAAAAGCGGACCACGCTCATGACCACAGACAAGACCTCACCTTACGAAATTCACGATGACCGCTTTCGGCATCTGATCGTCGGCAATGCTGAACTGGAAGAGCTTTATTCCGGCTGCCGATGGGCCGAAGGACCGGTTTGGTTTGCCGATCTCAACTGCCTGCTGTTCAGCGATATTCCCAATGAGCGCATGTTGCGCTGGGTGCCGGATGGCGGGACTTCGGTGTTCCGTCATCCCTCCAACTTCACCAACGGCAATACGCGCGACCGTCAGGGGCGACTTGTTTCCTGCGAACATGGTGGCCGGCGTGTCACCCGCACCGAAGTCGACGGCTCCATTACCGTTCTCGCCGACAGCTACGACGGCAAGCGGCTGAACTCTCCCAATGATGTGGTGGTCAAATCCGATGGCAGCGTCTGGTTTACCGATCCGACCTACGGCATTCTCTCCGACTACGAGGGCTACAAGGCCGAACCGGAGCAGAAGACGCGCAATGTCTACAGGGTCGATCCCGTAATCGGAAAGACCAGCATCGCCATCGACGACTTCGTTCAGCCGAACGGCCTTGCATTTTCGCCCGATGAAACGAAGCTCTATATCGCCGACAGTTCCTACAGCCACGATGTCTCCCGCCCACGCCACATTCGCGTTTTCGACGTGGTGGACGGTGTGAAACTAACCAACGGCCGGGAATTCTGCAATCTCGACAACGGCCTGCCGGACGGTTTCCGGCTGGATACGGCAGGCAATTTGTGGACCAGCGCCGGTGATGGCGTTCATTGTTTTTCACCGGAAGGCACCCTGCTGGGTAAGATCAAGGTGCCGCAGACGGTCGCAAACCTCACCTTCGGCGGGCCGAAAAAGAACCGCCTGTTCATCACCGCGACGAAATCGCTCTATTCGGTTTACGTGGCCGCGACCGGCGCACAGACGCCTTGAGGCGCTGAAAACCGAAGGACATGGGTTGGTAGGGAACTGGAAAGACGGCTTTCCCGCGCTATAAATGCGGAATGAATGATGATTCCAGCCCCTTTCTGACCGATGACATGGCTGAGGACGGCGACACGCCAGCCGTTGAACCCACCAGCCGCATGCTGTCATGGGCGCGCAATTCCGCGCTCTACCGGCTGGAACAGCGCATGATGACGGAAAAGCAGCTGCGTGACGCCATCATGCGCAAGGCGCGGGAAAAATTCGAGGATATCGGCCCGGCGCAGGTAAAGGCGCTCGGCGACTTTGCCGTCACCTTCGCTTATGGCATCAAGGCGCTCGATGATACGGCTTACGCTGAGATTGCCGTGCGGAGCGGTCAGCGCAGCGGCAAGTCGAAACGCGGGCTCGCGCAAAAGCTTCAGATCAAGGGTATAGCGCGTGAAACGGCGGCCATCGCGCTGGAGGAAACAAACGATCTGGTGGCGGCCATCATCTTCGCACGCAAGCGCGCCTTCGGTCCGTTTCGCCGTGTCGAACTGGATGAGAAACGAAAAGCCAAGGAATTTTCCGCTTTCGCCCGCAACGGTTTCAGCTTTGAGATCGGCGCAAAGGTCATGGCGATGACGTCAGAAGAAGCGGAAGAGATTGTCGCGGACGCGGCGCTCTGACAGCTACTGTGGCAGAGGATGCGTTTTCAGATAGGCGATCAGGTCCGCAATATCGGTTTCGCTCCAGAGACCGAAAAAGCGCATCGCATTTCCGGGGATCGCCTTCTTAGGGCTTGAAAGGAATTTCTGCAGTTCCTCTTCCGACCATACCCGGCCAGCCGCGCCGGCATCTTTGAGCGCCTGGGAATAATGACCGTAATCGGCAACGGAAGCCATGGGCCTGCCGACCACACCCATCAGATGCGGCCCCATGCGGGTGCGCGGTGTATCGACGCTGTGGCAGGTGGAACAGCGGCTGAAAACCTTCTCGCCATGCGCCGCATCTCCGTCGGCAAAAGCGCTCGCCGGTAAAAGGAGAAAAAACGCGGCTGCAGCCGCAGCTTGTTTGGATACAGAAATCATGCCCCGGATAATACAACGCCCTCTCCTTCTGACAACGAAGAGGGCGTTTTTTTAGATGCGACAGAGTGCCCGGTCAAAACACCGGACGATTTGTCGATCAGTTCATGGCCGTCAGCGTCACGGACGTACCGGTCGCTGCAAGGTTGAGGCCAACCTGGCCGGTCACGCTGACCGTCTGCAGCTGGATGGAGCCGGAGGTGCCGCCAACGAGAACGTTGGTGCCGACGCCGAGACCGACGGTGACTTCAGCCGTTGCGCCCTGATAGAGGCCGCCCAGCGAGCCGCGGTGGTAACCGGCAGTCGGGGCGAAAACGGCCCAGACGAGGCGGCCCTGCGTGGTGAAGCCGAGGTCAACACCCATCTTGCGGATGGCGCCGGTGTAATGGTCCGTGCGACGGGCGCCCATGGTGGACTGGAAGGTGCAATCCAGTTCCTTGGCCGAGCCGATCACGTAACCGACGCCGCCGCCGATATCGCAGGTGAGGTAGCCGATCTTGACGCCGTTGCGATCGTCCTGCTCCTGCGGAGCCGGCTCATATCTTGCAAGGTCGGCAGCGAGTGCGGATGCAGTTCCGCCAAGGCCCATCGTCAATGCGGCAAAAGTTACGGCAACAGCCTTTTTCATCTTGTTTTCTCCTGTTTTATCCTACCCGCAGCAGCCCTTCTTGCCCTCTCCGGATATTGAATTCCGCACTGTTAACGTTTGTTCCGAAAAATCGATCCAAAACAACTTAATTGGAGGCGATGAAAGCGTAACAGTTAACAATGTCTGATGGCGGTAGGCTGGCATTAAGACATTGTTAGGGCGGGAAATGTGCGCGGAATTACCATCAACAACAAGCGTTTGCGGCCGTTGTTTTGCTGCAACATCTCAAAGCGGCAAGGCGACGGGAAGGCCGGTGGCTGCATGGGTCATGACATCCATGCGCACGCCATAGATGCGCTGCAACGTCTCCGGCGTCATGATCTCCTGCGGCGTTCCCCGGGCAATCAGCTGGCCGGAATGCAAGGCAACGATCTCGTCGCAGAAGCGAGCCGCCATGTTGACGTCGTGCAGCACGACGATGACGCCGAGGCCTTTTTCACGCGACAGTCTCTGCACCAGTGACAGCACCTCGAGCTGATGCGCCATGTCGAGTGCGGAGATGGGCTCATCGAGAAGCAGGCTTTCCGCATTCTGGGCCACCAGCATGGCAAGCCATACGCGCTGGCGCTCCCCACCGGAAAGCGTGTCTACCAGCCGGTTGCGGAAGGCGACGGTATCTGTGAGCTCAATCGCTTCGTCCACCTTCTCCTGATCCGCCTTGCTGAATTGTCCGAGCGCGCCATGCCAGGGATAACGGCCGAGCGCCACCAGTTCGCTCGCCAGCATGCCGGAGGCGGCCGGGGTATATTGCGGCAGATAGGCGAGCTTGCGCGCGAATTCGCGGTTTCCCCAGGCATTTAATGGCTTACCCTCGAACGAAACCCGGCCAGCCGTCGGCTCCTGCATCCGCGCCAGGATCTTGAGCAGCGTCGATTTTCCCGAACCGTTATGGCCGATCAGGCCAATGGTCTTGCCGGTTGCGAAACTTGCCGTCAGCGGCTGCAGCAATGTCCTGCCCGGCACTGCCATGGTGACGCCATCAAGAGAAAAAAGCGGGGCGCCATCGTTGTCGCCGGCCATCGCTGCCTCACCCATGGTTCGTATCTCCGTAGATCGACTGAAACATCATGATCGCCTGCCTGACAGCCAGATTAGATAGGGCGCACCGGCCAGAGCCGCAAAAAGCCCGAGCGGCAGTTCATAAGGGAAGGTGACCGTTCGCGCACCGAGATCGGAAAGCGCCATCAGCACCGCGCCGAACAGGAAGGAGGCGAACAGGTGGTCGCGCGGCGTGGTGAAACCGGCCCGCAGCGCGATATGCGGCGCCATCAAACCGACGAAACTCAAGGGACCGACGAGCAGCGAGGCAGCCCCGGTAGCAATGCCTGCCACCGCGATAACGGCGATGCGCGCAGCGCTGAGTGGCAGGCCGAGGGAAAGCGGCACATCCCGGCCAAGCGGCAGGATCGTCAGCCAGCGCGTGACCGATAGCGCGCCCGCCAGCAGCACGATGGAAAGAATGGCGAGGAAGATCGCTGAAGCCGGCGTCGCCGTTGAACCCGAACCGCTGAGCCAGGCGAGAATCTGCCATGCCCGCTGGTCGCCAATGGCAAGCAGCGCCGACAGCACCGCCGAGCAGAGCGAGCTGACGGCAATGCCCGCGAGCAAAATCTTTTCCGGCGCGAGGTGCCGGCGCACCGCGAAGAACAGCACAAGGATCATGACGGCGGCCGAGCCGATGCCGGCGCCACAAAACAGTTCGAACAGGCCTGCCGCCGGAAAAACCGTGATGGCGGCGGCAAAACCGAGACCTGCACCACCGCTGACGCCGATCACCTCCGGGCTTGCCATGGGGTTGCCGGTAAGCCGCTGCAAAAGCGCGCCCGCCATGGCCAGAAGTCCGCCTGCGGCAGCGGCCGCCACCAGCCGCGGCCAGCGGAAAGGCAGCAGGCTTTGCAGGTCACCCGCCCCCAGCATTGTCCAGCCCTCAGGCCCCTTGCCGACAGCGAGTGCGGCAAACACCAGCACCGTCATGATGATGAGTACCGGCAGCAGGGCCACAAGCGAGCGTCTTGTGGCGAGATCGACATCTTCGCCGCGATGAACGTCGGTCGGCCGGATTTTCGGCAGCAGCCATAAAAGCAGCGGCCCGCCGATTAGGGCAGTTACCGCACCGGTCGGGAAAACTTCTGCCGTCGTGCTCGCCAGAAGCTGCACGAGGCCATCACAGAACCAGAGGAGCAAACCACCCAGAAGGGGCGACACGAACAGCACCGAAGACGAACGCCGCAAACCGAGCGCCCGGGTGAGCGCAGGTGCTGCAAGGCCGATAAAACTAACGAGACCGACCGCCGAGGCAACGAAGGCGGCCAGCATGACCGCGACGGCTGCAACGGCGAACCTGATCGAAAACAGCGAGACCCCAAGGGAACGTGCGCCGGCATCGCCAAGACCGAGAACCGTGAGCGGTTTTATCAGCAAGCCCGTCAGGGCAAGCCCTGCGAGAAGCTGGAGAGCGAGCACAACAGCATTCGACCAGTCCTGCTGGCTGAGCGAGCCGCCATTCCAGACGACGAGAGACATCAGATATTCGCCCTGCGCCAGCGTCAGCGCCGCGGAAACGGAGGCGGCAGTGATACCGACCAAAAGTCCTGACACCACCATGGTCACCGGTTCGAAAGAACGCCGCCAGCCGAGAAGGAAGACGACACAGGCCGCCGCCGCCGCACCGGCAAGCGCCACCGATGCGCGGTTGCCATCCAGCACCGAAGGAAAGAACAGGGTGGCGATGACGATGGCGAGCTGCGCACCGGCGGAAATGCCAAGCGTCGAGGGATCGGCAATCGGATTGCGCAGCAATTGCTGGAAAAGTGCCCCGGACAGGCCCAGCATCGCGCCCGCAAGGATGGCAACTGCCACGCGCGGCAGCAGGCTGAAGGCGAAGATGATCTGATCCATGGACATGGAAGCGGTATCAAACGGCAGGCCCGGCCATGTGCCGAAGGGCAGCCGCTGCAGGCCGGCATGCAGGGAAAGGCCACAGGCAGAAACAAACATAAGCCCGAAGAAGAACTGGAGGGGCCGCACCGTCACAGGGTTTCTCCCTGTGATGCAAGAGCCTCGGTCAGAAGCCGCGCAAACCGCATGCCGGCGGTGATACCGCCATAGGGGCTGACGTTGCCGAGCGTCAACACCCGGCCTTCGCGAACCGCCGGAAGGGAGCGCCAGATGGCGCTATTGCGCAGGCTTTCCCGGGCCTCCACCGGAATATCGGAAACGATGACGATACGTGCCTCGGGCGTGGCCGCGAGATTTTCGAGCGGCACCGGCGCCGCGAAGGTGAATTGCGACCGGTCCACCCAGGCATTGGCAAGCCCCAGCCTGCCAAGGACATCGCCGAACATGCTATCGGCACCAAAAGCGCGAAAATGCCGGGCGTCGCCAATGTTGATCACATAGGTCGGCCGTGCGGAAAAACTGGCGATACGGGTCCGCATGGCTTGCAGCGCCGCTTCCGTTTCGCCCAAAACCTGACGCGCCCCGTCTGTCCGACCGAGCTTTTCACCAAGCGCGGTGACCGCAGCCAGCGCCTTGTCGAAAGGGGGTTCGCCCTTCACGTAAAAGGGCAGCGAAAACACCGGGGCGATCGCTTCCAGCCTGCCGGTATAACGCGTGTAGAAAGGCGAAATCAGGATGAGATCCGGCCGGATGAGTTGCAGAAGCTCGAAATTCGGCGCGCCGCGCAGACCGAGATCGGCAACATTCTCCGGGATTTCCGGCTCCACGGCGCCAATCCGGAACTGGATGAGTTCGGTCGCCGCCACCGGCATGACACCGAGCGCCACGGCAGTTTCGAGCATCGCCCAGTCGATAGCGGCAATGCGCGGGGTCGCCTGTGCCCGCACATTACCGGCAATGGCCGAAGCAGCGAGCAGGCCCAAAAATTCCCGCCGCCCCCAAAAGGAGGACATCCATCGATCCTTGCGCGTCATGCCCCTGCTGCTTCACTTTGATATGGCGTCACCAACGATGTGTCGGCTTGCCCATAAGGGTTCTGCCGTCACCGTAATAGCATCCGAAAGTGGAGCAACTAGAAATATATTCTTTGTCAGTCAAGTTTTACGGCAGAGGCGAGGCTTCTTCCGCCGTCAGGACCTTCATTCTCAACACTCCTGGCTAGATGTGGCGTTATCGGGGAGCCATGCGCCTGCCGATCCCGTGGACGAAAAATCTGCCCTGATGCTTTTTGCAGCGCATCGATGGCAAAAGGCCGATACGGCACAACCGCATGAGATTGCGGGAAAAATGCCGCCTTTGTCGAGAGGCAGGAAACGAGACTGGGATCCCGCTGGAATATTTCTCATCCCCGCTTTTCCCCGTCGCTCCGTCGCGCCGCATAATCACGGGCAGATTTAGACCTACGGGAGACAAAAATGGCTGAGACTTACGACTACCATGCGGCAGGCCTCGAATCCCCGGCATCCCACGCTTTCGATGTCGTTCCAGACGATGTGAACCCGCTGCCTTCCCCCACGCGCGCCATCTATGTGGGCAACGCCGGCCATCTCTGCCTGATCCTGCGTTCAGGCGCGACAGTAACCTTCCAGAATCTGCCAGCGGGCAGCCTGCTGCCGGTGAGGGCCAGGCGGGTATTATCAACGCGCACCACCTCCACGGGCATCGTGGGGCTCAACTAAGTCCTCGGCCTGTCGTCACCCTCTAGCTGAAACACAACCTTTTCGGGAAATTCGATGCTCTGTGACAGTTTCGTGACAAGCATTCAGGTTGATGTCAGCAAAATCGGTCATCCGCCATCAATCGGGCCATGCAGCGACTTGGATGGCGGCGTTTCCGTACGTTCTTCGCTGCCATCGGTCGTGCGGAAATCTGGTGGATCTGATAGTGGCTCTTTTAACCTCGAAAGCGACGGGAACAACAACATTTCGGCCGGAAATCGGCAGCGTGGCGCTCAGCCTGCTGACGGGGGCCTATCTACTGCTGTTTACGAACCGCACCTTCTGGTCGAAGGTCCATACCTATCTTTCCGCCTATCCGGTTGCCATCGCGGCGCTTTATGTTGCCATGGCCGCGTTTTTCGGCGCCCTCATCATCATTTTTTCCGCCAAATATCTCATCAAGCCGTTCTTGATCTTGCTGGTGTTTGCGGCGGCGGCGGCCTCCTGGTTCATGGATCGCTACGGCATCGTCATAGACAGCGACATGATCCGCAACGCCATGGAAACGACACAGGCGGAAGCGGGCAATCTGATCACCCCGGGCTTTCTCTGGCATATGGCCGTTTACGGGCTGGTGCCGTCCGTCCTTATCGCTGCCGTGCGCGTCCGGCATCGGCCGATCCTCCACAAGATGCTGTGGAACACCATCAGCGTCCTGATCTGCCTCACCATTGCGGGCATCATCAGCTTTGCGAATTCCAAGACCTTCACCACGGCCATCCGCCAGCACAAGGATATCGTCAAAAGCGTCAACCCCTTGTCGCCGATGATCTCCACCGTCCATTATTTCACGCAGGCCGGCCAGGAAGCAGAGATACAGGTAAGCCCTATCGGCAAGGATGCTAAACTCCTGCCGGCGCTGGGCGGTGTCGACAAACCGCGCATCACCGTCATCGTAGCAGGTGAGACCGCGCGCGCCGCGAATTTTTCCCTGAACGGTTATGGGCGGGACACCAATCCGGAACTTGCCAAACGCGACGTGATCTATTTTCCCAACACCACCAGCTGCGGCACGGCGACGGCGATCTCCATTCCCTGCATGTTCTCGAAATTCACGCGCTCGCAATATAGCCACAGCAAGGCACTTGCCAATGAAAACCTCATGGATGTCCTCGTCCATGCCGGCGTCGGCACCACATGGCTGGACAACAATACCGGCAGCAAGAACGTCGCCGACCGCATCCCCTATTTCGATCTGCCCTCCACCAACGACAGCCGCTTCTGCACCGGTGGCGAATGCCGTGACGATATCTTCTTCGACAAGCTCGATGCCTGGCTCGACAACGTCAAGAAGGACAGCGTGATCGTGCTGCACCAGATGGGCAGCCACGGACCGACCTATTATCTGCGCTACACCGATGATTTCCGAAAATTCACCCCGGATTGCCGCACAGCCGAACTAGGTAATTGCACCGATGCAGAGATCGTCAATTCCTACGACAATACGCTTCTCTATACCGACCATTTCCTCTCGACCGTGATCGACAAGCTCAAGGCACGCTCCGACAAGCTGGCGACGGGCATGATCTATGCCTCGGACCACGGTGAATCGCTCGGTGAGAACGGCGTTTACCTGCATGGCGCGCCCTATCTGCTCGCTCCGGAACAGCAGACGCATGTGCCGTTTCTCGTCTGGCTGGATGACGATTTTGCCAGGTCCATGGGGCTCGACAAAGCCTGTCTCGCAAAGAGCGCCGCAGAGGGTGGACGCTCACACGACAATTATTTCCACAGCATTCTTGGCATGATGAGCGTCTCGACTTCGGTCTACGATCCCTCTCTTGACGTCTTCAGTGGCTGCACCAAGCGGCAGACGAGCTGAACAGACAGTGCTTGACGCTTATCCAGACAAAGAGATACGCAAGACGACGCGATAAAGGGAGCTGTCTTGCGGGTTCTGCTTGTTGAAGACGATTATGTGCTGGGAGAGGCGCTGCGCGACCATGTCGCGGCGGCTGGCCATGCTGTTGACTGGTTCAAGACGCTGGGTGACGCCACAGCGGCAACTCTGACCATGGGTTATGGGCTCATCCTGCTCGACATGCGACTGCCTGACGGCGAAGGCATCACCCTGCTGCAAGCCCTGCGCAAGCGCGACGACGCGACGCCTGTTATCATCCTGACAGCGCATGACCAGGTTTCCGACCGGATTGCCGGGCTGAATTCCGGGGCCGACGACTATGTGGTCAAGCCATTCGATCTCAACGAGCTTTCTGCGCGCATGCTGGCGGTCTCGCGCCGTTACGAGGGTCGCTCGGCACCCGTTATCCGCCTGCCCGGCATTGAGATCAACCAGGTTGCACGCAACATTACGGTCGACGGGACAGCGCAGACACTGAGTGCCCGGGAATGGGCCGTGCTGGAAAAGCTGGTCGAGCATCCCGGCGCGGTCGTCTCCAAAGCGCAGTTGCACGACACGCTCTATGAATTCGGCGCGGAAATAGAGAGCAACACGGTCGAGGTCTATATCAGCCGGCTGCGCAAGAAAATCGGCCATGACCGCGTCGAAACCGTGCGCGGCGTCGGCTACACCATCAAGTAGACGAACCGCAGGCAGGCGAAGATGGCCAGACCGACCAGCATGACCCGCAAACTCGTGACGGCGCTGACGAGCGTTGTCGCCATATCCTGGCTTCTCGCCTGCGGGCTGGGCGTCATGGCGATGCAGGACGAATTTGCGGAGATTTTCGATGCCGGCCTTGAGGAGACGGCGGAAAGGCTGCTGCCGCTTCTGCTCGACGACCTGCGCGAGAACAATACCGGACCAGCCTCGCAGAAACTCAACCAGTCGGCGGAGGGAGCGGAATATCTGACCTATCAGGTTCGTGACCGCGAAGGGCAAGTCGTGCTGCATTCGCATGACAGCTCGACGGAGCCTTTTGAAGTCTCGCTCGACCCCGGTTTTTCCGAGACGTCGTCGCAGCGCATCTTCACCGTGGCCTCACCCGATGGCAATTATTTTCTGCAGGTCGCCGATGCCTTCGCCAATCGCCGCGAGGCGATCATAGAGGCGGGCAGCGCCTTGATGTTGCCCGTTCTCATTCTCATTCCGGCCAGCATCATCGCCGTCATCGTCGTCGTGCGCCGAGCCCTGCGACCCGTCCAGACATTGCGTGACGAAATCGGGAAAAAAGACGGCGGCAACCTTGCGCCGCTTGCGACACAGCCGTTCCCTGCCGAACTGCACCCCATCGCCCGTTCGGTCAACCTGCTGCTCGGACGGCTGCGATCGACGATCGAGGCCGAACGGGAGTTTACCGCCAACAGCGCCCATGAATTGCGCACGCCGATTGCCGGCGCACTAGCGCAGGCGCAGAGGCTGCTCGCCGATATTCCGCCGGAGCTGGCGCCACGCGTCGAGAATATTGAAAAATCCCTGCAGCATCTCGCTCACCTCGCCGAAAAACTGCTTCAGATGTCGCGGGCGGAAGCGAAGATCGGGGTCACCGACAAAACAAGCGATCTCATCCCCGTCCTTGAGCTCGTCATTGACGACATGAGCAGAACGGCGATCGGCACGTCCCGCATCCGCTTTACCAATCGCTGTGAAGGGGGCCTCCCCTGCCAGATCGGCGCGGATGCCTTCGGCATCGTCATCCGCAATCTTCTTGAAAACGCGCTGATCCACAGCCCCGCGGAAAGCCCGGTGCAGGCCATCGCTGAAACGGACGGCACGATCCGCATTGTCAATTCCGGGCCGGCTGTCGACCCGGCGTTGTTACCCAAGCTGACCACACGTTTCACCCGAGGCCCGACCACGGCTGATGGAACCGGGCTTGGCCTCGCCATTGTCAAAAGCCTGGTGGAACAGGCAGGCGGAGAGCTGGTGCTTTCCTCTCCTGTCTCCGGCCGGCAGGATGGCTTCGAGGCCCGCGTGATCCTTCCGGTGCAAACGGCCTGACAAGCTGCAAACAAAAGCCCCGCCGGGCGGGCGGGGCTTTCATGGATCGGTATGGCTGAGGCTCAATCTTCGTGGATATGGCTGTGATCGCGCGTATCGCGCATCTTCACATAGACCACCAGCGACAGGGCGATCATGATCGTCACATACCAAAAGAACCAGTCTTCATGTCCGATCTGCTTAAATTTCAGGGCCACGAATTCCGCCGTTCCACCGAATATGGTGTTCGCCAGCGCATAGGGCAGCGCCACGCCGAGCGCGCGGATATGGGCGGGGAACATTTCCGCCTTCACCACCGCATTGATCGAGGTGTAACCGGTGACGATCAGAAGCCCGACCAGTACCAGAACGAACGCCATTATCGGATCCGTCGTCGTCGCCAGCGTGCTGAAGATGAGATAGGTAAACAAGGTTCCGAGAATGCCGAAACCCACCATCAGCGGTTTGCGGCCCACCCTGTCCGAAAGCGCGCCGGCAAGCGGCTGGCACAGCATGAAAACGAAGAGCGCCGCCGTGGTGATTTCCGTGGCGCTTTCCTTGCTGAAGCCCGACGTATTAACGAGAAACTTCTGCAGATAGGTCGTATAGGCGTAAAAGGCCAGCGTGCCGCCTGATGTGAGCGCCATGACCATCAACGCTTCGCGCGGATAGTGTTTGAACAGCGCCCAACCGCTGGATTTCGGCTTGTCGGCTGCTCCGGTTTTGGCGTTTTCAAAGGACTGGGTCTCGACGAGTCCCCGGCGGATGTAAAACACCGCAATTGCCAGAATACCACCGATGAAGAACGGAATGCGCCATCCCCAGGCACCAAGCTGTTCCGGCGTCAGAACCCGCTGCAATACCAGAAGCACCGCCAACGCCAGAAGCTGGCCGGAAATCAGCGTTACATACTGGAAACTGGAGAAGAAACCACGGCGGCTCTTGCCGGCCATCTCGCTGAGATAGGTGGCGCTGGCGCCATATTCACCGCCGACACTGATGCCCTGCAGAAGGCGGGCGAAAACCAGGATGGCGGGTGCCGCAATGCCGATCGTGTCATGGCCGGGTGTGATCGCGATCAGAAGCGAACCCAGACACATCAAGGTGACGGAGAGTGTCAGGCCCGCCTTGCGGCCCTTGCGGTCGGCATAAGTACCCATGAACCAGGCCCCGATGGGCCGCATCAGAAATCCGACGGCGAAGACGGCAGCCGCGCTCAGCAGCTCGGCGGTCTGGTTGCCGGAGGGAAAGAAGACCGGCGCGAAATAAAGGGTGAAGGCCGAATAGACATACCAGTCATACCATTCGACGAGGTTGCCCGCCGAACCGCCGATAATCGATTTCAAACGGGTTTTCTGATCCGGCGCGGTGGCGGGACCATTTGCCATAATATTCACGGGTAAACTCCAAATCATCTTCGTCTGGGAGATGGAAGGGCGAACGGAAGGTGTGATAATTTGTCGCTCTCGGTGGGGGTATATACCCGCCATGCTGCAATGCGCAAGTTTGTGCCGCATCGCAGCAAAAGGACGGGAAAGGCAATGGTAGTGCATGTCCTCGCGCTTCCCGGCCCTCCACGCGGGGTCTGCACAACAGGACGGGACCATGATAGCGGGAAAAATAAAGCGACGCCATTGCCATCCGCCTTGTAAGCCGCCCGCGCCCAAACTAAAAAATATCAATGATTTACGACATATCGGACGTCCAGATCGAAAAACTCTTTATCGCCGCCACCCGTGCGGGCGAAGCGCTGGCGCGGCTGGATGAGCGGATCGGCCGCTCGCCGATGAAACAGGGGTTCATCGAAAGACAGGATTTCACCGATGCCATTTCCTCCATGTGGGTGGATGGTGGACTCGTTCATATGGAAGATCTGGTGTTGCATGATGCCCATATGGATGTGCGGGCGCCGAGCCATGAAATGACGGCGGCACACCGGATTTTGCGGTCGAGACGGCTGATCTTTTCCAATGCGGCCAGCTGGGCCTTCACCGCACCCGGCCTTGCCAGGCTGAGGGGTAAGCTCACCCCCACCGGTGCGGAGACCGCCGTACCACCACGGGAAACCATGGATCGATTCCCAGAGGAAGATGCCGACGCCGTAAGGGAGACAGCGCTGGATGGCGCCTTTTCCGAGCTTGATGCGCTGCTGGCGCGAAGCTCCGCCACCCTTGATGCCATCACTACCGGCAACGCGCTTCCGACGATACGCAGGGAAGAAAGCCATGACATCATCAACGAGCCTGATTGGGACGAGGATGAACGGCTGAAAGAGTGGTGGGACGTGCATGCGCGTACGCAGGAATTGCCGGCAATTCTGCGCACTGCCATTCTGCTCGATGCCTGGAACGTGATCGAGGTGCTGCAGCGCAGCCCCTGGCTGGGGAGGCTTCTGGCCTCCGCCTTCCTGCGCGAAGGCGATGTTACGCCGGATCACCTGCCGGCGCTGAGCGTTGGTCTTCGTGCCATACCGCGGGAGCGCCGGCACGCGAGAAACCAGACACAGCGCCTCTCCGCCGTGCTTGACAGTTTTTACGAAGCGGCACAGGCCGGCCTGAAGGAACATGACCGGCTTAGCCACGCAAGGGAGCGCATGATGCGCAGGCTGGCCGGCCGGCGTTCCTCTTCGCGGCTGCCCGAACTGGTGGAGCTCGTGGTCTCCCGGCCGGTGGTCTCGGCGGCGATGATCGTCAAGGAGCTCGGCACCACGCCACAGGGGGCCATCGGCCTTGCCAAACAGCTGGAATTACGGGAAGTCACAGGTCGCGGCCGTTTTCGCGCCTGGGGCATGCTTTAACCGTCACCGCCTTGTTCAGAGGTCCGGTGTCGCCGGCTTCGTTTCCTTGATAACCGCCGCATAAATTCGGCAATCACGAATCTTAACAAAATTTAACTATTGCGTAGGTGGGCGAAGCGTCTATGTTCCTCGCTGCGTTGCAGCACGATTTCTTCTCCGGCAACGCGGTCGCATTCGGTCCGGCAACTTTTCTGTTCCGCCCGCATTTAAGTGTCCATCATAAGGGAGATGCAAAAAATGACAATTTCAGTCACACAACCTGATTCCGATCACGAAACCGATGCTCCTTTTGCCAAAAAGGTTCTGGCAGCGCGTATGCTCGCCGGCTACACGGTCGAGCAGCTCGCCGTTACATGCGGCCTGACTACCAGCGAAATCCGTGCGCTGGAAGAGGGCACAGACAGCGATCCGCTGCGCATCCGCCGTGTTGCCGCCGCCCTGCATATTCCTGTCGAAACCGTTATCTGACCCCGCCGCGAGCGGTCACTGAAACTCTGAAGCGCCGCCGGGGACGATGTTCACGAGAACATCCGGGCGGCGCGCATGGCCTTGGGGCCGCCAGTCTCTTCCGGAACATTTTCCGCAGCGCTCTCTTAACATTTTCGTTATCCGGCACCACATGGGGTTCACGAGCGACCATGTTCGGCATAACTGCGCCCGTGTGAGAGCGGCAACAACCTCCGGAATCCTGCCATGACACTAAGCCTTGACACCGAAGAACAGGTTTCTTCCGCCGTGGATGAATTGTGGCCCGTGGAGAGGACCGAAATCCTTGACTGGCTCGTGACGGGCACCAAGGACGAACGCTTTATCGACGAGATATTCGTGGAGCTTTGCAACAGGCTGCGGGCAAGCGGAATTTCCGTCGCAAGGGGCGTGCTTGCTTTCCGCATTCGCCATCCGCAATGGCTTGGCGCGCGTGTTTTGTGGAAAGCCGGCCTGCCCACCGCCGATATCGCCACCTATGGCTACGGCATGGAAAACTCCCCCGAATATCTCAACAGCCCCATCAACGACATCCATCAGGGCGCCACCGAAGTCCGCCACCGGCTCACCGGCGAGGAGATCGACGAGCCTGGCTATACCATCTATGAGGAGTTGCGGGCCGAAGGGCTGACGGAATATTGCGCCTGGCCAATCGAACACACTTTCGGCAAGCGCCATGTCGCCACCTTCTCCAGCGACCGCCCCGGTGGCTTCACCGAAGGGGAAGTCCTTGCGTTGAAAAATCTTCTGCCCGCCCTGGCGCTGGTGAGCGAGATTCGCCTGAAAAACCGCATGACCCGCACCCTTCTCGAGACCTATGTGGGGCCGCATGCGGGTGAAAAGATCCTCAATGGCGCAACGACGCGCGGCAGCGGCATCACGGTGGGTGCGGCGATCCTGATCTGCGACCTGCGCAATTTCACCCACATATCCGACCTCTGGCCACGCGACGATGTCATCGAGCTTCTGAACGGCTATTTCGACGCGATGTGCGATCCTATCGAGGAATTTGGCGGCGAAATCCTGAAATTCATGGGTGACGGATTGCTCGCGATTTTCCCCCTCAGCGATCCCAAGGCCTGCGAAAACCTGCTGAAAGCCATCGCCAGCGCGCAGAAGGGCCTCGTCGCGCTCAATGATATCAATCGCCGGAAGGGCCATGATCCCTTGGGTTACGGCATCGGCGTGCATGTCGGTGATGTCATGTATGGCAATATCGGCTCGAAAACCCGCCTCGATTTCACCGTCATCGGCCCCGCCGTGAATATCGCCTCGCGGCTGGAAACGCTGACCAAGGAGACCGGGCGCAACGTGCTTTTCTCCGAGGAATTCGTCCGCATGGCTGGGAACCGCGACGCGCTGGAAAGCCTGGGTCCGTGGCTTCTTCGCGGCCTCGAAACCCCCGTCGAAGTTTATGCGCTTCCACCAGAGACCGACACGAACTCAGCCTGAACCGACCACCAAGACCTCTCTTCCCGCAATCCCGCACAGGGCCTTTTGGCAATGCGGGGGATTTCATTTTTCGACGTGCCGCCCGCCGCTCGCCTCCGTCAAAACGCTTGACACTTCTGCGATGTCGATCTAGCAAAATAGAACATATATTCCATATCGAAACATTGCATGCATTCATATTCTGTCTCTTCAGGAGTGAGGGACGAATGTGAGAAACCGGAGGAAAGATGGTTACGAAATTGGCACTGCTCGGCGCTGGACGGATCGGCAAGGTCCACGCCAAGGCGATCACCACCGACAGCCGTGCGCAGCTGGTGGCCGTTGTCGACGCCATGGCCGGTGCTGCGGAAGCCATCGCCCGCGAGGCACAGTGCAAGGTCAGCACGATCGACGAGGTTCTGGCCGACAAGACGATCGACGCCGTCATCATCTGCACGCCGACCAATACCCACGCCGACCTGATCGAGCGTTTCGCCCGCGCCGGCAAGGCTATTTTCTGCGAAAAACCAGTCGATCTCGATGTCGCCCGCGCGGAAGCCTGCGCCAAGGTCGTCGAAGAGACCGGTGCTAAGGTGATGCTCGGTTTCAACCGCCGTTTCGACCCGCATTTCCAGGCCGTTCACAAGGCAATCGAAGACGGACGCATCGGCAAGGTGGAGATGGTTACCATCACCAGCCGCGACCCCGGCCCGCCGCCAGCTGAATATATCAAGGTTTCCGGCGGTATTTTCCGCGACATGACCATTCATGATTTCGACATGGCGCGCTTCCTGCTCGGCGAGGAAGTGGAAAGCGTGTTCGCAACCGGTTCCGTTCTCGTCAATCCGGAGATCGGCGCGCTGGGCGATTTCGACAGTGCCAGCATCATCCTGACGACCCAGAGCGGCAGGCAGGCAATCATCTCGAACTCACGCCGCGCGACCTATGGTTACGACCAGCGCATCGAGGTGCATGGTTCGCAGGGCTCGGCAGCGGCCGAAAACCAGCGTCCGGTTTCCATCGAGATCGCCAATGCGGATGGTTATACCCGCCCGCCGCTGCATGATTTCTTCATGACGCGTTACACCGCCGCCTATGCCGCGGAAATCACCGCTTTCATCGACAGCATCGAAAACAATGTCGCGCCTTCACCTTCCATCAAGGACGGGTTGATCGCGCTGAAACTCGCCGACGCCGCGCTGAAATCCACCGCTTCCAAGGCGGCCGTGAAGATCGGCTGAGGCCACAACCGGGACGCTGAGCGTGTTGCTGAACCTTCTGTCCGCCGCGCAATAGTTGACGGCGGACAGCCGTGCCTGTCCCAAAGCGCTCGGCAGCAGGCTCACATCATATTAGCTCTATGCCGACCTGCGGGGCGGCGTGCCACCGCCCTCATTCCTGTGCTTGTCACAGGAATCCAGCCGACGCGTGTCTACGCGGCGAAAAGACACCTTTCAGCCCAAGGACTTGGGCTGGCTGGATCCCTGTGACAAGCACAGGGATGAGGAGAGAGTAAAGCAAAAGCATGTTCCAGCAATCGCCCCTCTAAAAGGCAGCTTCCACACTTGCATGGCAGCTATTCGGAAAATAAGGTTGTCTGACAAGGTACGGCCATAACATATGGCTGTTACCCACCTCATTGACACGAGTACTCTTTTGCCGGCGGCAGCCGGATAGCGGTTTTCTTATGCCATCAGCCAAGACCGGTTTTCTTTATGCGCTTGTCGCCTTCACGATTTTTGCGGCGCAAGATGGCATATCGAAACATCTGGGCAGCGCCTATCCGCCCGTCTTCGTCGCCATGCTGCGATATTGGGCTTTTGCCGTCTTCGTTTTGTTGATGGCTGCAAGATCGGCTGGCGGCATCCGCGGCGCCGTCATGGCTAACCGCCCCTGGCTGCAGATCAGCCGCGGCGTATTGCTGGCCGTGCAGATCGTCTTTTCCATCTTCTCCTTCGCCGTCGTTGGGCTGGCGCATAGCCATTCCATCCTCGCCTCCGCGCCGCTGATCGTTGCGGCGCTGTCGATGCCTTTGCTGGGCGAACATGTGGGCTGGCGGCGCTGGTGCGCCATTTTCGTCGGCTTCATCGGCGTTCTCGTCATCCTCAAGCCTGAGGGCGGCGGCTTTGACAACAAGCTGATCATCACCTTCGTGGCCGCCTTCATGCTTGCGCTCTACAGCGTCCTGACACGCCTCGGCAGCAAGAGCGATTCAGCCATGACCAGCTTCTTCTACACCGGCGTGGCTGGGGCAGCAGCACTGACGCTGGTCGGCCCGTTTTATTGGGTGCCCCTTGCTCCGCAGGATTGGGGCTGGATGCTGGCGCTGTGCATTACCGGCATGAGCGGCCATTATTGCCTGATAAAGGCGTTCGAACTGGCGGACGCAGCCTCCGTGCAGCCTTTTTCCTATTACCAGCTGGTGCTCGTCTCCATTATCGGCGTCACTATCTACGGCGAGGTGGTGACGTCCAATATGGTCATCGGCGCAGCGATCGTTATCGCCGCCGGCCTCTTCACCATCTGGCGGGAGCATGTGGTTGCCCGCAGGAACCGCCGGGAAGCGAATTAGGCCTGCTGGCGATCACCGGTTTGGACGAGAGCCGCCTCACAGCGCAGCAGCATGCCGAAGAGATCGCGTGGCTCATCCGGATCGGCCAGGAGGTCAAGCTCGGTATAAAGCCCGGTGGCAGCCAGTTTCGAGCGCACATAACGCAGCGCCGAAAAATCCTCCGTCGCAAAACCGACACTGTCGAACAGCGTGATTTGCCTGTCGCCCGTGCGCCCTTGCTTTTCACCTGACATGACCTGCCAGAGTTCGGTGACTGGATAATCCGCCGGCAATTGCTGGATTTCGCCTTCGATGCGCGTCTGCGGCGGATATTCGACGAAGATATCGGATCGCAGCAGGATATCACGGTGCAGCTCCGTCTTGCCGGGGCAGTCGCCGCCAACGGCATTGATATGGATGCCGGGACCGACCATGTTGTCCGTCAGGATCGTCGCATATTGCTTGTCGGCGGTGACTGTCGTGATGATGTCAGCCCCTTCGACCGCCTCTTCGGCAGAGCCGCAGACCTTGATGGAAAAACCCTGTCCGGCGAGATTGCGTGCGCATTTTTCACTGGCGGAAGGGTCGATATCATATAGTCGCAGCGTATCGATGCCGAGAATGGCCTTGAAAGCGCGCGCCTGAAACTCGCTCTGCGCGCCATTGCCGATGATGGCCATGGAGCGTGCATTCTGACGGGCGAGATATTTCGCCGCAACGGCCGAGGTGGCGGCGGTGCGTAGCGCCGTCAGGATCGTCATTTCGGTCAGAAGCAGCGGATAGCCATTGCCGACATCGGAAAGCACGCCGAAAGCCGTCACGGTCTGGCGGCCTTCCCTCATGTTCTTCGGGTGGCCGTTGACATATTTGAAGCCATAAAGCGTGCCGTCGCTGGTCGGCATCAGCTCGATGACACCTTCCTTTGAATGCGAGGCGATGCGCGGGGTCTTGTCGAAGCTTTGCCAGCGGCGGAAATCCTCTTCGACCACATCGGCGAGCTCGCGCAGGAATGTGTCGATCCCCACCTTGAGCACCAGCTTCATCATGTGATCGACACTGACGAAGGGTACGATATTGAGGTTTGGTATTACTGTCATCACATCACCCCTTTCAACCAGCCCGCGTCGGGCGGTCCATGACCCGCTTGCCCATCAGGCTGGTGGCGAGATCGACCATCAGGGTTGCCGTCCGGCCGCGCTCGTCGAGAAACGGATTGAGCTCCACCAGGTCGAGACTGCAGACCAGCCCGCAATCATGCAGCATTTCCATGACCAGATGCGCCTCGCGGAATGTCGCGCCGCCCGGAACGGTGGTGCCGACGGCCGGCGCAATGGAGGGCTCGAGAAAATCGACATCCAGACTGACATGCAAAAGCCCGTTCGCCGCCTGAACCCGCGCCAGGAATTCGCGCAGCAGAACGGCAACCCCGTGCTCGTCAATCGAGCGCATGTCGTGAACGGTGATGTCGCTCTTTTCCAGAGCAGCCCTCTCGGCCGGATCAACGCTGCGAATGCCGATCATGCCGATATTCTCTTCCGGAACGGCATGGGAGAGCGGCGGGAAGTAACCGGAAAAACCATCACGTCCACTGAAATAGGCGACCGGCGTTCCATGCAGATTGCCGCTGCGTGTGGTCTCCAGCGTGTGATAATCAGTATGGGCATCGAGCCAGAGCACGAAAAACGGACGGCCCTGTTCAGCCACCCGGCGCGCCATGCCGGCCACGGTTCCAGCCGAAATCGCGTGGTCACCGCCGAGGAAAATCGGCACGGCATCGGCACTTTCGCGATAGGCGGCTTCCGTCAGCGCCTCGGTCCAGGCAACGGTTTCGGACAGATGATGCACGGCCGGGTTGGGGTGGCAAAATTCCCGCAGCGGCGCCGGCGTCACATTGCCGGTATCGACCACCCGATGCCCCAGTTCTTCGAGAGCATGAGCAAGCCCCGCGACACGATAGGCGCTCGGCCCCATTTCGCAGCCCAGCTGCCCGGCCCCGATCTGCAACGGCGCACCAACAAGCCTGATATCCATTCCCGTCCTCGCTTTCCCAACCGATATTTTCACTAGACCATGGAGGCATGGCAGAATGAACATCAAATATTGGCAATATTATCGAAATGAGCTACCATTTTGGTAAAATCTTTTTATCGAAATGGTATAGATGGACAATCTCGACGAACGCCTCATCACCCTTTTGCGGCATAATGGCCGGCGCAGCATTTCCGATCTGGCCGTGGAAACGCAAACATCGCGCGCGACGGTGCGCGCACGTATCGAAAGAATGGAAAATGACGGCGCCATCATCGGCTATACCGTCATCCTGCGCGCCGACGCCGTGGAGGCCGCAATCCGCGGCATCATGATGATCGAGATTGAAGGCCATGTGACGGACCGCGTCATTCGCACACTGGGCGGTTTTCCGGAAATCTCCGAAATTCATACCACCAATGGTCGCTGGGACCTGATCGTCGAACTGAATGCCGCCACACTCAGCGATTTCGACGCCGTGCTCCGCCGCATCCGCCTCGTACTCGGCATCACCGGCAGCGAGACCAGCCTGTTGCTCTCCCCCCCCCGCTCCACCCGCGCAAGGCTCTGACCCGAAGAGACAGCGCAAAAGTGGGATAAAACGCATTTTTTCGATTTTTTCGACTTGCGCCCCGGAATAAATCATCTATATGACGACCCACCAAAGCGAACGCGGCAACGCACTTGCAGCTTTTGGGGAATAGTTCAATGGTAGAACAGCGGACTCTGACTCCGTCGATCTTGGTTCGAATCCAGGTTCCCCAGCCATTTTCCCTATTATTAATCAATAACTTAACTACATGTCGCCAGTGCCGGGAATACCCCCACACTGCACCCCCACAAGGGCGCTTTTGGCGATGTCGAACTTCCTCCGGCGCGAAGCCGATTCCTTTTTCTTCCGGAGGCGAGTCCCCGCCTCTCTTCAAGCCCGCCTCGGACAAACCGAAATATACCGGTCCTTAAAGACCTCCGTGCGACGAACAGCCAGAGCGCGAGCAGCGCACCTGTTCATTGGCACAGAGAGGTTGTTCCGGATGCTGGAAGAAGAAGACTATGAGTTTCCGTTGACGGACGACGACATTCGGGTTGCCGTGCGCAGATGGCTGGATACACCACCCTGGAAGAAACGCCTCAAAATTGTGGATGAGATGTTGCCCGGCGGGCTCAGGGCATACCACGAATCTTTGCCTGATACGCTCCTAAAGATGAGCGCTGATGAAGGCGTCTCTTACGGTGACAATCTCAGTCAGGAAGCGAACGCCGCTCTGGAGTATTCAGAATATTTCGACGTTCGAAGCGGCGACCGCCTTCGAAGGACAGCGAGAGCGCTTCAGGATCAACTACGCGAATATGTCGATCGTCGAATGGAAACCGTCTTCGGACAGGAACCCAAGGCAACCGCCACAGTGCAGTCCGTAGCCGTAGTAGCGCCATCGGAACCACCCGCGAACATGACGAAGCTTTCGACATTCATCAAGGCATGGCAACAGGACATCATCGCCGGATACAATTACAACAAGGCTCTCGGCGACGAGACGACAGATCAGTACCTCAAGACCGTGGAAATGTTCGTCGCCTTGATGGGCGACCTCCCCATCGGAAAGATTACCTTCGACACAGCCGCCGAGTTCCGGGAACTGGTTCTTCAGATGCCTGCGGCTCATGGCAAGAGCGGGACAGCATCCCCCAAAAAGGAACTAGCCCGCGCCAAGGCTGACAAGGACTTGCCCCGCGTCAGCATGAAGACCGCCAAGCGCCATTTCTCTGGCATGAATTCCATCTGGAAATGGCTAGTGCACAAGAAGCATATGCCCATGACCGCGCAGCCGTTCTCAGGGCATTCGTTCCCGGGAACAAAGGCGAATAAATCCGCTCGCGACGACTGGTCACGTGAAGACCTGCAACGCCTTTTCACCTCCCGCGAATATCGCGACGCATCGGAGTCCAGCGCTTTGCACTGGCTACCCCTCATTTCCCTTCATTCTGGCATGCGGCTGGAGGAGATATGCCGTCTGCGCCCAGCCATCGACATCCTCGTAAAGGACGGCGTGACATGCTTCAACATCGCCAAGCGCGACGGATGGGACCCTAAAACAGAAGCAGGAACGCGCATCATTCCCGTGCATTCGTGGCTGACCCGACACGGTTTCATGAACTTCGTTACGCAGCAGCGGGCTAGAGGCGCGGAGCACTTATTCTCGCCCGAACTGACGCTCCACAAGGGTAAGGTTAGCTCCGGGTTCAGCCGTGAGTTTTCGAAGCTCAAGATCGACCTCGGGGTCGGCTCGAAGACCGCCTTCCACTCTTTCCGGCATAGCTTCCGTACCGTTCTGGAATCGACGGACCTGAAGGAATCCCACATAGATGCCGTCATGGGTCACGAGGGCGGGGGTGGTCAAGGGCGCACCTATACCAAGCGCGTCACAACGGCCAAACTTAGGGAAGTCGTGGAAGCCTTCCAGCCCTCTCTTGAACTCGACTTCCTTGGCGCGGCAGCGGCAGCGGCAACTGCTCCTCCGCCCCCTCCCAAGGTGACAGTGAAGAAACGGAAACTGACCCCGCCCGTCCTGGATGCCAACGGAAAGGTAGTTCGAGGACGGAAGGAATAGCCTACGCACGGAATGCTTCGTCGGAGGCAGTCGGTCCCGCATCCCGCTGTTGGCGGCACTATGTTGATGCTCCTACGGCTGCCTCAGGAACCGCCGAAACATGCGCGAATGCCCGCCGTCTCCCGTTCCGGGTCACTATGCTGACGGCTCCGATGTGCTCACCCCTTGTATTCCGGCAGGGGTAGCCTCACGCCCTTCCACGACGATTTTTTCCTACCCTTCGGATCGAGCCACGTGTCTCGATCCGATCCGCAACGCGGACCGGGGAAAAATAGTCGCGGAACCTTGGCGATCGGTGACTGTCAGCGCGGCGGCTCTTATGCCCTGCGGGCACCGCCATGCCCATTCTGGCCAAGGCGGAACAAGAGCC
>JAEXMK010000027.1 GCA_023444445.1 Pseudomonadota bacterium | reverse complement strand
TTGTATTGACATGCGCCCGGCAAAGGGAAAGTAAGACGGATAATTTTCACGAGTGGCCATTTGCAATGATTGAAACGACTGCCGCCCTCGCCGAAGCCTGCACGGAACTGGCGAAATCGGAATTCATTACCATCGACACCGAATTTTTGCGGGAAACAACCTTCTGGCCGGAGCTGTGCCTCGTACAGATGGCAAGCCCTACGCTTGAAGTTCTGGTCGATCCGCTGGCCAAGGGCATCGATCTGACGCCGATGTTCGAACTGATGGCCAATCCAAATGTCGTGAAGGTTTTCCACGCCGCACGGCAGGATATCGAGATCATCTACCATCTCGGCGGCCTCATTCCGCACCCGATCTTCGATACGCAGGTTGCCGCCATGGTCTGCGGTTTCGGCGATTCGATCTCCTACGACCAGCTGGTCCAGAAGATCAAGAATGTGCAGATCGACAAATCCTCGCGTTTCACCGACTGGAGCCGCCGTCCGCTGACCGAAAAGCAGCTGGATTATGCGCTGGCCGACGTGACCCATCTGCGCGACGTCTATCTGGCGCTGAAGGCGCAGCTGGAGCGTGAAGGCCGCTCGCTGTGGCTGACCGAGGAGATGGACATTCTGGAATCGCGCGACACCTATGACATGCACCCCGACGATGCGTGGCTGCGATTGAAGTCGCGTCTGCGCAAACCGACGGAACTCGCCATTCTCAAATTTGTCGCCGCCTGGCGCGAACGGGAGGCGCGGTCGCGCAACGTGCCGCGGTCGCGTGTCCTCAAGGACGACGGCATCTTCGAAATTGCCCAGCAGCAGCCGAAGGATGCCGAGGCGCTGTCGCGGCTTCGCACCATTCCCAAGGGCTGGGAACGGTCCGCCTCCGGTACCGCCATCGTCGAAACGGTGAATGCGGCGCTGGCGCTGCCGAAAGAAGAAATGCCGAAAGCGCCGCGCCACAGCCATGCGCCGGAAGGCTCCGGCGCCGCTGTGGAGCTTTTGAAGGTTCTCCTGAAGCTGACGGCGGACAAGCACGGCGTCGCCGCCAAGGTCATCGCCAATAGCGACGATCTCGACAAGATCGCCTCCGAAGGTGAAAAGGCGACCGTTGCCGCGCTGACCGGCTGGCGGCGCGAACTGTTCGGCGATGTGGCGCTGAAACTCATCAATGGCGAAGTAGCGCTGCGCTTCGCCGGCAAAAAGGTTGAGGCCGTGGAGGTTGCGGCGGGCGGGGCGTAATCGCCCGTCGTCGCCCCCATTGCCCTCCACCGTGCTTTTTTCCGAAGCCTTGTTTCGGTGGCCGTGTTGTCTGTCCGTGCGTTGAAAAGACCTTGAGCCGTCGATGAGACCTCTCATGTTGCGGGGTTCGCTGCCGCTGCGGCAAGGGCGCAACAGCTCCGCCAATCCTTCGTGCAACCTTACCGATTACTCACTTTTTGCGGCGCATTTTCCACACTAATGTCGCATATGGCCTGAACAGAAGCTGTGCCCGAGAGGGTGCAAGCCTTCCTTTCCGAGATCGGAATTGCCATGAGAAAATTGCTGCCAATTCTGGATTACGTGGTGCTGTTTGTTGCCGTGGCGGGCAGCGGCGTGGCCTACGCATTTCTGGAATATGGCGGCGGCGCCTTGATCGGCGCGACCTATGCGCTCTTTGCCTGCGCGCCGATTCTCGCTTTCGAGCGCGGTTATATTCTACCTGGTCTGTCCCGACAGGTGAGCGCTTTGCCGACACCGGCCTATATTGCTGTTGGCCTTCTCATCTACGCCATTCTCGTTTTTTGTGGGTTCGGGCTTGGCGGCACGATCCTCTGGCTGAGCGGGATCTTTCCCGGCACCTGGAAGCGTGCAGTTCATGCCGAAGTGCAGACGTTGATCTTCACGCTGATCGTCTGCGGCATCATCGTTTTCATCATGCGGGTGCGCGAGCTTCTCGGCCGCGATATCTTCATCGACCTCATTCTTGGGCGCTATCGCCGTCCGGTCAGCGAAGACCGCGTCTTCATCTTCATCGACCTCGTCGGCTCCACCTCATTTGCGGAAACCAATGGCGATCTGAAGGCCCAGGAATTTCTTGGGGAAATCTTCGCGAGTTATGCCGCGCCGGTCAGAAGGCATGGCGGCGTCATCGACGATTACATTGGCGATGCCGCCATCATCACCTGGCCTTATCACATGGCGATAAGACGGGCGGCCTGCGTGCGCTGCGTGTTCGATATTCTGGCAACCATCGAGGAGAAACGCGACACGTGGCTTTCCCGTTTCGGTGAAGTGCCGCGCCTGCGTTTCGCCATCCATGGCGGGCCTGTCATCACAGCCGAAATCGGTGTCGATCACCACAAGATCACCTATTTCGGCGACACAGTGAACACCACTTCAAGGCTCGAATCGCTGAGCAAGATGCTCGGTCATCCCGTGCTGATTTCCGCCGATCTCGCCCACCAGCTGGTGCTTCCGAAGGGCGTGCGCAGCGAATATCTCGGCGAACATGCGGTGAAGGGCCGTGGCCAGACGCTCGGCGTCTGCACGCTCAGCCAATATCAGCCCCCCGCCGCATAGGGGGCATCGGTACCGGCAAGCCATCGACCGATAGCGGCCGTCATGAAATTTCATCAAAGCTTCAAACGGCAATCACCTGCCTGTCATGCGACGACCCTATCGCGTCAATCCTGTCTTCAACAGGTATTGAGAGGGGTCTCCATCATGAAGCACATTCTTTTTGCATCCTGCGCCATCCTTGCGCTTGCCACCGCATCGCACGCGGCAGAGCAGGAGTTTTCGGCAAAGCTGGTCTCCCACGCCATTCTGCCGGCAAACACCATCATTCCGGCGCCGGCCGATGCACCTGAACATCTCAAGACCTCCGCCAAGTTCACCACCGCCGACCGCAAGCGCGCGGAAGGTCTCGGCACCGTGCCCGGCAAGGACGGCGTACGACTGACCGGTCTTTCCATGCCGTTCAACGGCCAGCCGATGCAGGGTTTTTCCGGCATCAAGGCGATGCCCGACGGCAGCTTCTGGAGCCTTTCCGACAACGGTTTCGGCTCCAAGCTCAACTCCAGCGACGCCATGCTGATGCTTCACCATCTGAAGTTCGACTGGGACGCCGGCAAAGTCAACGCGCTTGAAACCGTGTTCCTTTCCGACCCAGACATGAAGGCGCCCTTCCCCATCGTCCTCGAAGGATCGAGCAAGCGTTACCTGACGGGCGCCGATTTCGACGTCGAATCCATTCAGCCGGTTGCCGATGGTTTCTGGGTTGGCGAGGAATTCGGCCCCTACATCCTGAAATTCACCCGTGACGGCAAGCTGACCGACGTGATCTCCACCAAGGCCGGCGACATCGAGGTGAAGTCTCCTGATCACCCCACCCTGGCCCTGCCCGGCAACCCCACGCAGAAGATGCCGGCCTTCAACCTCAAACGCTCGGGCGGTTATGAAGGCTTGGCGCTCTCCAGGGACGGCTCCAAGCTGTACGGCCTTCTTGAAGGCCCGCTTTACATGGCCGACGGCCAGGTGGAGAAGACCGAAGACGGCGCAACCGCGCTGCGCATCATCGAACTCGACACCGCCAAGAAGGAATGGACCGGCCGCACCTGGCTTTATCCGCTGGCGCAGGGTGGCGAAGCCATCGGCGATTTCAACATGCTTGATGACAGCACCGCATTGGTCATTGAACGCGACAACGGCGCCGGCACCGCCGACAAGGCCTGCGCCGACCCGAAGAAGCCGGAAGCGAACTGCTTTGCCGTGCCTTCCAAGGTGAAGCGCATCTACAAGATCGAATTTAATGACGCCAATGTCGGCAAGGCCGCGCGCAAGATCGGCTATATCGATCTCTTAAAAATCTCCGACCCTGACAACAAGAAGCGTCAGGGCAGCGGCAACGGTTATTATGACATGCCTTTCGTCACCATCGAGAATGTCGACCGTGTCGATGCCACGCATATCATCGTCGGCAATGACAACAACCTGCCCTTCTCGGCCGGCCGCGCGCTCGACAAGGCTGACGATAACGAATTCGTCCTGCTTGAGGTCAAGGATCTGCTCGACGCGAAATAAGACCGAAGCTGCCGCCAATCGCTTTGGCAGCGGCGAGTGACCCGGAGCGCCCGGTAGACCAATATCTGCATGGCGCTCCGTTCCGATCCGCCATACTTCAACGGAAACATGCTTGCGGAAAAGAAGACGTTTGATGCAGGACCATGCAGAGAGACTTTATTACGCCCTGAAGAAAAGCTGGTCGGGTGAGACCGGCAACCTCTGGTCACGCGACAACCCCGCAAAAGGGCAAGGCAGCGTCACCGCGCTGGTGGTTCAGGATATCTTCGGCGGCGAGCTTGCCAAGACCGCTGTCAGCGGCACCGAGCATTTCTACAATATCGTTGAAGGCACTCGCTGGGACTTCACCTTCTCTCAATTCGATATTCCAATCGGTTATCAGGACCGGCTCGCCAGCCGCACGGAAGCCATGGCGACGATAACGCCGCTGCAATATGCCTATCTCAGCGCCTGCATCCGGAAGGCACTGGGGCACGGCTGAACCGGTTGCGATGCATTGCCGGCCCATTGCCGTTTTGATCCATGTGTGCCGGTATGGTGGCGAGCCATCGCGCCATGTTTCAGGACCACCATTTCAATCTTCCCGTAAAGCGGACACAATCCATGCGATAATATTGCTCAGCGACATGGTTGTGCCGACAGGAGAGATATTCGATGAGTGAGAGTTGCCCGATTCTGACACCGTCTGAGCGGCAAATTCAGGACATATTGCAGCGCAAGGAAGCAGCAATGATGGCCACGATTCATGCAGCGCTTGAGCGCGCCAGCAAAGAGGTTTCCGAGGCATTGCGGGCCGCCGATTCAGACGTGCAGCCCCCGCCCCAGGACTATTTTGCCGCTGTCGCTCATCAGCAGCTCTTCCTGCTCTTATGCGGTGCCGACCCGGAAACATTCGAGGGCGGAGATCCTGACATCGCCGGTCATATCATTCGGAACGCGCAGAACATAACCGAGCACTACTGGAAGAAAAACGACATTGGGGCCAAAGTCACCAATAGGTGATATTTATCCGCGAAGCGAGGGTGTGGGCGAGGTTATAGGCATGATCCATTTGAGAGAAGCTGCCGATCACGACAGCACTGCTTCGCTATTCCACGTCACAGGCCCTTCATCATTCCCGGTTAAGCAGGCGCAAAATCCGGAGACTGGAATGGACCCCACCGCACAGATCAAACGCCCGAAGCTCGCAGAGACCGTCATTCACGCGACGGCGAGCGTAAGAGATTCGAATATCGGCAGATGCTGCGAAATTTTGGCTGACACCTCGCTGCACAATGTCGAACTCGGGAATTACTCCTATCTCGGTCAGCGTTGCATGGTGGGGGATGCGATAATCGGAAAGTTCTGCGCCATCGCCGCGGAGGTCAGGATAGGCGCCCCGAACCATCCGATGGACCGGCCATCCATGCATCGCTTCAGCTATTGCCCGGAATATTACGCCGCCGACGCGGTGCGCGATGACGCGTTTTTCGACCAGCGAAAGCAGGATCGCGCCATCATCGGCCACGATGTCTGGATCGGCCACGGGGTTATCGTCTTGCCGGGCGTAACAGTGGGAGACGGCGCGGTGCTTGCGGCCGGCGCCGTCGTCACCAAGGACGTGCCGCCCTATACCATCGTCGGCGGTGTTCCCGCAAAAATCATTCGCGAGCGCTTTTCACGATCCATCGCGGCGAAGCTTGCCGCGATCGCCTGGTGGGACTGGCCCTTCGAGACGATCATGGCGCGGCTTGCGGACTTCCAGTCGAACGATATCGAAGCCTTTTGCGAGCGCTGGGCCTAACCTGCGCCGAAAGCGGACTTCTCCCCCGGCTTACTCGAACACGAACGCCAGCCGCTTGCCGGTCAGCTTCGCCAGTTGCTGCAAACGCCCGTCCAGCCGCTCGCCGGCGAAATCGCAATAATCATGCGGCACCACAAATTCCAGATCGATATCCGGACTGTCGGACTCGCGGAATTTGAGGTGATCGACGACGCCCGGCATCGAAGCCGAGAACAGATAGACGACACGCAGCAGACCGCCGAGCAATTTGCCAAGTTCCTGAAGGCGTTCGCCCGCCATGGCCGCGAGCGGCTCCGTCGTGCCGTTATCGTTCAGACCTTCAAAGCGATAATAATTGGCCAAAGCAATATAGGCGCGGCCGGGATGGGTGATCGCCACGAAGGACGAATGGGCGATGATGTTGAGCGCCTGAAGCCCGCGATAATCCGGATGGGCGCGCCAGCTGATATCAGCCAAGAGGCAGGCCGCCTGCCGGTACCGGCTTTCCTCTTCGGTCTCGTCGATGCCGAAGACCGGGAAGGTGCGGCCGCTCCAGTCCGCCAGTTCGCGTGCATGTTCCGGCGAGCGGGCGCGCAGAATGGCAAGCTCATCGGCCGCGACCAGCAGCGGATCGGATTCCTGTTCTGCTTCCGAAAGCAGCGAATAAAGATAACCTTCGCGCACGCCCTGCGCCGAGAAGGCGATCTTTGCCGGCTTCATCATTTTCAGAACCTCGCGCATGGCGATGGCGCCAAACGGCAGGAGCGAACGGCGGTTCTTGGAAACAGCCTGCCAGGCCGGGTCCTTGCTATCCCGGGAAACGATGACCTCCTCGAGAAAATTCAGCATTTCCTCCAGCGGCAATTCATAACCCTGCATCATATGCAGCGGATAACCCGTGATTTCCATGTGCAGCTTGGCAATGTTGCGCCAGGTGCCGCCGACCGCATAGAAGGTACGCCCCTCTCCCGCTGCGAGAAGCTTGGAGAAATTCTTGACGTGCTTGCGGGCGATCGTCGCCGCTTTCTCCAGAGAACCGTCCGACTGCTCAGAAAGCCGCAGGCCACCGAGAGGCAGGGTAATGCCCTCGCCGCAGCTCTTGCCCTTGATATCGATGAGTTCGAGCGAACCGCCGCCGAGGTCGCCGGCAATGCCATCGGGATCGTGAAAACCGCTGATCACGCCATAGGCGGAATAAAGCGCTTCCTTCTCGCCTGAGAGCACCTCGATCTCGGAGCCGAGAATGGCTTCGGCCTCACGGATGAAATCAGGGCCGTTTTCCGCCTCACGCGCTGCGGCCGTCGCCAGCACATAAAGCTTCTGCGCCTGCGCCTGCTCGGAAAGCACATGGAAGCGCCTCAGCGCCATCAGCGCCCGGCTGACGCCTTCCTCATGCATGCGGCCTGTCAGCGCCAGTCCCTTGCCAAGGCCGCACAGGACCTTTTCGTTGAACAGCACCGCGGGCGCGCGGGAAAGACCTTCATATACGACAAGACGAACGGAGTTCGAACCAATATCTATGACGGAAACGGGGGCAAGGCCGGTCAGCCGCCCCTGTGCTTCTGATCGAGTCATTCAGCCTGTTTCTTGCGGGACGAAATCAACCCGGCAATCAATTTGGGCGCACTGGATTTCAAGGCTTCACCACGTCCGGAAAGGCTGGGATTGGTCATGAAATAGTGCTGCGCGTTGAACGGTTCATCGCCTTTACGCACCTC
>JAEXMK010000183.1 GCA_023444445.1 Pseudomonadota bacterium | reverse complement strand
ACGGCTTCCGCCCCCGGCGCCCGAAGCTCTCGTGGCTGACGAGGAATAAGGGAATGATCCGCTCTATAGTCCGTGGTTTCGGGGCAGCGCTTCCGAAGCGTGTCATGACCAACAGCGAAATCGAAGGCGTCGTCGAGACGTCAGACGAATGGATCGTGCAGCGCACGGGCATCCGGCAGCGCTATATCGCCGGCGAAGGTGAAACCACCGCATCGCTCGGCGAAGCTGCCGCCCGCGCAGCCCTCGACAATGCCGGCCTGACGCCCGACGATATCGACCTCATCATTCTTGCCACCTCGACCCCGGATAATACCTTTCCGGCAACCGCGGTGAATATACAGAACCGTCTTGGCATGACCCACGGTTTCGCCTTCGACATGCAGGCCGTCTGCTCCGGCTTCGTTTACGCCGTATCGACCGCCGATCTCTATATTCGCGGCGGCATGGCCAAGCGCGTTCTGGTGATCGGTTCCGAGACCTTCTCGCGCATCCTCGACTGGAAGGACCGCACCACCTGCGTTCTCTTCGGCGACGGCGCCGGCGCGCTGGTTCTGGAGGCCGGCGAAGGCGAGGGCACCTCTGCCGATCGCGGCATCCTGACCGCACAGCTGCGTTCCGATGGCTCGCATAAGGAAAAGCTCTATGTCGATGGCGGACCGTCCACGACAGGCACCGTCGGCCATCTGCGCATGGAAGGCCGGGAAGTGTTCAAGCATGCCGTCGGCATGATCACCGACGTGATCGAGCAGGCCTTCGAGGCAACCGGCACGACGTCTGACGATCTCGACTGGCTCGTTCCCCATCAGGCCAACAAGCGTATCATCGACGGATCGGCAAAGAAGCTCAACATCGATCCGGAAAAGGTCGTCATCACCGTCGACAAGCACGGCAATACCTCGGCCGCTTCCATTCCGCTGGCGCTGGCTGTCGCTGCAAGCGACGGTCGCATCAAGAAGGGCGATCTGGTCATGCTGGAGGCCATGGGCGGCGGTTTCACCTGGGGTGCGGTACTGCTGCGCTGGTAACGGTGCCTTCCCGTGTTTGACGGTGCGGGCGCGAAATCGGTTGTGTTTTTTGCGCCCACGCCCCCGGTCAGATGTGCCTGAGCGGCACCAGCCTGTGGCAAAACCGTATCGGCTCCGCTAAGCCCTTGCACCGATTGCTGAAAGTCTCAAATGAATCTGGAACAATCCCTTGACCGGTCGCCACAAGGGAAATAATCTCGATGGCTCCTAGAGAAAAATTCAGACACGGTTTGTGGGGAAAAATGGCCGGGAAGACAGTGACACGCGCAGATCTTGCAGAATCTGTGTTTCGTAAAGTCGGGCTGTCCCGCACCGAATCCGCCGAACTGGTCGAGACGATCATCGACGAGATTTGCAACGCGATCACGCGCGGCGAGGTCGTCAAGCTTTCGTCCTTTGCGACTTTCCAGATCCGGGAAAAGAACGAGCGCATCGGCCGCAACCCGAAAACCGGCGAAGAAGTTCCGATTTCGCCGCGCCGTGTCATGACTTTCAAGGCTTCGAATGTGCTGAAGCAGCGTATTCTCAAGGCCCATACGGCCCGCAAGGCCAAGCAGAAGGGCCAGAAGGCAGGGGCATAAGCCTCACTTCACGCAGTTTCGGCGCATCGTTTTCGCGGCCGCAGAATCCAGTTTTACCATTCTTCTTGTGAACACACTTGAATTTCAACGTGCAAGCCGTTGAAATCTGGTCGACTCACATCATAATCAATTTTAGTGATTTGTACCTCGCCGCAATGGCGCCGGTGCGTGGGTCTGACGGACTTACGCGTGGCCTTTGACCGGTGAGGGGAAAGCGTTATCGTTCAGTGTCCGGCCGAATGCATGGCGCCTCGGTTCGGATGGGAGTGGAAATTTGGACAAAAGCCCCGACGCGTTTCGGACGATCAGTGAAGTGGCGGATGAGTTGAACCTGCCGCAGCATGTGCTGCGTTTCTGGGAAACACGCTTTCCGCAGATCAAGCCGATGAAACGGGGCGGGGGCCGCCGTTATTACCGCCCTGACGATATCGATCTTCTGAAGGGTATCCGTCACCTGCTTTATGACCATGGTTACACCATCAAGGGTGTGCAGAAGCTTCTGAAGGCGAATGGCAACCGTTTCGTGGCGGCCATTGCCTCCGGTGATCTCGCGACCATGGAAGCCATCATGGCGGCGAGCGGTGAAAAGGAAGTCGCCGAACCGCGCGTCGTCGATATGGATGGGGACGAGGTCGTTGGCCGTCCAAAGGCCAAGCCGAGCGGCCGTTTCTTTGGCTTCGGCGGCGGCAACAGCGATGCCGAAATATCGGTCGGCAAGTCGAGCATCGGCAAGGACGATCAGGCGCTGTTGCAGGAAGCCCTGTTCGACCTGCTCGAATGCAAGCGCCTGCTGGATCAGGTTCGCTGAGGATTTATCCACAGCTGTTTTAAGCATTTCCCATCGGAAATTCGAGAAAACAAGGCGTTAGAGCGTTTTACCGTTTCTCTGAAAAACGAAAACGCTCGGTAATGCCAACCTTTCGGAAACTCCTTTGGCCGATAATGCGGCTCCGTTGAAAGGAGCCCGATCGTGAGCAACCGAAAATCGACAGCGCGACGCCGCACGGCGAAGAAATCGAGCGGCGGCAGCGTTTGGCCCTGGGTGCTGATGCTGGGCGTCGTTGCCGGCGGCATTCAGGCTTACGAACATCGCGACAGTCTTCTTCCGCAGCGGCATGTTGCGAAGGCGACATCGTCAGCCGCAAATTCCCCGAAAGTCGCGACGGCCACCAAGCGTGATGCAGTCACGGCAGAGAAAGTGGCATCCATTCGTCCTGCATCCCCCGTTCTGCCCGGCAACGGCCCGGTGCCGCCGCGTCCGATTGCCATGCCCTCCGTCGCACAACCAAGCCAGGTTGCCGCTATCCTGCCGGAAACGCGCCCCTCGGTCGAAAAAATCTCGCTCGGCGAAAAAAGCGGCGCCTTCGCCTTCTGCGGCCGCTCCGGCCTCAATAATTGCGTGGCTGATGGCAACACGTTCTGGATGAAGGGTGTGAAGATGCAGATCGCCGGCATCGACGTTCCACAGATCGAACGGGCGCGCTGTATGGAAGAGCGCCAGCGTGGTTTCATTGCAAAGGTCAGGCTTCGCGACATGCTGAATGCCGGCACCTTCGACGTGGCGTCTTCCGGCGAAGCCGGCGGGCAAGCCACGGAACGCAAACGGCTTTCACGTTCGGGCGTTTCTTTCGCCGATCAGCTCGTGCGCGAGGGGCTGGCACATCCGATCTCTGCAAAAAATCAGTCCTGGTGTGGCTAAGGCCCCGTTGACCGAAACCGCCCGGCCTGTGTAGATGAGGCTCCGTCGCGTTTGGGATCGGCCGCTGGCCCGGTTGCAATGGAGACGACGGATTTTTACAGCGCTTGCCTGCAAGGTAAGGCGCGGTAATGCGGACGTGGCGAAATCGGTAGACGCAGCAGACTTAAAATCTGCCGACCATTGGTCTTGCGGGTTCAAGTCCCGCCGTCCGCACCACCTTCACCCAGAGAAAGTGCGCCCCTGTAGCGCATGTTGGGCAAGGACAGATTGCCAATTCGCGTTGATTTCAGGCTTCGGTTGCTTCTGTTCCTAGTGGTGCACCCAAAAAATAATCCTGCTCAAGCAAACGGCATATTTCTTCGAAAATCACCCAAAAGAACCTATTGACCTTGCCACGATGGGAAGCCCTATCTTTTTTTAACACAAGAAAAGAGGGGTCATACGCATGTCACAGATGGAGATCCGGGCGAGTCATCAGATTGCGATCGATGGCATGACGTGTGCCTCCTGTGTCGGCCGCGTGGAAAAGGCGATCGCCAAGGTGCCGGGCGTTTTGAAGGCCTCGCGCATGATCCCACCCTGGACGGTAAAGACCGTTGAAGCCGCCAAGGGCGTCAAGGTTGCGCCGATTACGGTGCCCCGGATTACCGAAATGCTGCTCAATAATTCAAAGGCGCCTTTCAAGGATATCAAGGTTCGGCAGGCGATCCGGGCCGCCATCGATACCGCCGGTATTGCCGACAGCATCTACGAAGGCGTGGTAAAGCCCGCAACGATGCCTTTCGCACCGGGTGAGCCGTGGGCGCCGAAAGACGTCACACCCGCTTATGACCTGGAGAAGGCAAAGGCTCTGCTCAAAGAGGCCGGAGTTGCGCCCGGCAGCCTGAAGGTGACGCTTCTCGCCTACACGGAACGAACCGAACTCAAGGATGTTGCCGCCGTTATCCAGGCCCAATTGCAGGAAATCGGCATCAAGGTCGATGTTCGCGTTACCGATTACACCGCGATCGAGCCCGATCTCCTGTCCGGCAACTTCGACATGGTTCTTCTGTCGCGCGGTTACGCCACCGATGTTGCAGAACCTATCGGCTTCCTCAATGCCGATTACACCTGCACAGGCGGTCTCGACAATGGGCATGATATAATTGGGAGCGACGAGCTACGCCGAACATTCCGGGGCCAGGCCGAACATGATGGCGGGCGGCGTGAATCTTCCGTCCAGTGCTTCGGGAAAGATGTTTGTTCAGGAGGGCTGAAGGACGAAGCTCGGTGTCGTCCAATGGCTGTCACGCAGGTTCAGCGTGAAGTGGGCAGGCGAGGTGATCCGGCGGCGGCAGGATGACAGCGCCGCCAGTGTCTTTTCAAATCAGGCGCGCGCTTCCGGCGTGTAGCCTGCGGCGGTGATGATTTCAGCGATGTGTGCCGCGTCGGAGGCGCCGCCGACCACGACCGTGCGGCTGGCAGGGTCAGCATGCACCGCAGCACCGGGAACGGTCTTTTCGATCGCGCCCTTGATGACGCCGGCGCAGTGACCGCAGGTCATGTCTTCAACGTGGAAAGAAAGGCCTGCATTATCAGGTGCGGCGGTGGTTTCGGCATGATGCTGGTGAGCGGTGCACATAGGCGGTTCTCCATAGTTTGGAATTCTAACAGGACGGAGCCTGGACTATTCCAACGTGGGAAGGTCAAGCGCTTTATTCGCGCATGCGCAACATCTGCATCGCCGGATCAACTGCGCCAGAAAATCGGCATCAGCAGCACCAGAACCGTCAGGATTTCGAGACGTCCGAGCAGCATCAGGACCGACAGAAGATAGAGCGCCGGTTCGCTGATGGTCGAGAAATTGCCAGCCGGGCCGATGATAGGGCCAATGCCGGGGCCGACATTGGCAAGCGAAGTCGCCACAGCCGAGGTGGCTGTGAGAAAGTCATAGCCCATCAGGCTCATGGCAAGGCTGCCGGCAATCCACAGTGCGATGAAGCAGCTGACAAACAGGAATATCGTCCGGATCGTATCGGGATCGACCACCTGCTGGCCGTAGCGCACGGAATAGACGGCATTTGGATAGATCAGCTTCTTCAACCCAGCGCGCACCACATTGAACATGATGAGAAATCGATAGGCCTTTATACCACCCGCGGTCGAGCCGGAGCAGCCGCCCATGAAGGTCGCGAAAAAGGCGACGACGATGACGAATGGACCCCAGAGCGTGTAGTCGTCGCTGGCAAAGCCGCCGGTCGAAAGGATCGAGGTCATGTTGAAGAAGGAATGGCTGAGCGCATCGTCCAGCGGTACGCCGTTCCTTAAATGATGGTAAACGCCAACGGCAATCGAGATGGCGCAGAGATAGCCAAGAAACACGGCGATCTGCGGGTCACGTATCGTCTCCAGCCGCCGGCGCACGGCGAGCAGGATCATCACCGAAAAGGGCAAGCTGCCGAAGATTAGGAAGATGGTGGCGATCCATAGCAGAGCCGTATTGTTGAAATACGCGAATGAGGCGTCGTGCGTGGAAAAGCCACCAGTAGCGACCGTCGACATGGCGTGATTCAGCGCATCGAAATGCGACATGCCTGCAAAATCATAGGCGATGGTGCAGGCGAGTGTCATGATGATGTAGATGCCGACGAAAGCTCTGGTGAAGCTTGCCAGCCGCGCGAAGGGCCGGTCGTTGCCGGTGTCCGACGACTCCATACGAAAGAAGGTCATGCCGCCGACCCTGAGCAACGGCAAGATGAAGAGGCCGAGCGCGACGATACCGATGCCGCCGAGCCAGCAGAGCAGGGATCGCCACAGAAGAATGCCCTGCGGCGCGTTGTCGAGGCCGGATATGGCGGTTGATCCCGTCGTGGTGATGGCGGAGACGGATTCAAACAACGCCTGGCCAGGCGACAGATCGAGCTGTGAAAGGTAAAGTGGCATCGCGCCGACAATGGAAAACACCAGCCAGAGCAGGTTGACGAGCAGGAAGCCGAACCGCTTGTTGAATGAGGTGATCGGCCCACGTGTCGCAAGTGCACAGGCAAGAGCAAAGCCGCCGCACATGAAACCCGAAAGCGCAAATACCATCCAGTCGTCATTGCCGTAATAAAGATCGGTCAGCGCGGGCAGGAACATGGCCGTCGCAAGATAGAGCCCAAAAATGGACGCGACATAGATGACTGAGCGCAGGAGGTCGCTGTTCAAGAAATGAAATCCGGGGTTCGTAGCTGCGCTGAAATGAATCTTTGTCTCTGACGCCGTCCTATGGCATAGCGGGTGCCATTATGAATTTCAATGGATTGACTATCGTGGACAAGCAGCTTGTGGAAGCAGCGCGGCGGGAAGTGCGGGAAATATTCCCCGAAACCCCGTTGCAGTTGAATGAACATCTCAGCCGTCGGTACGGCGCGTCGATTTGGCTGAAGCGTGAAGATCTGTCCCCGGTTCGGTCCTATAAGATTAGAGGCGCGTTCAACTTTCTGCGCAAGGCGGTAGCCAAGGCTGGCAAGGACAAGGTTTTCGTCTGCGCGTCGGCCGGCAACCATGCCCAGGGCTTTGCTTTCGCCTGCCGTCATTTCGGCGTTCACGGCGTTGTTTTCATGCCGGTGACGACACCGCAGCAGAAGATCGAAAAGACCCGCATCTTCGGCGGCGAATTCATCAAGATCCGTCTGGTGGGCGATATATTCGACCAGTGTTACGCCGCCGCCCGCCAGCATGTGCAGGAAAATGACGGCTATATGGTGCCGCCATTCGACCATGAAGATATCATCGAGGGTCAGGCAACCGTCGCTGCCGAAATCATGGACCAGCTGCCGGAAGGCACGAAGCCTGATATCGTCGTCATGCCTGTTGGCGGTGGCGGGCTTTCGGCTGGCCTCACCGGTTTTCTGGCGGGCACGGTCGCGAAGGAAAACTTCGTGTTCTGCGAGCCTGAGGGTGCGCCGAGCCTGAAGAAGAGCCTGGAGCGCGGCGAGCCGGTGACGCTGAACAAGGTCGACAACTTCGTTGATGGCGCTGCCGTCGCCCGCATCGGCGACCTGAATTTCAAGGCGCTGAAGGATTTTCCGGCCGATCAGGTCCAGCTCATTCCTGAGAACGCCATCTGCGTGACGATCATCGAGATGCTGAACCTCGAAGGCGTGGTGCTGGAGCCTGCGGGCGCGCTCTCCATCGCCGCGCTGGAAAAGCTTGGCCGCGAGAGGCTGGAAGGCAAGACGGTGATTGCCGTGGTTTCCGGCGGCAACTTCGATTTCGAGCGCCTGCCGGATGTGAAGGAACGCGCAATGCGTTACACCGGCGTGAAGAAATATTTCATCCTGCGCCTGCCGCAGCGCCCCGGCGCGCTGCGCGATTTCCTCAACCTGCTTGGCCCGGACGATGATATCGCCCGTTTTGAATATCTGAAGAAATCGGCCCGCAATTTTGGCTCGATCCTGATCGGCATCGAAACCAATGCCCAGGAGAACTTCGCCGGGCTTCTGGAGCGCTTCGAGGCCGCCGGTCTCGGTTATGAAGACATCACCGAAAACGACATCCTGTCGAACCTGATCATCTGATCGGAAGAGGCAGGGAAGGGCGGACCACTCCGCCCTCCGAACGTGACATAGATTGAGGGAGTGAAAGCCATGGCATCGTTTTTTTCCAAAATCCTCTCGGCCTTCGGCTCCGGCCAGCCGTCCTCAGACGCGCCCCAAAAGGTGTCGCAGGCCGAACCGCATGCGCATGGCGACTATCTGATCTATGCGACGCCGCTCAAGGAGGGCGGCCAGTTTCGCTTAGCAGGCCGCATCGAGAAAAAGGCGGGCGACGAAGTGCTCGTGCATGAATTCGTGCGCGCTGATGTCTTCACCAGCCTGGACGATGCGGTCGAGTTCACGATCCGCAAGGCAAAGCTCATCATCGACCAGAACGGCGCGTCGCTTTTCCCAGGAAAATGACGTTTTCTTGCCTCTAATATTAAGATTCCATTGTGTGCTTCGGCCTATCCTCCTCAAAATATGAAGCCGCGCGCCACTGACGCTGCGTGGCGCGGATAGGTAAGGCATGTGCCGATGCAATGGGCAAATCTCGCCCTCTTTCTGACGGAAGCCGTCGTCTATTTCTCGGTAATGACGGCCTTCCTTCATTACCGGCATATTCTCGGCATCGGTGTTTTTCTCACCGCGCTGGGCGTCATGCATTTCCTGGAGACCTATCTGGCAGCCGTCTTTTACGTACAGCTGCCCTTCGGTGTGGCATCGCCCGGCTCCTCGATCCTTTTTGCCGGTAAGCTGATGATGATCCTCATGCTCTATATGCGCGAGGATGCGGCGGTGGTGCGACAACCCATATACGGCCTGTTTCTCGGCAACATCGTGACCGTCGTCATGGCGCAGATCATCCGTTTTCACCAAACGGTGGCGGTCGTTCCGGGGCAGACGGTCAGTACCGGCTTTCTCGATGAAATGGGCATCCTGATGGTCTGGGGAACCAGCCTGCTCTACATTGACGCCATTGCCATCATCCTGTTTTACGAGAAGCTCGGGCGTTATCTCCAGCGCCATATCGTATTGCGCTTTGCTATCTGCGGCGTCGTCATTCTGAGCTTCGATCAGGCGGGCTTTTATGGGGCGCTGCGATTATTGTTCAACGCGCCTCTCGATGTCTTCTACGATGGCTGGAAGGCGAAGATGGCGGCAGTCGGCATTTATTCGCTGCTCTTTGCCACCTATCTTTGGCTGACATCGGCCAAGGGCCGTTTTCTGACACGCCGCAGCGTTGCGGATGTCTTCAACGATCTCACTTTCAGGGAGCGTTACGAGGAGCTTCTGTCCCGCTCCGGACGCGATATGCTGACCGGCGTATCCGACCGTGCCCGCATGGAACTCGATGCTCCCTCGGTCGTGGTGGAATGCCTGGAGAAGAAAAGGCCGGTCAGCGTGCTGATTGTCGATATCGATCATTTCAAGACCGTCAACGATACGTTCGGGCACCTGAAGGGCGATGATATCTTGCGGGAATTTGCCGCCGTCCTGAAGCGCGCGGTGCAGCCGCTGGGCCAACTCTACCGCTTCGGCGGCGAGGAATTCGTTGTCCTCCTGCCGGCAATGGCGCATGACACGGCGCTGGCATTTTCGAACAATCTTCGAGCAGCGATCCTTGCGGACCTGCAACGACCGGACGGTTCGCCGTTGACCGTCAGTATCGGCGTCGCCACCGCTTTCGAGGATGGGCAGCTTTTCCGCGCGCTTTTATCCGAAGCAGATGCGCGCCTCTATGCGGCAAAAAATAACGGCCGGGATCAGGTCCACGGCCGTTACGGAATGTGGGTTGGCTGAAACCTTTCGGTATCAGCCTTCAATAAAATCGCCTCAAGCGGCCTGCGCTAGCTCTTCAACCTTGGCTTCGGCGGCGGCTACAGCCTTTTCGACGGCTTCCGGACCGAAGGCGAGACCTTCGACATAGATCACTTCCACATCCGTCATGCCCATAAAGCCGAGCACGGTCTTCAGGTAAGGAACGGCGTGGTTCATCGATACGGCCGGGCCTTCGGAATAAACGCCGGCAGCGGCAAGCACGATGTAAACCTTTTTGCCAGTCGCAAGGCCAACCGGGCCGGTTTCGGTGTATTTGAAGGTCTGGCCGGCGCGGGCGACGTTGTCGATCCACGACTTCAGGCCGGAATAGATATTGAAGTTGATGAGACCGGTACCGATGACGACGGTGTCGGCGGCCAGAAGCTCGGCAACCAGCTTGTCGGAATAATCGGCGGCAACTGCTTCTTCAGCCGTGCGCTGGTCGGGCGCCTTGCGGATCGCTGCGGTCTTGACGGTGTCGAGATGCGGGATTGGGTCAGCGGCGAGATCGCGGTGGACAAGGGTGTTGGAAGCCGACTTGGCCTTCAGCTTGTTAGCGAGTTCACCGGAAAACTTGTTGGAAACCGATTCGTCGCCACGCGGGCTGGAGGTGATAAGCAGAATGTTGGACATGGTCTCTTCCTTGCATATGCGATGGATTGACGGGCGCCTTGGGAGGGCGGGAGAGCACGATGCCCTTCCTTTGCCCCCTATATGGAAAATTGTCGCCATCAAGAAAACTGTGATAATGTGGAAGCGATCTATCGATGAAATGGATGGGATATGGACGCGAACCCGACACTCGATCAATTGCAGGTGTTCTTGACGGTCGCCGAGACCGGCAGTTTTTCCGCCGCGTCACGGGCGCTGAACCGCGCGCAGTCAGTGGTCAGCTACACCATTGCCAATCTCGAGGCGCAGCTGGAAGTCACCCTGTTCGAGCGCAATGGCGTGCGCCAGCCAAAGCTGACGGATGAAGGACGGGCCATGCTGGAGGACGCACGACGCATCGTCGCCGGCCTGCAGGAGATGCGCGCCCGCGCCAAGGGTCTTAAACAGGGGCTGGAGGCGGAATTGTCAGTCGCCATCAGCACTATGGTGCCGGCGGAGGCCATGGTTGCCGTGCTTCGGGATTTTCGGAAGGAATTCCCAACCGTTACCCTCAGCCTCAATGTCGGCGAGCTGGGCATGGTCATGGAGATGGTGCTTTCCCGCAAGGCCGGCATCGGCATCGGCGGGGCGGTATTGCGCCAGGATGATGAACTCGTGATGGAAAAAGTCGGCCATTCCTTCATGTTGCCGGTGGTTGCGGCAGACCATCCGCTGGCGCAGATCGAGCGGCCTCTGGTTCTCGCTGACGTGCGCGAAGAGGTTCAGCTTGTTGTCACCGATGCTTCGGGCCTGACCAAGGGGCGGGATTTCAATGTTCTCTCCTACAAGACATGGCGCGTCAGCGACATCGCCACGAAATACCAGCTCATCAAGGGTGGCCTCGGCTGGGGCGGTCTGCCCGCGTCGATCGTGCGCAATGATTTGACCAATGGCAGCCTGAAGGCGCTCGAGCTGGAGGCCTATGAGCAGGGCGAGTATCCGCTCTTTTCACTGCGAAGGGTGGATTCACCGGCAGGGCCAGCAGGCCAGTGGCTTGCCGAAGCATTTCAGGAACGCCTCTCCGCATGCCCGAACCATAAGGATTTCAACGGGATGATCGAGTCTAGCAGGCACAAGCCGATTGCTGTCGCCGCTGAGTGACATCTGCTGTTGACGCGAAAATCAGAGATCGTCTCGAACATCGCCGCTTGTTTCTTCTCCCCGCAGGGGAGAAGGTCGCGGCAGCGGGATGAGGGGGCTAGGGTGCGGTTTATTACTGGCGTTTCCCCCTCATCCGACCCTTCGGGCCACCTTCTCCCCGGTGGGGAGAAGAAATATGCCGCACCCCCGTGGCCTTAAATTACCCCACCCGCGCCAACGGCTCGTGTGCGCCATAATATCGGCCGAACCGGTTTTCGAGAAATTTCGGCAACGCCACTTCCTCCTGCCGCACGAAGCCCTTCTGCGGCAGTGCGCCCTCGGCAAGTAGATCGAGGACGGTGCAGATGCCTGACGCCGTGGTGATCTGGATGGCACTCATCATGCGGCCGGAAACCGGGCCGGCATAGACCTTGTTGGCATAGGTCTCCTGCAGGAAGCGACCGTTGCGTGTGCCGCAGACGGTGACGAAGACGATGACCACATCCTGCATGGTGCCGGGCAGGGCGTTTTCGAACAGGTCCTTCAGCACATCACGGCGATTGCGCAGGTTGAGGTCGTTCAGAAGCGCCTTCATGATCGCCACATGGCCGGGGTAACGGATGGTGCGGTAATTCATCGTCCGCACCTTGCCTTCCAGCGTGGCGCAGAGCGTGCCGAGCCCGCCGGATGTGTTGAAGGCCTCATAGGTGACGCCGTCGAGCGAGAATTCCTCGCGTTCTTCAAGCGCCGGAACGGCGGTGAGGCGGCCTTCGACGATGGCTTCGCAGGGTTCGATATATTCGTTGATCAGCCCGTCCGTGCTCCAGGTGAGGTTGTAGTTGAGCGCATTGGACGGATATTGCGGCAGCGCGCCGACGCGCATCCTCACGCTGTCCAGCCTGTCGAAGCGGGTGGCGAGATCGGCGGCGACGATGGAGATGAAGCCGGGCGCGAGGCCGCATTGCGGGATGAGCGCGGTTTCAGCCGTTTCAGCCAAGGCCTTGACCTTGCGGGTGGATTCCACGTCTTCGGTGAGATCGAGATAATGGGTGCCGACCGCGACCGCCGCTTCGGCAATACCCGCCGTCAGGTGGAACGGGGCGGCCGAAAGCACGGCAAATTTGCCCTTCAGCAGTGCTTCGAGCGCCGGACGGTCAGTGATGTCGACGATCTCGGTGTCGACCCGCTCATGTGCTGGTACATTGGCCAGCTGGTCGGCCGAGCGATCAGCAACCGTGATGCGATAATCGCCCGTTGCGGCCAGCATCCAGGCGATGGCTGAACCGATGTTACCCGCGCCCATGACGACAATGTTTTTCATGTTTTTGTTCCCCGCAGAAAAATTCTTAGGGCACAATCATATTGCGGTTATCTTACGATTCGAAGCTTCACTATGTGCATATTAAAGTCTATTATTGGACGATAAGACGACCGGATTGATCATTATGACGATTGCAGAAAAAGATCAGGCGCTGCTGGCCCTGCTTTCCGAAAATGCCCGCGTGCCGGTGGCGGAACTGGCGCGCAAGCTCGGCCTCTCGCGCACCACGGTGCAGGCGCGCATCGAGCGGCTGGAGGCTGACGGCGTGATTGCGGGTTATGGCTTGAGGCTTTCGGAAAGCTATCTTTCCGGGCTGGTGCGCGCGCATGTGCTTATCACAATCGGGCCGAAGGCGCTGCCGGCGGTGACGGCGGCGCTTGCCGCCATCAAGGAAGTGACGACGCTGCATTCGGTGAGCGGTACGTTTGACCTGATCGCCATTCTGGCCGCCCCTTCGATCCTCGATCTCGACCGGTTGATCGATCGTATCGGCGCCTTGGACGGTGTGGAGCGCACCTTGTCGTCAATCATTCTGTCGACGCGGATTTCGCGGTAGGGGGGGGCGGCGCGCGCGGCAGGCGCAGCGCTGACTGTTATTCCGTACGCTCTCTCCTCCTCATCCCTGTGCTTGTCACAGGGATCCAGCCGACGCGCGTCTGCGCGGCGAGAAAAGCCCTTTCAACCCAAGGACTTGGGCTGGCTGGATTCCTGTGACAAGCACAGGAATTGTCTGTCGGAATTGTGCTTTATTGTTTGGGAAGTTGGATGACCTCCGAGGTGGCGACCCCGGAGGTCATGCGGTTGTAGGCCCGAACAGGAATTGGTCT
>JAEXMK010000150.1 GCA_023444445.1 Pseudomonadota bacterium | reverse complement strand
CCAACAACGAGAACTTCGGTGAATTCTACAGTTGCGCCTGCCTCTGCTTCCAGCTTTTCGATGGTCAGCACGGCGTCGGCTGCTACGCGGTACTGCTTACCGCCGGTCTTGATGACTGCGAACATTTTTTGTCCTTTCATGTTCGTTCCGGCTCTGCTCGCCAAAGCAAGCTGGCCGTCTTTTTATCAGTCGGAGTAGCGGAAATCCGTCAGGGCCGAATGCCCTTTGAATGTCTGCCGGTGAAACCGCCATTTGAAAGACGGCATAAACAGAAGGCGCACTACGCCATCAATTTGGGTGCCGATTACGCGAGACGCCGGTTTATGTCAAGATGACGACGGCTTGAAAAGTAACTGTAACGCCAAGAATTTCATGCTTTTTCGGCGGGTCAAGCAGTCAGGTCTCGAAATTTGCGCAGCAAGTGTTTATATGGGCCTACCAACAAGGAGCAGAAATGGCCCGCATAGACCAGACCGACGATTGGCGGGACCGCCACGCGCCGACGATTTCCGCCTTTGAGTCGCTTGCGATCGAGGCATATGGCCACCTGCCAGAAGAATTCCGCGCCTTAACGAAGGACCTCATCATCGAGATCGCGGATTTTCCGACTGACGATGTATTTGAGGACATGGCACTCGAAACGCCCTTCGATCTTCTCGGGCTATTCGAGGGTCGCGGCATTTCCGAGCGTTTCACCATGGAAACGGGCGAGATGGTGAACCGCATCACGCTCTATCGCCGCCCCATTCTCGATTATTGGGCCGAGAACGAGGAAACGCTTGGCGACATCATCACCCACGTCCTCATTCACGAAATCGGCCACCATTTCGGCCTGTCGGATGACGACATGGAGCGGATCGAAGAAAGCGCCGACGAGGCCGCGGCGGAGCGATAGCCCCGCCAGCGCTGCGTCTTATTGCTCGCCGAGCTTCATATCCGGGTGATATTCCTTGCCTTCGACCACCTTGGTCACTGCCTGGCCGCAATGCATGACGCCGCTTGCGGCGTTGAAGGCATAGCTGGGTGAACCCGCAAGTTCCCATCCCTTGTTCAGCGCTTCGGTGACCCGGTGACAGAATTTCGCATCGTCGGGACCGGTTATGAAACGATAGACCTTCACGTCGTTTTTGCCTTTCTTTGTGCAATGATGTCGGCCATGGCGACCAGCCTTTCAGCCTGCCCCACATGCAGCCGTTCAATCATGCGACCATTCATGTTGATGACGTTCAATTCCACAGATTCTGGTTTTGCGAAAGCGGCAATAATCTGACGCGCTTCCGCAACCGCCGCCTCATCCGGGCCGAAGTGCCCGTTGGCTGCTTCGATCTGGGCAGGATGGATCAGCATCTTGCCATCGAAGCCCATGGCGCGGCCCTGTTCACATTCAGCTTCGAAAGCCTCGATATCGCGAAAATCATTCGAGACGCTGTCGATGACATCGAGTCGGTAGGCCCGTGCGGCAAGAACCACCTGCATCATCCACGGCACGAGATAGGTGCGGCCGGGAAGGCGCGGGACATGCGTTTCCTTACGCAGATCGTTGAGTCCGATGACGAAAGCAGCAAGCCGGGCATTCGGCGTATGGGCTGCGTCGGCAATCGAGGCGGCGTTCAGGACACCAAGCGGGGTTTCGATCATCGCCCAGATTTTCAGATGTTCGGGCGCATCCGCCTCGGCGAGAAGATCGGCCACCTCATGAATATCGGAAGGCTGTTCCACCTTCGGCAATAAAACTGCGTCTGGGCGGCAGGAAAGCGCAAGCCGCAGATCCGCCTTTCCATCCGGCGTCGACAGCGGGTTGATGCGGATAACCATTTCCCGCCCGTCGAAAACCGGACCTGAAAACAGCTTTTCAAGATTTTCCCGCGCTTTGCCCTTCATATCGGGTGCGACCGAATCCTCCAGGTCGAGGATGATACCATCACAGTCGAGCTCCCGGATTTTTTCGAGTGCCCGGACATTGATGGCCGGAACTGACAGCAAGGAACGACGTGGTCTCACGGAAATATTTTCGGAAAAATTGACGATGCCGCACTTGTGTCAAGCTTTTGTGACATCTGCAAGCCGACAATCCACTGAATCCTCTTGCAAGCCGGAAGAAGAAGGCCCACATTCGTCTGGATAGAAAGGTTTGGATCATGCAAGGCATACGTTCGTTTTTCATCGCCGCATCTGGCATTGCAATTCTGGCGATCGTCGCTCTTTTCACCGCATCGCTTACGGTGGCTTTCATCGGCGTGCTCGCGGTTCTAAGTGCTGCCCGCCTGCTTTCCGCGCGTCTGAAGCCGGCCCCCATTCCGGTCAAGCCCCGTAACCAGCGCGACATGCGCGTCTGGAATGACGGCAAGGGCACGATTATCGATCTCTAAGATCGCTTAATCCCGTCAGAAGATGATAACGCCGCATGAGGCGTACCGAAGGACGCGGGTTTGCGCTTCTAAAGCGCCGAGTTTTGCAGTATTTCCCCGTGGAGAACATCCGGCAGGCTTTTACCAGTGCTGGATTTGTTCAAGGGAAACACGGAAAGCGACAGATGGAAAAATTCACCAAGCTGACGGGCGTCGCCGCGCCCATGCCGGTCGTCAATATCGACACCGATATGATCATTCCGAAAGATTATCTGAAGACCATCAAGCGCACCGGTCTTGGCAAGGGTCTTTTCGCTGAGTCCCGGTATCTCGACGACGGTTCGCCCAATCCCGATTTCGTGCTGAACAAGCCCGCCTACCAGAACGCCCAGATTCTTGTCGCGGGTGACAATTTCGGTTGCGGCTCCTCGCGCGAACATGCGCCATGGGCGCTCCTCGATTTCGGTATCCGCTGCGTGATTTCCACCAGCTTTGCTGACATCTTCTACAATAACTGTTTCAAGAACGGCATCTTGCCCGTTGTCGTCAGCCCGGAGAACCTTGAAAAGCTGCTGGACGACGCCTCGCGCGGCTCGAACGCGGTTCTCTCCATCGATCTGGAGCGCCAGGAGATCAGCGGCCCCGATGGCGGCACGATCAGTTTCGAAATCGATGAGTTCAAGCGCCACTGCATGCTGAACGGCCTCGACGATATCGGCCTGACACTGGAACACGCTGGTGCCATTGACACGTTTGAAAAAGCGAACGCCTCTGTCCGCCCTTGGGCCTGACCACATTTCCGCCCCTCAAAAAAGCCGATCCCGTACCAAACCGTACCGGATCGGCTTTTGCTTTGCTTGAAAAGCCCTTGAGGCGGAGATAAGAAGCGCTCGATCCCGTCCAGCTGATATACGACTTGGCATGCATCGGACGGAACGAGTTTGACGCCGCGCTCGCCGCCATCGAAAACCCTTCATGATGTTTTCCGGCGCGACGCCCAAGGAGGGTTCCCATGACAGTCCGTTCGCTTTTCCTGCTGCCCGGTGACGGTATCGGCCCCGAAGCCATGGCTGAGGTCCGCAAGCTGATCGAATATATGAACAGCGCGCACAATGCCGGTTTCACCGTTTCGGAAGGCCTCGTCGGCGGTTCGGCTTACGACGCCCATGGTGTGGCGATTTCCGACGCGGATATGGAAAAGGCGCTTGCCGCCGATGCAATCCTGTTCGGCGCGGTCGGCGGCCCGAAGTGGGATGGCGTGCCCTACGAGCATCGCCCGGAAGCGGGTCTGCTGCGTCTGCGCAAGGATCTCGAACTTTTCGCGAACCTGCGCCCCGCCATCTGCTATCCAGCACTCGCCGCCGCTTCTTCGCTGAAGCCGGAACTGGTTGAAGGCCTCGATATCCTCATCGTTCGCGAGCTGACGGGCGGCGTTTATTTCGGCGAACCGAAGCAGATCATCGACCTGGGCAACGGCCAGAAGCGGGGCATCGATACGCAGATCTACGACACTTTCGAGATCGAGCGCATCGCGAGCGTCGCTTTCGAACTCGCCCGCACCCGCGATAACCGCGTCTGCTCGATGGAAAAGCGCAATGTCATGAAATCGGGCGTGTTGTGGAACCAGGTCGTCACCGAAACCCACGCGGCCAAGTTTAGGGACGTGCAGCTGGAGCATATGCTGGCGGATGCCGGCGGCATGCAGCTGGTCCGCAAACCCAAGCAGTTCGACGTGATCGTCACCGACAACCTCTTCGGCGACATGCTCTCCGACGTTGCCGCCATGCTGACGGGCTCGCTCGGCATGCTGCCGTCCGCCTCGCTCGGTGCGCCGGATGCGAAGACCGGCAAGCGCAAGGCCATGTATGAGCCGGTCCACGGTTCGGCCCCTGACATTGCCGGCAACGGCATTGCCAACCCGATCGCCATGATCGCCTCCTTCGCCATGTGCCTTCGCTACTCGTTCAACATGGTAGACGAAGCCACCAGACTGGAGACGGCGATTGCAAATGTGCTCGACAAGGGCATCCGAACGGCTGACATCATGGCCGATGGTTCCCGTCAGGTCAGCACCGCCGAAATGGGCGACGCTGTTCTCGCCGAATTCAAGGCGCTTTCGGCATAAGATTTGAGACAGGATGGGCAGTCGGCACCGCCGTCTGCCCATCCTCCTTTGGCAGAAGATGCTCGTAGCGCCGGTCGGTCAGCGTCTTCAGGAATGCCACGATGGCGTCCACTCGCTTGTCATCCAGCGCCGGCGCGGATGTCAGTTCCGTCATGGCGATGTTCTCAGGCACCTCCGGCGCATCCCAGGTCTTGCCGGTTTCCGGATTGATCTGACGGCTGGGCTTCTTGCTCTTATATTTCACGTAGAACAGCAAGACCGTGCGTAAATCCTTAAACACGCCATTGTGCATATAAGGACCGGTCACGGCGACGTTGCGCAGCGTCGGCACCTTGAACTTGCCCCGCTGGGCAGGATCACCCGCGACTTCAGGATTCTGCGCCAGACCAAGATCGACTGCGTCAGGCTTCGAACCATTCGCGGCCCGGACAGATGTATTGGCGGGCACACCGATGTTGAAATATTTATGGTTGGTGAAAAGGCCGTCTTCCAGACCCTTGGCACCACGGATTTCATGGCAGGTATTGCAATTGGTGAACTGCGTAGACGACATCAGAACGCGGCCCAGTTCCTCCTGATTGGTCAGCTTTTCTTCGCCGCGCAGGAAGCGGTCATATTTGGAATCGAAGGTGGAAAACTCATCCGAACGCTCGAAGCTCGCCAGCGCCTTGGTCATCGCGGCATAGGCGGTTTCATCGCTCTGGAACACATCCTTACCGAACTGCGTGCCGAAGGCCGCGACGTAATCGGGGTTTTCTTTCAACCTCTTAACGACAGCCGCCTTGTCCGGCATCCCCATTTCGACAGGGTTGAGCGGTGGCCCGCCCGCCTGATCCTCAAGCAAAGAGGCGCGCCCATCCCAGAACTGTCCGCCGACATACTCTCCCGCCGCGTTCTTGCCGAAAGCTGGCGTGAACCTCGCATAGGCAGCGGTCGGCGCATTGCGATCGCCAAGAGAAATCCCGTCATCGCCAAGCGATACGTCCCGCCCGACCTTTTCGTTCTCCCGCGCATCGGAAAAACCGGCCGCCTGCATATGACAGGTGGAACAGGCCATGGTGCGGTTCATCGAAAGATTGGGATCATCGAAGAGGATCGCACCAAGCTTTTCCAGCGTCGCATAGTCTTCACCGCCATGGGCAGCGATGCCATCGAACCCGGTTCCCAAGGGAGCCAGCAGAATGGCTGCGGCAAGAGCGGCAGAGAGGAAAAATCCGGGTTTCGTCATCGGTAGGCACGCTCGAAATAAAATGCGCGATAATGGGTTCGGGCCGGGAAATATGAGGCGGTTTTCAGGCCCGTCGCATTTCACCGGACATGGATCGCTGGAGCGAAGCCCGCTTTTCCATATCCCATAAAAGACCTATAGCACTTTTCCGTGATCGGAGCCCAGAAACTTTCGCATCCTGCTCCACTTTGTCACACGTCCCCAGCTAGAACCGTGAACGATCAACCGCCTCTGGCGATGGCGTGGAAGAAAGTGCCCGAGGCAAAACGTCTCCTACCGCCCGATGGCCCGAGTGGGCGACCCTGCCCGTCAGCAATATGAGCGAAGGGCTCGTCACGGCCGGGGTCGGTGACCCGAGCATAATGAAACTCATGACCGCGAAGAACATCTCCCGCCATGCCGAGCGGGCTATCTGCCGCGATTGTGGCCTGCCGGTAGCCGAGATTCATCTTCCTTGTCGCAAAGCTCGTGGCGTGCGACAGAAGACCGGTCATGGCATGGGTCACGCCCTCTGCATCCTCCAGCCACTCACCGAGCACCATGTACCCGCCACACTCGCCATGCACGGGCTTCGTCTGCGCAAAACGGGCAATACCCGCCTTGAAGCCGACGGCACTGGCGAGTTTTCCGGCAAAAAGCTCGGGATATCCACCCGGCAACCAGCAAATATCGCAACTCTCATCGGGCGCCTCATTGGCGAGCGGCGAAAACGGCACGAGCTCTGCTCCGGCCGCGTGCCAATGCTTCCTGAGATGCGGATAAAGGAAGGTGAAAGCCGCGTCTTCGGCCAGTGCGATACGCTGACCCGGCGGCGCAATTGCCGCCTTGTCAGAACCATCAGGCATATTCACCGGCGCGGCGAGCGCGAACAAGGCGTCGAGGTCAATGGATTTTTCCATCGCATCCGCCAGCCGGTCTATATGGGCGTCGATCTCCGGATGTTCGCTCGCCTGCACCAGCCCCAGATGTCGCTCCGGCAGGATGAGGGAAGGATCGCGCAGAACGCAACCGACAACGGGCAGGCCGTTTTTTTCGATGGCCTCAGTGCACAGCGTCCGGTGCCTTTCACTGCCGGCCCGGTTCAGTACCACCGCCCCCATGGTGACCTCAGGGTCGTAATAGGCAAAACCATGTGCAATGGCAGCCGCTGTCTGCGACTGACCGGAGACATCCAGCACCAGTAGAACAGGAATACCGAACAACCGCGCCAGATCCGCCGCCGAGCCGGTGCGGTTCTCCGCCACGGGAATTCCGTCGAACAGACCCATGGCGCTTTCGATGAGAACGACTTCCGCATCCTCGGTCTGCTGCGAAAACAGATGCCGCAACAGGTCCGGCTGCATGGCCCAGCTGTCCAGATTGAGACCTGGCGTGCCCGTGGCGAAGGCATGGAAACCGGGATCGATATAATCCGGTCCCGTCTTGATGCCGCGCACCTTGACCCCGCGACGGGCAAAGGCCCGTAGCAGGCCGATAGTCACGCTGGTCTTACCGGAACCCGAGCGCGGCGCGCCGATGATGATTGCCCGCGCCGTCATGAACCGGACACTCCAAGTCGGTCCCGCATCGAAACAATCTCGCCGATGACGATCAAAGCCGGCGCTTCGAAACCTTCCTGCTTTGCATCGTCAGCTATATTTTCCAGTGTGCCGATGAAAATCCGCTCCTGCGCCGTGGTGGCCGACATGATGACAGCGACAGGCGTTTTTCCCGAACGCCCACCCTGCATCAGAAGACCCGCAATCGTGCCAATATTCTTCAGCCCCATATAAACGACGATGGGTTCCCGCGTTTTCGCCAGGGCCAGCCAGTCGAGATCTTCGTCGGTGCCCGCCGCATGGCCTGTGGCGAGTGTGACGGCGCGGCTGATGCCGCGCATGGTAGCAGGAATGTGCGCCGAAGCGAGTGCGGTGAACGATGAGGTCATGCCCGGCAATATGCGAAACGGAATGCCGGCATGAACAAGCGCTTCCGCCTCTTCGCCTCCGCGCCCGAAAATAAAGGGATCGCCACCTTTCAGGCGCAGCACCTTTTTGCCCCGCAACGCAAAATCGATCAGCGAAGCGGTGATGTCATCCTGCGTAGCCGAAGGTTTGCCACCCCGCTTGCCAGCAAAGACGATTTCCGCTTGAGGACCAAGCGCCACGACATCGTCGCTCACCAACGCATCGCGCACGATGATATCGGCCTGCGACAGCGCGAGCGCCACTTCGAGCGTCAGATAACGCACATCACCCGGCCCCGCGCCCGCGAGCCAGACGTGGCCAGCTTCGAAGACGGGACCCTTTGCGGCGATGCTGTTCAAAATCTGCGGTATCGACATTGTTCCTGGCTGCTTTTTAACGATGACGGAAAAAGCCGTCCCGGCTATAGGAATTGATATGGAAACGGATGGAAAGACCCTTCGCCGCGGCTGGACCACGGGCACCTGCGCGGCAGCCGCCACGAAGGCGGCCTGCGCCGCCCTTCTGACCGGCGAATTTCCTTACCCTGTTGAAGTGGAACTTCCAAGCGGCGCAAGGCCGGCATTTTCTCTCGCCACCGAGGAAAAGGGCGATAATTTTGCCCGCGCTGGCGTCGTAAAGGATGCGGGCGACGATCCCGATGTCACCCATGGCGCGTTGATCGAAAGTACGGTCAGACGGGGTAAACCCGGAAGCGGCATCATTTTCAAGGCTGGCAAGGGCGTCGGCACCGTCACAAGGCCGGGCCTGCCGCTGCCGCCAGGAGAACCCGCCATCAACCCCGTGCCGCGCAAGATGATCGAAACTGCCATTCGCGAGGTGGCGGGAGCGGAGGCCGATTTCGAAGTCGAGATTTCCGTTCGCGACGGCGAGAAGCTGGCGGAAAAAACCCTGAATGGCAGGCTCGGAATCCTTGGCGGCATTTCCATCCTCGGCACCACCGGCATCGTCATTCCCTTTTCCTGTTCGGCCTGGATCCATTCCATCTGGCGCGGCATCGATGTGGCCCATGCGACCGGCTGCACCCATGTTCTGGGCGCCACAGGCGATACATCCGAAAAGGCGGGACAGGCGCTTTATGACCTTCCGGAAACCGCGCTGATCGACATGGGTGATTTCATTGGGGGCATGCTGAAATATCTGCGCAGCCACCCGGTCGAGCGGGTAACGATCGCCGGCGGCGTCGCCAAGATGACCAAACTCGCTCAGGGCATGCTCGACGTGCATTCCAAGAAGGGCCTTGCTGATCTTGATGCCCTGGCCGCGCTGGCCACGGAAGCGGGAGGCGCTGAGGAACTCGCTACCGCCATTCGCAGCGCCAATACCGTGGCCCATGCCTTCCAGCTGGCCGATGAAAGGTCCATCGACCTGGGCGCGATTGTTGCGGAAAAAGCCTGGGTGACCGCCGCGGCAGCGTTGAAGACGCCGGCCATCGCGCTCGATATTCTGGTGTTTGACCGTCAGGGGGCACTCAAGGGGCGCACCGCCTCTACACCGTCGCATCAGCCCGCAGCATCCTCCTTCGGAGACCGGAACCGGCGAACATAGTCGGTACTATAAAGCGCGCTCTCGCGAAAATCCGTCGATGCCAGACCACGCCCGACGAAGATAAGCGCCGTGCGCTCCACAGGTTCGGCAGCAATCTTGCCCTCAATATCGAAAAGCGTGCCTCTGATAACCCGTTCATCCGGCCAGGAGGCACGGACGACAATGGCGACCGGGCAATCGGAGCCATAAAGCGGCGTCAGTTCCTCCACCACCGTGCCGATGGCATGGATGGCGAGATGGATGGCGAGCGTCGCGCCTGTCGCACCGAAAGCCTTCAGCGTCTCACCATCAGGCATCTTCGAGGCACGGCCGGAAATACGGGTCAGCACCAGGCTCTGCGCCACTTCCGGCACCGTCAGTTCCCGCTGCAACGTGGCAGCGGCGGCAGCGAAGGAGGGCACACCGGGAGTGACTGTATAATCGAGACCCAGGCGCTCCAGTCTGCGGATCTGCTCGCCCATGGCGCTCCAGACGGAAAGATCGCCGGAATGCAGCCGCGCCACATGTTTGCCGTCCTTCGCGGCCGCCACGAACTCCGCCTCGATCTCATTAAGCGAAAGCGCTGCCGTATCAACGATGCGCGCACCCGGCGGGCAATAATCAATGAGGGCCTTTGGCACCAGCGAACCGGCGTAAAGGCACACCGGGCAGGCCGCGATAAGATCGCGCCCGCGCACCGTAATGAGATCGACAGCGCCCGGACCGGCGCCGATGAAATGAACCGTCATTCTTGTTCTCCGTATTCGATGGCGGTGCGGTTACGATGCGGCGCGTCGCTCGTCGTTGCGATAGCCACAGTTACATCCCCGACCACGAGACGCGGCGCCACCAGCCTCGCACTTGCCCCGGCCGCCGCGAGCGCCGCTGCTTCACTGACGCTTGGCGAGCCCGCTTGATCAAGGCTGGCCTGTGAAAAAGTTATTGTCTCAGCAGCAACCGCATCGAGCCGTTCCTGCGCTACGATTTCAAGCGACAGAGCCAGATCCCTGGCCGCCGCCACGAGGCCGGCCTCGTCAGCCTTCAGCGGCGCGGTCGCCAGATACTCGACCGTCGTGCCAAAAGCACGTTCAGCAGCCCGCACGGCCGCGATGATCGCCTCCGAGGTGACACCTTTGCGACAGCCTATGCCAGCCACGGTTACCATGGCTTGACCCAGCTCCATTGGGTCACCGGCATGGCCGGACGCCAACCGAACATGGAACCGACGGCAGCAGCCCGCGAGACTTCCAGCCGGATCATTGAACCGCCGAATGTCGCATGGGCAGCCAGCAACACCGCTTCCATTTCCAGCGTCACCGCATTGGCCACAAGCCGCCCGCCCGGTTTCAGGGCATCCATGGCAGCCTCGAGCACGCCCGTCTCACTGCCGCCACCGCCGATAAAAATCGCATCCGGTGGCGATAAGCCTTCAAAAGCCGCCGGGGCCGTGCCTATCATGACCTCAAGCCCGGGAACACCAAAAGCATCGGCATTGCGGGCAATCCGCTCCGCCCGTTCCGGATGCTGCTCAATGGCAATGGCGCGCAGCGAGGGATGCGACAGCATCCATTCGATGCCGATCGAGCCGGAGCCCGCGCCGATGTCCCACAGCAATTCTCCACGGCGCGGGGCGAGTGAGGAGAGCGTCACCGCGCGGATCTCGCGTTTGGTGATCTGCCCGTCATGTTCGAACAGGCTGTCATCAAGGCCATTTGCAAAAGGCAGGACACGCGCATCCTCATCCGCCACGACGTCGATCGCCACGACGTTCAGCGGATCAATATCTTCAAAGCCAAAATCAGCCGCCCGGATTTGCCGCCGCTTCTCGCGTTCTCCCCCCAGTGCTTCAAGCAGGATGAATTCCGAACGGCCGAAGCCGGACTCCGACAGCAGCCGCGCAATCAAGGCCGGGTCGCGCTCATCTGATGTCAGCGCGATGATCCGCGCACCATGATGCAGATGTGGCCGCAGCAGATCGATGGGGCGCCCATGCAGCGAAACACAATTCGCCGATTGTAGCGCCCAACCGAGCCGCGAGGCGGCTAGCGAAAAGGTGGAAGGCGCGGGATAACAGACCGTTTCCTCCGCTCGAATCCGCCGCAGAAGCGTGACGCCGACACCATAAAAGAATGGGTCGCCGGAGGCGAGGACGCAGACCGCACGGTCGCGCAATGCGAAAACATCGGTCATCTCCACATCGAATGGCACCGGCCAGGCACGCGCTTCGCCGTGAATTGCTGCAGACGCCAGTTCCAGATGGCGTTTGCCACCGAAAACCACCTCCGCCGCCTCTATCGCCTGGCGCGCGTTTTCACCCAGCCCCTTGAGCCCGTCCTCGCCGATACCGACTATGGAAAGCCACGGCCTTTCTTTCTTTTCAGTGGAAGCCTTGGCCGTTCCGGAATATTCAGAGGTCATGACACGCTCCATTCTCATCCTTGGCGGCACGGCGGATGCCCGCATTCTGGCCGGCCGACTGGCGGAAGACTCCGGCTACCGAATTCTGCTGTCCATGGCCGGGCGCACGCTCTCGCCGGTGGAACAGCCCGTGCCGATGCGCACCGGCGGGTTTGGTGGCGCGGCAGGGCTGGCGGATTTCATTCGCACAGAGGGTTTCGATATTCTGGTGGATGCCACCCATCCCTATGCGGCCAGAATTTCCGCCAATGCCATCGAGGCGGCAAGGCTCGCCGACATTCCACTGATTGTCCTTTCGCGTCCAGTCTGGCCGCGTCAGGCGGGTGACAACTGGCAAAGCGTCCATACCGTTGGACAGGCCGTTACCGCGCTGGGCACCGCGGGCAGACGCGTGTTTCTGGCGCTCGGCCGTCAGGAGCTTCTCCCATTCGAAGCCGCCCCCCAGCACAGCTACCTCATCCGCAGCGTCGACCCGGTGGAGCCGCCGCTGAAGGCGCCGGATGCGCGCTACATCACCGCGCGGGGTCCTTTCGTAACGGAAGATGAAATCCGCATGCTGGAGAAAAACCGCATCGAGGTGGTGATATCGAAAAACTCCGGCGGCAGCGCCAGTTACGGCAAGATCGAAGCGGCGAGGCGGCTTGGCCTGCCGGTCATCATGATCGAGCGACCGCAACGCTTGAACGATACGCCCGCGAATAATGTGACCGTGCCGGATATCGCCAATGCGCTCACCGCCATACGCCATCAGCTTTCCCTTTTCGAAAACCGTGGCGAATAAACGATCGGTTCCTTGCCGGAACGCGCGATCAGTCGGGTTTCCTCAGAGCCGACAATGATGCAGGTGGCCATATCCGCCATATCGCTCGACGCTTCCGAAAGCGGCACGACCCGAATGCGTTCATCCGCGCGACCAGCGGCACGGCCGAAAATCACCGGCACCGCGCCGGGCAAATGTTTGCGCAACAGGTCGAAGGCGGTACCAAGCTGATGCGGCCGCGCCTTGCTGACGGGATTGTAGAAAGCCATCACGAACCCGGCTTCGGCCGCCGCAATCAGCCGTTTTTCGATGATGCTCCAGGGCTTGAGATTATCCGAAAGCGAAATGGCGCAAAAATCATGGCCAAGCGGCGCACCTGCTTTGGCAGCCACGGCCAGCATGGCGGTCACACCGGGTACAACGGAAAAATCGATCTCACGCCATTCGGAAGGGCCGCTTTCAATCGCCTCGCAAATGGCGGCAGCCATGGCGAAAACGCCAGGGTCGCCGCCGGAAACCACGCAGACTTTGCCACCCTCGGCCGCAAGCCTGAGCGCCTGTTCGGCGCGGGAGATTTCCTCGCGATTGTCGGACGCATGACGGCGCTGGTGATGGCCAAGCGACAGGCGGTCGAGATAGGGAATATAGCCGAAAAAGTCTTCCGAAGACTGCACGGCAGCCAGCGCCTCAGGCGTCACCTGATCCGCATTGCCAGGGCCGAGACCGACAACGACGAGTTTGCCGGTCATAACATTTCGCCCCCCGAAGGCCTCGTTTTCCAGCCCGGCACCAGAACCAGCGAAAAATAGGGCGCTGGCGAGGCATCACGCTCGATCAGCCGCACCGCATGGCTGTTTGCCATGGTGCCGCGCTCGACATAAAGCGCCTCTTCCAGCTTGCCCGCGGCTTCCAGCGCACGGCGGATTTTCGGCAGATTGCGACCGACCTTCATGATCACGGCGCCATCGGTGCCGGATAGCCGCTCCGCGAGCACATCTTCGGCCAACGTGCCGGGAAGCACGCTCAGAATATCGTCGCCCTGCACGAGCGGCAGCCCGGCCATGGACCAGCAGCCGGACATGGCGGTGATGCCAGCCACCACTTCCGCCTCATAGGACGGCGCCAGCCTCAGATGGAGGTGCATATAGGAGCCATAAAACAGCGGATCGCCTTCCGACAGCACGGCCACATTGCGCCCGGCATCGAGATGCACGGCAATATCCTTTGCCGATTGATCAAAGAACGCGGCAATCGCACCGCGATAATCCTCCCCGTTCTTGTCGCTCTCGACGGTAACGGGATAGACCAGCGGCATTTCCAGCGTGCCGGGACGAATAAAGGCTTCGACGATGCCGCGACCATTGCCGGCGCTGCCCTTCTTGCAGAAAAAGGCGAGAACGTCGGCATTTTCGATGGCGCGCACGGCTTTCAGCGTCAGCAGCTCGGGATCACCCGGGCCAGTGCCGACCCCGACGAGTTTACCCTTGGCATGTTCAAAAAGAGCAGCACTCACAGGCCCGCCCTCGCAACCGCATTGATGGCGGCGGCCGTCATGGCCGATCCACCCAACCGTCCCTTGACGATGGCATAGGGAATGCCAAGCGCACTTGCCTCCAGTGCATCCTTCGATTCCGCCGCGCCAACAAAACCGACCGGCATGCCGATAATGGCAGCCGGGCGTGGGGCGCCTTTTTCCAGCATTTCCAGAAGATAAAACAGCGCCGTCGGCGCGTTGCCGATGGCGACGAGAGCGCCTTCAAGGTGCTCCACCCAGAGATCGAGCGCGGCAGCGGACCGGGTGTTGCCGATATTTTTCGCAAGCTCGGGTGTGCGTGGATCGCGAAGCGTGCAGATGACAGCGTTATCAGCCGGAAGCCTTGCGCGCGTCACGCCATGGGCAACCATTTCCGCATCACACAGAACCGGCTTGCCGGCAAGCAACGCGCCGCGCGCGGCCGAAACGAAATCAGGCGCGAAGCGGAAATGGCCTGCTGCCTCCACCTGCCCGCAGGCATGGATCATGCGAATGGCGATATCCGCCTGCTCTGCGGTAAAGGCGGATAAATCCGCTTCCTCGCGAATAATGGCGAAGGAGCGTTCATAGATCGCATTGCCATCGCGAATATAGTCATAGTCGGTCATTGGTTATCCTGTCGAAGCGCCGCACCGATTTCCTCCCGGCCCAGACGGGCAAAAAAGATGGCGGCGTTTTCACCGGGCTTATGTTCTTTTTCGTAAAGACGAGCAAGCCGCGAAAGCGCGGTCTTCTGTTGCTCGAAGGGCAAAATCCCATCTGGTGGGTCACCGGCGCGGCCGGAGATCGAGAATGCCAGGCCATTCGAACTGCCTGAGAGGGTCAAAAGCGCGGGCGCGGGATGTGCACAGCCCTTGCCGCAACCGGAAATATGCAGTGTGAACGAACCATCCAGCAACGCAGCACAGTCTTCGGCAGCGAGAGCCGCAAGTTCATGCGTGGGAAGAAAAGCCGAGGCACAGCCCGGAGCGCCGGGACAGACAGCGATGGAGGACCGCGCGTCACCAGCCGTCGTGACGAAGCCGGATGCCACCGCTGTCTCAAGCAATGCATTGCAAGCCGACGACGACCCAAAGAATAGCAGGCTATGGTTCGGTGATGGCCGCAGGGCCTTGATACCGAGCGTGTCAGCCCGCTCACAGAGATGCGCCAACTCGGCACCGCGAACCTGTCCGAAAGCAGGCGCGATACCAACGGCGAAGCGGCTCTCTCCCGTCATCATCGAGCCCAGGGGCAAAAAGGGAGGCTGGGCTTCGCTCCCAGCTTGGCGATCCAGTAGGCGGTCACCACAAACCGCCTTCACGGTCCGTTGATCCAGATCGCGGCCGCGGGCAAGCGGTCCCTTTTCAGCGAGAAAAACAAGCAGCGACAGAACGACGCTGGCCGCCGTAACCGGCTCGACCAATCCCGCATTCAACGCCTTGCTTTCCGGCCCACCGACAAGCAATTGCCAGAATGTCCGCCCCCCCAGCCGGATCGCTTTCAAACGAATATCGGCTAGCAAATCTCCCATGGAGAGCCGTCCGCCGCCATCAATGACAACAGAGGTTTTGGCCGCGAGTTTGTCCTGCAACGCCAGGGCGCCAGCCCCTTTTCTGATCTCCTCGGCGACAAAACGGCCGTCCGCAATTTCCGCGTCATCCCGGCCGGCAAGGGGCGAAGTCTCCACCGCGAGCCCTTCGCGTAGTGGCAGATCAAGCGCTAGAACATCCTGTTCGAGCGAACAGGCGCTTTCCCGCGTCAAGCCGCGAAATTGCAGGCTGCCGCGCGCGGTGATGTCGATCAATCCATTGCCGTGGCGTTCGGCGAGACCGCAGAGCATAACCATCGCACGTGGTGAAATATCCGCCTCGAACGCAACCCGCGACAGAAAACCGTCGCCGGTTTGCATGGGGGCGGACAAGGCCGGGCACAGACCACGGCGACCAAAAGGCTGAACGGGATCGGCAGCGGCGGCCATCAAGCCCGCACCCTTTCGGATCGAGGCGGGATCAGCATTTCAAGCTCTGCATCCACCGCGTTGCGGCGGCTGTGCCACAAGCCACGGCGGCGGGCGGATAAAAAGCGCGCGGCCATCACCTCAGCCGCCTTTGGATTTTCCCGCAGGATGAAATCGCGCACGTCCTCATCGCCGAAATAGGCATCGTAAAGTGCGTCGATCAGCGAGGAGGACACCGCATGGGTGGTTTCGGCAAAGCCGACCAGCCGGTCCACCGTTTCCGCAAATTCCGCAGCTCCGCGCGGGCCGTGCCGCATCTGACCGGCAATAAAGCGCGGATTGACGGCGCGCGCGCGCACCACTCGCGTCAGTGCCTGCGTCATCGATCGCGCCCGCGGGCGCGCCGGATCCGTCGTATCCAGTGCGACGATATCGGCGATACCGCCGAGTGCCGCCTTCGCAGCGGAAAAACCGCCAATGAAGGCGACATCGGAAGAACCGTCGAGAAGATCGCGCCCGGGATCATCGCCGGTATGAACCAGAAGATCGGCCCGGCGCACCAACTCCGTAAAGCCGGCGTCCTCGAAGATCTCGAGCCCATCGGCGCCGCCAAAAGCATGGTTTGCGGCATCGAGATAGGCCTGCCCCAGCTCCTCGCGTTCGTCCCATGTGCCGCTGGCAAGCTTCTCTTCAATACCGGCACCGTATGTGCCGGGCGCAGAACCGAAGATGCGCGGGGGGATATGCCCAAGCGCCGCCGCTTCCTCCGCCAAAGGATTGTCGCCCGGCGCTTCATCCCGCCGTCCAACCGCCCTGGCGGCGGCATCGAGAAGCGCAATCAGCGCCGGGAACATATCGCGGAACAGGCCGGAAATTCGAAAAGTCACATCGACCCGCGGCCGTCCTAGGCTCGCCGGTGGCAGAACTTCGATGCCGTTGACCCGGCCGGTTGCAGGATCATGGATCGGCCTCGTCCCCATCAGATGCAGCGCCTGCGCCACATCCTCACCGCCATTGCGAAGACTGGCGCTGCCCCAGAGATCGAACACCAGATGTTTCGGCCAGTCGCCATGGGACTGCAGGTGATGCCGAAGCACTTCTTCGCCCGCCATACGGCCCAGCTCGAACGCTGTCGGCGTCGGCATGGTACGTGGATCGGCCGCGTAAAGATTGCGGCCGGTGGGCAGTACGTCGAGACGCCCCCGCGCCGGGGCGCCGGAAGGGCCAGGGGCAATGTGCCGGCCATCGAGTGCCGCCAGCAGCGCGGCTTTCTCGGCCGTGGCGCTTTCAAGCCGGAGAGGATCTGTCTCGCCTTCTGGGAAGCGGCCGAAAACATGTTGACCGTCCTTGATTGCAAAATCCTTGAGATCGCAGAGAAAGGCATCGATGCGGGAGAGGGCCGTATCGGCATCGTCCTTCGCACCCACGCCCGCCTCTGCCGCCAGCCCGGTTTCCAACGCCTTTTCGACAATCAGCTTCGCCAGCCGGTCGCGTCGGCGGCGATCAAGGCCATCGGCCTGCGCATATTCATCCACCAGCTGTTCCAGCGCCAACTGTTCCGGTGAAAGCCCGGCATTCACCAAAACCGGGGGAACATGGCCGATGGTCACGGCGGCGATACGCCGCTTGGCAACCGCCGCTTCACCGGGATTGGAGACGATGAATGGATAGACCACCGGCAGCGAGCCTGTGACGATTTCCGGAAAACAATCGCGGGAAAGCGCAACCGTCTTGCCCGGCAACCATTCGAGCGTGCCATGCGCCCCCACATGCACGATGGCATGAGCCGCACCAGCACGCTGCGCCCATGCGCCGAAGGCGACGAGCGCGTGGCGCGGCGGCAGGGCAGGGTCGTGATAATCCACCCGCCGATCCGCGTTTCGTCCCCGATCCGGCGCGAGCGCCACGAAGACCTGTCCGAAGCGGGCAACGCGAAAACGGAATTTACCATCGACGAAAGCATCGTCCTCTTCCGCAGCGCCCCACGTCGCATGCACGGCCTCGGCAGCAGCCTCCGGCAAATCTGCAAGGAAATCCCGATAGGTGGAAAGATCGACTGCCGCTTCCTGGCTCTCGATACGATCGAGCAGCGCCCGTGCCGTTTCGGGAATATCCTTCACCGCGTAACCGGCATCGGCAAGATCGCGCAGCATTTCGAGCACGCTTTGCGGCACATCGAGACCAACGGCATAACCGGTGCGCCCCGGCGCGGCACCCGGATAATCCGGCATCAGGATGACGATGCGGCGATCCTGCGGTGGCGCGAATTTCAGTCGCAGAAAGGCCGCGATGCGGTCCGCCACCTGTTCGACACGATCCGCCTCCGGCAGATTCAGAAGGCTGACCCCGCCATCTGTCCGCGCCTGTTTGAACGAGATCGCACCCGCGAGAATCCGCCCGTCCAACTCGGGCAGGACGACATGCATGGCAAGATCGGACGGATTGAGACCACGCGCATTTTCCGCCCAGCCGTCACGCCGGGTGGTTGCCATCACCACCTGGAAAACGGGAACGCCGAGACGATCGAACAGCGTCGCGCCCTTGTCATCCGTCTGGCTGGCGAAAGCCGTAGCCGCGAGGATGGCTGCAGGCTGAAGAGCTGGCAGCACCGATTCGAGAAAACGGATCGCTTCTCCATCCTTCAACCCGCCGACAAAAATAGGCAGGGGCGCAAAACCGCGGGAAGAGAGCGCTTGAAACAACGCATCAACGGGTGCTGCATCTTCCGCCAAAAGCATGGAACGGTAAAAGAGAATGGGCAGAACTGGCGCACCGGCAAGAAACCCCGCACAAGCCTCTTCCTGCCCCACAACACCCAGGTCCGGGCGATAAAAGCCAGCTTTCGGGAGGGGCGCCGCCTCTATATCCGGCCAATCTCCGCCATCCGCCAGAACAGAAAGGCCAGCGGCAAGGCGGGCCATATTCTCCACTCCACCTTCCCGGAAGAAGGAGAGAACGGAGGCCAGCGTCAGCTTATCAACCGTGGAGGCAGCCTCGAGCTTTTCATCCCTCTCGCTGCATTCCCCCGGCAAAAGCAGAAGCTTGATGCCGCGCCTGCGCGCCAGAATGGCCAGCTGATCGACCCCGTAGCGCCAGCGTTCCGCACCACCGAGAATCCGGATAAGGATAACGCGGGCATGTTCCGCTGTTTTTTCGATCCAGAGATCGACCGACATCGGATGCCGAAGTTCGGACAGGTTCGCGGCAGAAAGGGATGGAAGCTTATCTCCCGCCTGCCGCCACGCCCGCTCAAGCCCGGCAAGATCGCTTGCGGAAAAAGACAGCACCACCACATCCGAACGGGGCTGGTTGAGATCAACCGGCTCGATCAGGTCGTCCAGAGACGAGGACGTGGTGGCGAGAATATGCATTCAAAGCTTTTCCAGTAAAAGTGCGCCGCGGCTCATGTCACGCGGCCAGCATCTGTTCGATCTTTTTGCGGTTGATACCCTTTTCGCCGATGATGACGAGGCGGCTGCGGCGCTCCTCACCCGCCGCCCACGGACGGTCGTAATACTGGTTGACGCGGCTGCCGACCGCCTGAACCTGCAAACGCATGGGCTTGGCCGCGACTTCGATGAAGCCCTTGATACGCAGCACATTTTCGGCAGCGGCCGTCTCGGCGATACGGGCCGCCAGAGCTTCCGGATCGATAACAGCCGGCAGATCGATGACGAAACTGTCGAAATCGTCATGTTCATGGTCAAGTTCGCCATCATGATGGGTGCGGCGGTTTTCAATGTCCTCTTCCACCGCAAGGCCGAGACCGATCAGCACGGCCGGATCGATGGCACCATTCGAAGCCACAACGATCTTTGCCGCCTTCGGCAGATGTTCGAGGACATGCGCCTTGGCCTTGTCGAGACCGGCATCATCGAGAAGATCGGCCTTGGTGAGCACGATGAGATCCGCGCAGGCGACCTGATCCTCGAAGACCTCTTCGACCGGGTCATCATGATCGAGCGCCTCGTCATTGGCGCGCTGGGCAGCAAGCGCTTCCATGTCGTGAGCAACCTGACCCTCGGCCAGCGCCGCACCGTCCACCACGGCGACCACGGCATCGACCGTCACGCGGCTCTTGATGGCAGGCCACTGGAAGGCCTGCACCAGCGGCTTCGGCAGGGCAAGGCCGGAAGTCTCGATGAGGATATGCTCCACCTTCGGCTGGCGGCTGAGGATTTGTTCGATGGCGGGCTGGAAATCATCCGCCACCGTGCAGCAGATGCAACCATTGGCGAGCTCCACGATGTTTTCTTCCGGGCAGCTTTCGATGCCGCAACCTTTCAGAATTTCGCCGTCGATGCCGATATCGCCGAATTCATTGACGATGATGGCGAGACGCTTGCCGTCAAGCTTTTCGAGAAGGCCACGCACCAGCGTGGTTTTTCCGGCTCCCAGAAAGCCGGTGACGATGGTGCAGGGAACGCGGTCCATAAGGGTGCTCATGATCTCTCCTCGGTAAAATCGAATGGGGGAATGCGCGCCACCATGCCGCGCTTTAAGGGTTCGGGGCGGCCGCGCCAGGGCATCAGGCCATCTGGCGCGGCAGAAAGCAGCCGCGCGCCGGTCAGCAGGTCTTCCGCATCATCCGGCGTCAGCCCGCCAAACACATAAGACCAGCCATCGGCGCTGCGCAGAACGGCGCTGAGACCACGCTTGCAATTGGCAAGGCAATTGACGGAACGAACGGCAACGCCGCTCTCCTGCGCCTTTTTAATGACGGAATCGGCAAGACGCGAACCAGGACGTGGTTCGGCATTGGGATCGACATCATCACGACAACTGCGGCATACAAAGACGGTAACGCCCGGCGCGGTTTCGTCCTGCGGGTTCCCGTTTGCACATGAAGATGTCGCTGAAATATCCAAACCGTCCCGTTCCCACGCCAAACTAAAATTCTTCGGGGTGCGGATATCGAAAAAGGTATGCGTACGGGCGCAAACCGGCAGTTCGATCTGACCGACTGACCGGAGCACCCCGCCCGGCAGACGTTTTTTCCTGAAACGGCAGGTCTCCTGGCTTGCGGCTCTATCAACACCCGGACACCGCCTTCCCGAACCCCGTGAGAGATCCAGTGGCTTTACGGCGCGGGCTTACCGCTTACAGTTGCGGGGGCAGCCACGGAATGACCCTTTGTCGGGGCGGAACCGTGTTCCCTCTTAGCTTTTCCCGTTGCCGGGAAAAGACCGTCAGTCCCTTACCCTTAGGCTGAACGGGTGTGAGGGTCAATGCCGCGCGCCCGTGACCGGCGCATTGCCGGGTGCGGCAAATTGAGTATAGTCGCCGCTCCGAATGGCGGGGGCATAAGGTTCCAGGCCGCTGGATGAGAAGGAAGAGGCGATGACCCGCGACATCAGCGACAGCGAAGCCGAACGCCACCGGCAGAAAATGGTCAACCGCAAGACGGTGCAGGACGCCGAAGTCGCCGAAAAGACCATCGAAAAAGGCCTGCTGATGATCAATACCGGCCCCGGCAAGGGCAAGTCCACAGCGGCCTTCGGTCTTGCTCTGCGTATGCTCGGCACCGGGCGAAGGGTCGGCATCGTTCAGTTCATCAAGGGTGCCTGGTCGACAGGCGAACAGCAGGCCCTGACCCTGTTCGGCGACAAGATCGTGTGGCGCACCATGGGCGAAGGTTTTACCTGGGACACGCAGGATCTCAAGCGTGACGTTGCAGCAGCGACAAAGGCATGGGAGGAGGCCAAGGCTCTGATGGCCGATCAAACTATCGGCCTTCTGGTTCTGGACGAACTGAACATCGCCTTGCGTTACGAATACCTGCCGTTGGAAGAGGTTGTCGAAACGTTGTCGAGTCGCCGGCCCGATCTGCATGTCATCGTCACCGGTCGCAACGCCAAGCAGCCGCTGATCGACGTCGCCGACATGGTGACGGAAATGACGCTGGTAAAACATCACTTCAAGGCAGGCGTGAAAGCTCAAGCCGGGATAGAATTCTGATATGACCGCCCGGGTGCTGATGTTTCAGGGAACCGGCTCCGATGTCGGCAAATCGCTGATGGTGGCTGGCCTTGCCCGCGCATTCATCCGGCGCGGCCTTTCCGTCGTGCCGTTCAAACCGCAGAACATGTCGAATAATGCCGCTGTCACCGCCGATGGCGGCGAGATCGGCCGCGCACAGGCCCTGCAGGCACGGGCAGCGGGCGTGCCGCTTTCCGTGCACATGAACCCGGTGCTGCTGAAGCCGCAGAGCGAAACCGGCGCACAGGTGGTGGTACAGGGAAAGATCGTCGGTAATGCCAAGGCAGCCGACTATCAGCACATGAAGGCCGGGCTGATGCCACGCGTGCTTGATAGTTTCGAGCGCCTGAAACAACAGGCCGATCTGGTGCTGGTGGAAGGGGCGGGCAGCGCATCGGAAATCAACCTGCGCGCCAACGACATCGCCAATATGGGTTTCGCACGGGCCGCCGATGTCCCGGTGATCCTGATCGGCGATATCGATCGCGGTGGCGTCATTGCCAGCCTCGTCGGAACCAAGGCGGTGCTCGACGTCGATGACGCGGCGATGATCGAAGGTTTCATCGTCAACCGCTTTCGCGGCGATCCAGCGCTGTTTTCCGATGGCATGCGGATGATTGCGGAAAAGACGGGCTGGGCCTCCATAGGGCTTCTGCCACATTTCTCAGATGCCGCAAAACTGCCGGCGGAAGATGCGCTGGGGCTTTCCGGCCCGGCCCAACAGAAGCCCGACGCAAAGATCCGCATCGCCGTGCCGATCCTGCCGCATATTTCCAATTTTGACGACCTCGATCCCCTCGACATGGAACCGGATGTGGAACTCATCCGTGTACGGCCGGGTGGGACGATCCCCGCCGATTGCCGGCTGGTTTTGCTATGTGGTTCGAAATCCACGATTGCCGATCTCGCCGTGCTGAAAGATGCCGGCATGGACATCGACATAAAGGCGCATGTGCGCCGCGGCGGCTACGTTCTTGGCCTTTGTGGTGGTTACCAGATGCTTGGAAAAACCGTTGCCGATCCTGACGGCATCGAGGGATCGCCGGCGACTGTCGACGGGCTCGGTCTGCTTGATGTCGACACGGTTTTAACGGGTGACAAGCGACTCGTTTCCGTTCAAGGCGTGAGCTTTGATGGTGTTTGTTTATCCGGCTACGAAATGCATGTCGGGGAAACCACGGGAGCAGCAGGCAATCTGGCGTTTTCGACGATCGACGGGCATTACGATGGAAGCATCTCACCCGACGGCCGTGTCTTCGGCACCTATATTCACGGTCTCTTTGCGGATAACAGCCAGCGCAGCGCGTGGCTGCAGCGTCTCGGCGGGCAGGGCACGGCCCTGAACTATGATGAGCAGGTGGACGCGGTTCTCGACCGTCTGGCTGCACATATGGAGCAGCACCTCGATCTCGACAAGCTGCTGGCTATAGCGCGATAAGGATCGCCAGAAGTCCGAACAGGCCGATCAGCAACAGGTCCGCAATTCGTGCCAGCCGTAGTGCCGTGCGAATATCACCGGCGACCAGCGCGGACCTTCCGCCTTCCCCCATGAAACGCGCTTCGATCATCTGTCCGCCGTAAGAACGAGGTCCGGCAAGCGCGAAACCCAGCGCACCAGCCAGCGCCGCCTCCGGCCAGCCTGCATTGGGGGAGCGGTGGTGGCGCGCATCGCGGCGGATCGCGGCAATGGCCGCTTTTGGCGACGCGCCCTCGACAAAAAATGCGGCAACCACAAACAGGCTGCCGCTCAGTCTCGACGCAGGCAGATTAACGAGATCATCCAGCCGTGCCGAAGCCCAGCCGAAGGCCTCATGGCGCGGCGAACGATGGCCGATCATGCTGTCGGCCGTATTGATCGCCTTATAGGCGGCACCGCCGGGCAGGCCCAGTAAGCCGAGCCAGACAGCGGGAGCGACGATGCCATCGGAGAAATTCTCGGCGAGACTTTCGATGGCCGCGCGGCATATCGCGGCCTCATCCAGCTTTTGCGGATCGCGCCCGACGATCATCGACACCGCCCTGCGGCCACCTTCGACACCTTCTCGTTCCAGAGCCGTGGCGACGGCCTCTACATGCTGTTCCAGACTCTTCTGCGCCGGAAGCGAGGCGCCGAGTATCGCAACAGCCAGCAGACCCAAGGGTAGAAAAAGCAGAAGAGATTGCGCAAACCATGCAAGGATCGCGGTCAGCCCGACAAAAACAATCAGCGCCAAAACACCCGCGGCCTTGCGTTGAGAAAATGACGCGCTCTCCCGGTTCCATTTTTTGTCCATGAGCGCGATAAGCGAACCGATCCAGGTGACAGGATGGCCGATGCGTTTGAACAGCCAGTCCGGATAGCCGGTCAGGCGTTCAATCACGAGCGACAGGAAAGCGAGAGCAAAGAACATGGGCGAGACAGTACCAGAAAAGGCTCAAGGAATGATCCGCCATGGCGGCAATCTCGGCAAGGCGCGCCTGATGTTTCCGGAAGCGCCTGAACCGTGGATCGACCTTTCAACCGGGATCAACCCGCACTCCTATCCGCATTCGCCCATTCCCGCCAGCGCATTCGCCCGCCTACCGGAACCCGGCGCCTCTGACGAACTGAAACAGCTGGCAGCAACCCATTTCGGCGCGCCTTCCGCGCAGCATGTGGCGCTCTCTCCCGGCACCCAGATGCTGATGCCTCTGCTCGCGCAGATCGCCATTGATCGCGACGCCCAAAACGGTGCCGTACTGTCACCCGCCTATGCGGAACATGCCCGCACCGCCCGCATGGTGGGGCTTACCGTCACGGAAGTGGAGAACATTAGCGAGCTGTCGACCTACGGCTATGTCGTGGTGGTCAATCCCAACAACCCCGATGGTCGCGTCACCGATCGCGAAGCTTTACTCACGCTCGCCCGGGCGAGACATCGCGAAGGCGGCCTGCTCGTTGTGGACGAAGCCTTCATCGAAACGGGCGTTGCCAACAGCCTCGCGGATGCGACCAGTGACGACGGGCTGGTAGTCCTGCGATCCTTCGGCAAATTTTACGGCATGGCGGGCGTGCGCCTGGGTTTTGCCATTGCGCATCCCGACATCGCGGCCGAACTAGAGGCAAGGCTGGGCCCATGGGCGGTTTCCGGCCCGGCGCTGCATATTGCGACCGAAGCGCTGGCGGACGAGGCGTGGCAATCATCCATGCGTCTGCGGCTTGCGCAGGAGGCAAGGCGCCTGAACGAAATGCTGAAAAAGGCGGGGCTGAAAATCGCAGGTGGCACGTCCCTCTTCACGCTGGTGCGGGACGAGCGTGCCAAGGCACTGTTCGACCATCTTGGCCGTCGCGGCATTCTGGTGCGTATCTTCGACGAAAGACCTGATGACATGCGTTTCGGCCTTCCCGGTAGCGAAGCGGATTGGCAGCGCCTTGAAGAGGCGCTGCAATCTTTCGATCATTCCTCGAAAGTGTAGGTCTCGATCGACTCCGGCTTCATTTCGATGGAGAAGCCCGGCAGCTTCGGCGGCATATAGGCGGCGTTGCGGATATCGCAGGGCTCAATGAAGTGCTCATGCAGATGATCGACATATTCGATCACGCGGCCTTCCTTGGTGCCTGACACCACGAGATAGTCGATCATCGACAGGTGCTGCACATATTCGCAGAGGCCTACGCCGCCGGCATGTGGCCAGACCGGCAGATTGTATTTGGCGGCAATCAGCAGAACCGCCAGCACCTCGTTCAGACCGCCCATGCGGCAGCTGTCGATCTGCACGACATCAATCGCGCCCTCGGCGATGAACTGCTTGAACATGATGCGGTTCTGGCACATTTCACCGGTTGCCACCTTCACCGAGCCGATAGCGGCGCGGATCTTGCGATGGCCGGCGACATCATCCGGGCTGGTAGGCTCTTCGATGAAGAAGGGCTTGGAAAAGGCGAGCTTGTTGACCCATTCGATCGCCTGATCCACTTCCCATACCTGGTTGGCATCGATCATCAGGTAACGGTCGGGCCCGATCACCTCACGGGCAATGGTGAGACGACGGATATCGTCCTCGAGATCGCGGCCAACCTTCATTTTCACATGGTTGAATCCGGCATCGATAGCTTCCTGGCAAAGACGGCGCAGCTTGGCGTCGTCGTAACCCAGCCAGCCTGCCGACGTCGTATAGCAGGCATAACCTTCGTTCTTCAGCGTCTCGATACGTTCCTTCTTGCCCGCCTCGGCCTTTCTGAGGATTGCCAGCGCATCATCGCGGGTCAGCACGTCGGTCAGATAACGATAATCGACAATATCGGCGATTTCTTCCGGGCTCATGTCGGCAACGAGCTGCCACACCGGCTTGCCGGCCTTCTTGGCCAACAAATCCCACACGGCATTGACCACAGCGCCGGTGGCGAGATGCATCGCGCCCTTGTCCGGGCCGATCCAGCGCAGCTGGCTGTCACCAGTCAGATGCCGCCAATATTTTCCCGGGTTTTCCGTGACGATGTCGAGATCAGTGCCGACCACCAGATGGCGCATCGCTTCAATGGCCATGCAGCAGATGTCATTGCCACGGCCGATGGTGAAGGTCAGGCCATGGCCCTTCAGACCAGGCTCGTCCGTATCGAGAATGACGTAAGCCGCCGAATAATCCGGATCGGGGTTCATTGCATCCGAGCCGTCAAGGCTCTGGGATGTTGGAAAACGAAGGTCGAAAACACGCAGATCTGTAATTTTGGTCATGGCCGTTCACTCGCGGTCAGTGTCAAAGGAAATCGTTCAATCGTGATGAAAAGTTTCTTCCATCATGGCCCACCACTCGCCTTCATTCCGGCTCTCAAGCGGTTGTTGGCATGGGATGGTAAAAGACCACCATTCCTGGTTCTTGGGGCTAGCCGCCATTTTCGCCATGTCGGCGCTGAAATCACTGCCGTGATATTCCCAATAACCGAAGAGCAGGTTTTCCGGCTCGCGCAGGAAGATCGTGTAATTGCGGATGTTGCAATCGCTGATGAGGGCCAGAATTTCAGGCCAGACGGCGGCGTGCAGCCTCTTATATTCCGTGATCATCTCAGGTTTGAGCCCTATGACCATGCCCATGCGTTGCATGAAAAACTCCGTTATTGCTTGATGGTAGCGAGCGCCGCGGGCAGCTTTGTCTGAGGCAGGCTCAATCCGAGCCGTTCTGCCGCAGCGATAACCGGGGCGAAACGGCGACGCTTCTTTTCGTCGTGATTGCTGGCGATATCGGCCAGCCGGTGATCGAGAAAGGGATTGCGCAAGCGCTCCCTCAACTGACCAATATAGGCCTTTGCCTCATCTCCCATGCCTTCTGCCGCAAAGACCGGGAGAACCTCGTCCCGCCAGAGTGCTTCCAGATCCGCAACGAGGGAATCATCCGCCATTGCCTGACGCACCGTTTCATCTTTCCCACGCCCATCCCGTGTCCAGCGTTCCGCCAGATAGGAGTGGCCGAGATTGAGGAGGAACAGCTTCAGCTTTTCATAGCGGTCGAGATCGTCGGTCAGCACCACGGCGGGGTGAGTGCAGGGAAGAACGAGCCCTTCTTGTTTCTCAATAGCCCAGAGGGCATAGGGTTCCGCGACTGCGCCCACGGGATCGATGGGTTCGGACACGATGCGATCCACCAGACTGTTGGCGAAGCGGCATTTCTCGTTCAGATAGAAAGCAAAACCGGCTGGCAGTTCCCAATCGTCGGCAAGCCGGCGAATGACCTGCTTCAGCTTTTCACCGTTTCGCGGCACGAGCTCACATGGGAAGATCGACAAAGGCGCTTCAGGATTCCGCTGAAAACGCTCCAGCAACAGCATACAGAGCTTGGCCGGAAAGCTTTTCGGCACGATCGTGAAATCGTCAGCCAGCGCAGCATTGTCGGCCGAATCCAGCTCATAACCACGATCGCCCGTATTGGACAAAATGACTTGCGCCTCACAGGCGAGGCGGCGCACTTCCGCCCAATCGGTCGCAGCTGTCAATGCCCGTGCAACGGCCTTGCCCTGAACTTCCTCGTCCACTTCCTGCCCATCGCGGATGCCGCGAATGCGCACCGGGTAAGGCGCGCCGCTGTTCAGCGCCGCAACACGCTTCAAGCTCTCCGCATTGCCGGTCGTCTGGACAATTGCAATGTGGCCGAGGGCCTCGCCACTATCCAGCGCCTGCGAAACGAACAAATCCGCATGGGCGAGAAGAAACCGGCTGGTGCCGAATTGAAGGATGGGCGTATCGGGCGTCATGCAACCTCCACCATGCCCTTGATGACTCCGGCTTTCGGATCGGTCAGGCCGGCGAACTTCGCGGGGACATCAGCAAGTGTCATGCGGTGGGTGATCAGCGCCTCAGGCACTTTCCCTTCGCGCAAGGCACGAAGCACGCGCTCGAAATCTTCCGGCGTCGCGTTGCGGCTGCCGAGCAACGTCGTCTCACGCTTGTGAAACTCCGGGTCGTTGAAGCCGATATCGCTGGCAACGATGGACACCAGGACATAGGCGCCACCGTGACCTACGAAGGAAAACCCGCGCTCCATGGCTTTCGGATTGCCGGTCGCATCAAAGACTGCATCGAAGAAATCGCCGTCGGTGATATCGGACAGACGATCCTTGTCGCCTTCGCCAAGGATAACCGTATGAGCGACACCGAGATGTTTCTTGCAGAAATCCAGCCGGTCGGTGCGACCGTCGATCATCGTCACGTCACCGCCATCGAGAACAGCGAAAACAGCAACCGCCATTCCAATCGGGCCGGCACCGACGATCAGGACCTTCTGCCCCTTTTCGACGGCACCGCGCCGCACCGCATGCGCGCCAATCGCCAGAAATTCCGTCATGGCCGCCTGGTCGAGGCTAAGCCCCTCCGCCTTCAGCACGAATTGCTGCGGTACGCTCAGATATTCCACCATGCCGCCATCGCGATGGACACCGAGCACACCGATATTGCGGCAGCAATTGCTCTTGCCCTTCAGGCAGGCATTACATTTCCCGCAGGAGATATAGGGAATGATGGTCACGACATCGCCGGCGGAAAGATGGCTACCTTCGGGCGCCTCATCCACCGTGCCGGAAAGTTCATGCCCCATGATACGCGGATAGGAGAGATATGGCTGGTTGCCGGTGAAGATATGCAGATCCGTACCGCAAACGCCGATCCGGCGAATACGCACCAGCACTTCACCTTCCCCGCGCACGGGTTTCGGCAGATCCTTGGCGGTTAGTTGACCGGGAGTGTCACAGAAAATCGCCAGCATGCATCACCTGTCAGTAAGGGAGTAAAAACGAATGGCGTTGCCGCCGAAAACTGCCGCATGGTCCTTGGCCGGCACGATGTCGCGGCAGAAATCCAGCCAGCCCTGATAGTCACCCGCAAGGCGCAGCACCGGCCAGTCACTACCGAAGATCACCCGATCGCTACCGAACAGGTCCAGAATGGTCTCGGCATAGGGCCGCACCGCTTCCGGGCGCTGCTCACCGCGCTCGGTCAGCAGGCCGGATAGCTTGCAATGGACATTGGGAAGGGCAGAGAGAGCCGCCATATCGCGCCGCCAGTCACTATAGTGGCCAGTGGCGATCAGAGGCTTCGCGCCATGATCGATCACGATTGGCAACTCGGGATGTCTGCGCGCGAAGGAGAGGAGATGCGGCAGATTGGGCGGCAGAACCAGCGCGTCAAACACCAGACCGTGCTTCACCAGCGCTTCAACGGCAGCATCCAACGCGGGATCGTCTATCCAAGAGACATCTTCCATGCCCTGCAGCATGGGGCGCACGCCCTTGAAGGCAGAATGTTTCGCCCGGCGGGCGATTTCCGACGCCGCATCTGGAGACTTCATATCCACCCAGCCGACCACACCTTTGATGAAATCGGTGTTTTCAGCCAGTTCCAGCATGAAATCCGTGTCGGCCGCCGTCTCCATCGTCTGCACCAGCACCGTGCCAGAAACCCCGGCGGCATCAAGCAATGGCGACAGATCGGTAGGAAGAAAATCCCGGTAGATAGCGGCGAGCGATGGTGGAGGCCATTGCCCGGCGCGATCCTTCATCAGCCAGAAATGCTGGTGGGCGTCGATGAGCATTGCCTCAGGCCTTTCCGCCGGGCACAGGCGCACCTTCGGCAATCAGGCCACGCTTGCGCAGCTCGGACCAAAATTCATCCGGGATAGACTGCTCGAACCATTCGATATTCGAGGCAAGCTGCTGCGCATTGCGTGCACCTGAAACGACCGTAACCGACGCCGGATGGGCGAGAGGAAACTGAAGTGCGGCGGCCTGAAGCGAGACACCCAGCTCCTCACAGACGTTGTGCAGCGCGTCCACGCGCTTGAGGATATCGGCAGGCGCATCGGCATAATTGAATTTGCGGTTACCAGCCAGAATCCCCGAATTGAAAGCGCCAGCGACAACGATGGCGACGCCGCTTTGAGCGCAGCGGTTCATGAAAGCAAGGCTTTGCTGTTCGAGCAGCGTATAACGGCCCGCCAGCATGGCGACATCGATATCGAAGACATGCATGGCGTCATTGATGATTTCCCACTCGTTGACGCCAAGGCCGACAGCCCCGGTCGACCCTTCTTCGCGCAGCTTACCAAGCGCGCGGAACCCACCGCCGTTGGTCAGCTGTTCCCAATAATGCTGATGCTTTTCGCCATGGGTAAGTGAACCGATATCGTGCACATAAAGAATATCCGGCTTAAGGATACCCAGCCGCTGCTGGCTAGCCTCGAAGGAGCGTAGAATACCGTCATAGGAATAATCATAGACCGGGCGGAACGGCAGGGGCGCAATATAGGCATCCTCCTCCAGACCCACTGTCTCATCCGGCACCATGACACGGCCGACCTTGGTGCTAAGCGTATAGTCGCCCCGATCGTGCTCGGTTACCATGGTGCCCAGACGACGCTCCGACCGCGTATAACCGTAAAACGGCGCGGTATCGAAATAACGCATGCCGCTTTCCCATGCCTTGTCGAACGCGCTTTTGGACTCTTCGTAGGGCGTGACGCGGTAGAGATTGCCCATCTGGGCGCAACCGAGGCCCATGACGGTGACGTCAACAGCGCGGCGGGGCAATTTACGTGTATCGGAGACTTTCATCACAGGGCTTCCTGAATTCTTGGGCATGGAGCGGAGGACCGCGTCTCAAAGGGGAGGCGCGCCGCAGCCGGGCGGCGCGCCGTCGGCATCAGTAAAGTACGTTCTTGGCTTCAGGCTTTTCAATATTGTCCTTGGTGACAACTACGACGCCGGTATCGACGAACTTCTCTACCTTTTCCTTGTTGATGAGCTTGGTCACGGTTTCAACGCCCTTTTCACCCATCTGGTAGGAACCCTGAACGACGATGCCGGCAAGCGTGCCATCCTTGACGAAGCTCTGCAGGTCCTGGTTACCGTCAAAGCCGATGGCAACGACCTTGCCGGCCTTGCCGGACTGGGCAAGCGCGCGGCCAACACCGATGGCAGTCGGCTCATTGGCGCCGAAAATGCCCTTCAGGTCGGAATTGGCAGCCAGAACGTCGGTGGTCTGGTTCAGCGCCGTCGCCATCTGCGACTGCGAATAGAAGGGGCCGACGATCTGAAGCTTCGAATGCATCTGAATGTAATCGGTGAAACCGCCAACGCGGCCGATTTCGGAACCGGCGCCGGCGACATAGGACATGACGGCAATCTTGCCTTCCGTGCCGACCTTGTCGATCAGCGCCTGCGCGGCCAGTTCGCCGGCTTTCTTGTTATCGGTCGCCAGGAAGGACTGATAATATTGATCCGAACCCTTGGCGAGCTGCGAGTCGATCAGAACCACCGGGATACGGGCTTCCCAGGCCTTTTTGACGGCCGGTACAAGGGCGTCTGGATCAGAAGGTGCAAGAACGATACCCGCAACCTTACGGTTGATGGCGTTTTCGACCATGTTGACCTGATCGGCAATCGCCGACTCGGCAGCCGGACCCTGGAAGGTCATGGTGTTGCCGGAAGAGTTCTTCATCGCCGCGTCAGCGCCCTTCTGGACGTTCTGCCAGAAGGTGGAGTTGACGGTCTTGACGATGACGGCGATTTCACCGGCCTGCACGGTGGAAACGCTCCACAGCGCGATTGCGGATGTCAGAAGGGCAGTCGCAATTTTCTTCATTTTCTTCCTCCGTGGTGTCGGCATCCGGGCCTCCCCTGCCGATCTTTTTTGCGGAAAGGGTCCGCAGCCCTTTGATCAGCGGCGGTTGCGCAGCTGGTCGATCCAGACGGTTACCAGAATGACAAGGCCGATGATGATCTGTTGTGTGAAGGCGGAAACACCGTTCATATTGAGACCGTTACGCAGGATGCCGATGACGAAGGCACCGATGGCCGTACCGGAAATCGTTCCCACGCCGCCGATCAGCGATGTGCCGCCGATAACGGCGCTGGCAATGGCGTCCAGTTCATACATCACACCCTCATTCGGCTGGGCGGTGACGAGGCGCGACATCAGCACGCAGCCCGTCAGACCGGCAAGCGTGCCCGACAGAATGTAGGTGAAGTTGGTAACGCGGGCGACATTGACGCCGGAAAGGCGCGCCGCGTCCGCATTGGAGCCCACGGCATAAATGTGACGTCCGAGAATCGAGCGGTTGAGCATGAAGGAAACCGCAAGCGCAATCACCACCATCAGGATGACCGGATAGGGAATGCCGGGAAACACGACATTCGGAAAACCGTCGTCACCGATATTGACGATGCGGAAGAGGGCACCGTTGCCGAGTTCGCCGAAGGACTCGCCAAGGCCGGAAACGGCACGCGCACCGGTGATCTGCAGGGCCACACCGCGGGCGATCAGCATCATGCCGAGCGTGGCGATGAAGGGCGGAAGCTTGAAGCGGGTCACCAGAAGTCCGTTGATGAAACCACAAACCGACCCTGTCAGAATGCCGAGCAACATGCCGATCGGCACCGGCATGCCGAGTTCCTTCACCGCCAGCGCAGCAACGACGCCGGCAAGAGCGAGCACCGAACCGACGGAAAGATCAATGCCCCCGGTGATGATGACGCAGGTGGCACCAATGCCGAGCAGCGCAATAGACGTCACCTGCAGCGCGATGGTCATGCCATTATTGACGGTGAAGAAGGCGTTGCTGGTTGCGGAAAAGACCGCGACGAGCGCAAACAGGCTGCCGAGCGCGGCGAACTTCTGGATAATGTCTTTCTGGCGGTCGCTGACTGCGAAGCTCTTCTTGGGTTCTGCAATATTGGCCATGTCGTTCCTCACTGCGCGGCCCGGCCGTAACCGGACGCATACCGCATGATTTCTTCTTGATTGGTCTTGGCGGTCTCAAGCACGCCCGTGATACGGCCCTGATGGAACACCGCGATGCGATCTGTCAGTCCCAGAATTTCCGGCAGTTCCGAGCTGATGAGAATGACACCGATGCCCTGGGCGGCCAGTTCGTCCATGATCTTGTAGATCGCGAACTTTGCGCCCACATCGATTCCGCGCGTCGGCTCATCGAAGAACAGTATGCGCGACTGCCGGAACAGCCATTTGCCGATGATGATCTTCTGCTGGTTACCACCCGAAAGCAGACGCACCGTCTGATCGATTGAAGGGGTGCGGATATTCAAGAGGTCGACGTAACGCTTCGCCACATCGTCATGCTTCTTGAAGTCGATCAGTCCTAAACGGTTGGAAACTTCACCGAGATTGGCGAGCGTCGTATTGGCCGCCACCGACATCTTGATGGCGAGGCCATCGCTTTTGCGATCTTCCGAGAGATAGGCAATGCCTTCCTCGATGGCATCCTGCGGCGAGCCGATCGAAAGTTCCCGCCCGTTGAAAACGATCTTGCCCGCATCGAGTGGATCAGCCCCGAAGATTGCCCGCGCGACTTCCGTTCGTCCCGCACCCATAAGTCCGGCAAAACCGAGGATTTCGCCGCGCCGTAGCGAAAAACTGACGTCGCTGAACACGCCATGACGGGTCAGCCCTTCGACAGAAAACAGAATATCGTCCGTCGGGCGCGACGTGCGCTCGGGGAACTTCTCTTCCAGCGAACGCCCCACCATACGCGTTACAATGTCATCAACGGTGATGGAGGCGAAGTCGTCGGTCGAAATATAACGTCCGTCGCGCAGCACCGTCACACGATCGACGATCTCGGCCATTTCATCGAGGCGATGGGAAATATAGACAATGCCGACCCCGGAAGCCTTGAGATCACGGATGACTTTGAACAGAAGCCGGGTTTCCTGTTCCGTCAGCGAAGAGGTCGGCTCATCCATGATGAGCACTTCCGCGTCAAGAGAAAGCGCCTTGGCGATTTCCACCATCTGACATTGGGCGACGGAAAGACCGCGAACCATCTGGTCTGGGTTGATATCGATACCCAGCCTGTCGAGACAGCGTTTGGCATCAAGCCGCAGTTTCTTGCGGTCCACGAGGAAACGACGGCGCGGCTCACGCGCAAGATAGATATTCTCGGCAACGGAAAGATGCGGTACCAGGTTGAGTTCCTGATGGATGATCGCGATACCGGCAGCTTCGGACTCCAGCGGCGATGCATATTGCACCTTCGCGCCCTTGTGCAGGATCGTCCCTTCGCTCGGCTGGTAGACGCCGCTGATGATTTTCATCAGTGTCGATTTTCCCGCGCCATTCTCGCCGCAGACGGCATGCACTTCACCGCCGCGCAGATCGAAATGCACGTTCGACAGCGCCTTTACGCCGGGAAATTCCTTGCTGATATTTTCGAGACGAAGAAGTACAGAACGCTCCGCACGCGCCATCTCCTCAGGCGAAAAGTCGCCTCGAATTGTCGATGCGCCCTGCGACATCTGGAAACCTCCACCCTGTTCCCCGCTCCACCGGGGTTGTGAACAGGACAAATGGTTAGGCCGGTTTTTTATGATGGTCAAGCCAATTAGGTCGAAAATTGAAAAGACAGATTTTAACGGATAGATGACCACTTCACGGATCTTTAAAATAATAAATATATTTCAATAATTTAAGTAAATCCTTGCGAATTGATACGCTTGGCGTTACGGTAAGGCCAAATGTAAGCATCACAAAGGCATCAGCAAAAAACACATGAGTGGTCAGGCCAAAATTGCGGAACCGCGTCGGCTTTATCAGCAGATCGCGGATCAGATACGCGAACTCATCGACATGGGTGAATTCCTGCCCGGAACGCGACTTCCCGCCGAACGGGAACTGGCGCAGAAACTAGGCGTGTCGAGACCCTCGTTGCGTGAGGCGCTGATTGCGCTTGAAATCGATAACACCGTTGAAATTCGTATGGGTTCCGGCGTTTATGTGTCGACCGAAGCACTTCAGACGACCCATCACACCAAGTCGCTGGGTGACAGCCCCTCCGAACTGATGCAGGCGCGCGCCGCGCTGGAGGGGGCGACCATCGTGTTGGCGACAAGCCGGATGACCGATGAGACTATCGCAACCCTCCGCCAGATCCTTAACACCATGCAAAGGGAAATCGAGGCCGGCCGCAAACCCCTCGATCAGGATCGCCTGTTCCACGTCACCATTGCCGAACAATCCGGCAACAGCGTTTTGGCAAGACTGGTGGCAAACCTCTTTGATGAGCGTCACAGCCCCATTTCAGCCCAGCTTCGTGTCAAATTTGAGGATCGTGACACCTGGACCCGCGCTTTGCAGGAGCACGAGGCCATTCTGGCTGCTCTGGAACTCAGGGAGCCGCTGCTGGCGCAGGCCGCCATGCATACCCATCTGGAAGGCTCGAAACGCCGCTGGGTAGAGAGCTAAATGACGAACATAGCAGACAATCTATCGGGAGGAGGAAAACCCGTGAGTGAGAATTCCGAGGCAACCATTTTGCTGAACGCCAACGACAACGTCGCGGTGGCGCGTCGGTCTATCCCCGCCGGCGGTGCGACGGGCAGGGGCGATCTGGCGGCGCTCGAGCTGATCGGGCGCGGACACAAGGTGGCCCTCAAGCTGATCAAATCAGGCGAAGAAGTGCTGAAATACGGCCAGGTCATCGGCATCGCCACGCAGGACATCGAGCCTGGCCGACACGTACACCTGCACAATCTCGCCATGGTGCCTTCCGAACACGCGCACCAGTTCAGTGTCGATATCGAAGAACAAGGCATGTTGCCCGAAGCCGAGCGTCGAACCTTCATGGGTTACGACCGTGGTCTCGGCGGCGCCGGAACGCGCAACTACATCGGCGTCATCGCATCCGTGAACTGTTCCGCCACCGTGTCGCGCTACATCGCCGATTATTTCAACAAAGAGGGCGGCCTTGACGGCTTCGGCAATGTCGATGGCGTTGTAGCACTCACCCATGGCGGCGGCTGTGCGCTGAACACCAAGTCGGAAGGTTACCGCCTTCTCATCCGCACCATTCAAGGGTACGCCCGCCATCCGAATTTCGGCGGCATTCTGTTGATCGGCTTGGGCTGCGAGACCAACCAGATCGCGCCCATCCTCGAACATTACAAGATGGAAGAGGGCGAGCGGCTGCGTACCATGACCATCCAGCAGCACGGCGGCACCCGCAAGACGATCGATGCGGCAATTGCCGAAATCAAGGCGATGCTGCCGATGGTCAACGCCGCCCGCCGCACCGAACAGCCGCTTTCCAAGCTGAAAGTCGCACTGGAATGCGGCGGCTCGGACGGATATTCCGGCATATCCGCCAATCCGGCTCTGGGTTATGCCTCTGACCTTATCGTGCGCAATGGCGGCACGACCGTGCTCTCCGAAACGCCTGAAATCTACGGTGCCGAGCACCTGCTGACCAAACGCGCCGTCACACCTGCGGTCGCCGAAAAGCTGCTGCAACGCATCGACTGGTGGCGGGACTATACCGCCCGCAATGGCGACGAACTCAACAACAATCCTTCCCATGGCAACAAGCTCGGCGGCCTGACGACCATTCTGGAAAAATCGCTCGGCGCAGTTGCGAAAGGTGGCTCGATGCCACTGAAGGCCGTTTATGAATTTGCCGAAACGGTGACGGAGCAGGGTTTCGTTTTCATGGATACGCCCGGCTACGATCCCGTTGCCGTCACCGGCCAGGTCGCCGGCGGCTGCAACGTCATCTGTTTCACCACCGGCCGCGGCTCGGTTTCAGGTTTCAAGCCAGCCCCGTGCATCAAGATCGCCACCAATTCCGAAATGTATGAACACATGAAGGAAGACATGGATATCAATTGCGGCGAGATCGTCACGGGAGCGGAAACCATCGAAGAATCCGGCAAACGAATTTTCGAGCATATCCTGGCGGTCGCGTCCGGCGACAAGACGGTCAGCGAAATTTATGACTATGGTGACAACGAATTTGTGCCGTGGCACGTCGGTGCGGTGACCTGAACTGGTGGTGACAGACTGTCCCACGTGAAACAAAGGGCCCGGAAATCGCTTTCCGGGCCCTTTGTTGTGCCTTTATTTTTCGCGCTTAGTGGCGGAAGTGGCGCATGCCGGTAAAGACCATCGCCACATTATGTTCGTTTGCGGCATCGATCACGTCCTGATCGCGCATGGAGCCACCCGGCTGGATAACCGCCGTAGCGCCGGCAGCGATTGCAGCAAGCAAGCCATCGGCAAAGGGATAAAACGCTTCGGAAGCGACAGCAGAACCACGCGTCAGCGGTTCAGCCAGCCCAAGTGCCTTGGCAGCATCTTCCGCCTTCTGGGCGGCGATGCGAGCAGAGTCCACGCGGCTCATCTGGCCAGCGCCGATACCCGCCGTCTGGCCATCCTTGGCATAGATCACAGCATTGGATTTCACATGCTTGGCGATCTTGAAGGCGAACTTCATATCTTCAAGTTCCTGCGCCGTCGGCGCACGCTTGGTGACGACCTTGAGTTCGAGATCTTCGACCATGCCATTATCACGGCTCTGTACCAACAGACCGCCGGAAACGGTCTTCGCGGTGAGGCCAGCCGCGCGCGGGTCAGGCAGGCCACCCGCTGCCAGAAGGCGCAGGTTGGGCTTGCGGGCGATGATTGAATTGGCTTCTTCGGTTACGTCGGGCGCGATAATGACTTCGGTGAAGAGCTTGACGATCTCTTCGGCCGTTTCCGCATCGAGCGTGCGGTTCAGGGCAATGACGCCACCAAAAGCGGAAACGGAATCACACGCCAAAGCACGCCGATAGGCTTCGGCAAGGGTCGGACCTGTCGCAACGCCACAGGGATTGGCATGTTTGATGATGGCAACGGCCGGCGCATTTTCCGGCAGGAATTCTGCCACCAGCTCGTAAGCCGCATCCGTATCATTGATGTTATTGTAGGAGAGCTGCTTGCCCTGAAGAAGCGTCGCGGTTGCAACGCCGGGGCGCTTTTCGCCGGTCAGGTAGAAACCGGCGCTCTGATGAGGGTTTTCACCGTAACGCATCTTTTCCTTCAGCATCCCGCCGATGGCGCGGTAATCAGGCGTCTCAATTGCCAGTGCTTCGGCAAACCAGTTGGAAATCACGGCATCGTAAGCAGCGGTGCGGGCATAGGCCTTGGCGGCGAAACGCTGGCGCAGCGCATAGGAGGTCTGTCCGTCATCGGCCTGCAGGGCTTCGACCAGTGCGGGGTAATCGGAAGGATCGGTAACGACAGTGACATAGGCATGGTTTTTGGCGGAGGCACGGATCATTGCCGGACCGCCAATATCGATGTTTTCGACCGTCGTCGGATAATCCCCACCCTTGGCGCGTACTTCCTCGAAAGGATAAAGATTGATCACGGAAAGATCGATCGCCTCAATGCCGTGGGCCTTCATCGCCTCCACATGGTCCGCATCATCCCTGATAGCCAGAAGCCCGCCGTGCACATTGGGATGCAGGGTCTTGACGCGGCCGTCCATGATCTCCGGAAAATTGGTGACGTCGGAGACATCCGTGACCGCCAGGCCCGCTTCTGCAATGGCTTTCGCCGTCCCGCCGGTCGACAGAAGCTTGACGCCGAGCTTGGAGAGCACCGTCGCCAGCTCGATAATATCAGTCTTGTCGGACACGGAAAGAAGCGCCGTGCGAATCTTGACCTTATCGGGGGCGGGAATTTTCTTGGACACGACGGCCATCAGGCATACTCCGTTTAACAGGGAGGACAGGCTGGAAGGGGAATGATCCAGCAATTGTCGCCGCGTTAACACAGCTTACCGCATTAATAAACAGCGAGGATGCCGAACGACAAAAACTATGGCGGTTTTTGCCTTGCGCGGCCCGAAAGCCGTCAGCCCATGCGTTCGATGAGCCAGCGGATTTCCCGCGTATTGGCAAGATTGAAGGGCAATTCGATCTGCTGCGACGGACGCATGCCGGATGCGTCGGCCATAAAGACATCCTCGGTCACGAAGAGCTCCAGTCCCGGCGCCGAGAACAGCCAGGTGGTGCCATCCGCCGCCTTCAGATAAACCGACTCCTCATCCCGCTGGTGAAGCTGGATATGGGGGTGAATATGGAAACGGGAAACCGCCGACACTGACTGCAATTGCCCCTTCTGCGCCGCCTCTTCGGAGCGAAGCAGGTCGCGGCCCTTTATCTTGGTGCCCGCCGCATTCAACTCTATTTCCCGCTCGTGGTAACAGCCGAAATTCTGCAAGTAGCCGTCATGGGACGCCCAAAGGACGTCATTGCCGTTTGCATCCGATCCGCGTCGGCTATCGACCTGGCTGACGCCCGAAACCATGATCGGGCCCAGCAGTGTTGAGCGTGACAATCTGCAGGACGAGGTATCGGCGAGCGTAACGGTGGAATGGGCCGCCGTGGAACGGCTGGCGCGCTGATATTCCGGCGCAGCATTGCGTGGGAACCCGGAGTTGACGATGAACCGGTTCTTGCCGCAGGACATTTCGAAAGAGAGGCAGCCCGAATGGGCGCTGCGCGACAGTTCCGCCGAGCCGGGATAACCGGTATCCACGATGATGACAGTCTCATCTGTCGCAAGCCGGTGGTAATTCACATCCGGCAGGACTTTGGACGGCCGACCGGCGGTTTCATCATAACGCAGCACAGAAACAAGCTCGTTGGCAAGCGTCGCGGTGGCGCCGTTGAACAGTGCAAGATCGCCGCCCTGATGCCGGAAAAACCGGATCGCTGGAAACATCCGGTCTATCGCCGGTACCAGTCCGGATGGCAGGTCATGGCCGAGGTTGATGTAGCTTTGCCGCAACGGGAGGAGATCGAGCAGCAAATCCAGCATGACCCGAGGATTGCGGGAAACATGCCCGCCATCGGGGAGAATCTGGCGTTCCATTTCCTGAGCCAGCTTCATTCCGTTCCGGTTGATCCGCGAGAGCCGCGTCGGCATGGCGATGGAGGCCATCGCAAGCGCTATCCTGATCCGCAGCCGCGCTTCACCATCCGGTGCATGTTTGACGATCCGTTCGAGATAACGCACGTGAAAAGCGAGGTTTTTCAGAAAACGCCGGTAAAAGCCCGCATCAGCCTCGTATAAAACCACGGGAGAATGCGAGAGCCAGGCGATCAGTCTCTGTGCCGCGATTTGAGGTGACCATGCGGTGCCCGTAACGCGTTTGCCATGCAACACCATCCACTCAACGACGATGCGGCGGGCGCGCTTGCAAGCCTCGCTCGATTTATCGGAGCGAATGTGCCGCAGCCAACTGAATGCATGTAGCCGTTCTTCAAAAACCGCTGAAGGATAATCGACCTGGAAAGGCGAAGCACCGCCGGTTTCAACGACCCGTCCGGCAAGCGCAATGCGCCCGCGCAACAATTCCTCGGCAAAATACGGATCGATTGCCCGCAGATCGGTGGGAGCGGCCACCAGACCGTCGGGCACACGGTTGGCAAATCGCGATAGATGCAGACGCAACGGCGTAAGGCCAACACACAGATGACGGTACGCCATCCGCGAAAGAAGACCGGCGGCATTCATGCTGCCTGCGAAGGACCCTAACAAGCTGTGTTTCCCGTTTCACATGTTTTGTTTTTATCAGTGAACCGCGATGATCGGAACGTTTTCGATAAATGTCTAATGATTCGCGAGAGCTTGGCTCTTTTCTATTTCTTCCGCAAGACACTGCTAAAGAACCCATCGACGCCACCGAACATATCAGGCGTCGTGCGCAGATCACCCGCGGCGCTGATGGCCGCTTCCATTCCGGGCCAGTCTTCCCTTTGCACGGCAACGCGCTCCACGTTGGGATTTTCCGCCAGAATCTCGGCAATCATTTCTTCCCCTTCGGAAGGATCAAGCGAGCAATTCGAAAAGACAACAAGACCACCCGGCCCGACAAGGGTGAGCGCATGTCGCAGCATCTGGCCCTGAAGTGCTGCAAGTTTGGCAATGTCGTTCTCATCCTTCGTCCAGCAGACATCGGGATGCTTGCGCAGAGTTCCGGTAGACGAACATGGTGCATCGAGCAGTACCGCGTCGAAAAGCTGTTCCGGCTGATATTTCAGCATATTGGTCTCCACCGTTTCGGCATGGAGGCCAAGCCGGTCGAGATTTTCCCGCAGGCGGCGAAGACGGTTACCGGACTGATCCAGCGCCGTGACCCTGGCGCCCGCCAGTGCAAGCTGGGCGGTCTTGCCGCCGGGAGCTGCACAAAGATCGGCGACGCGCTTGCCGGAAATATCGCCCAGCAGCTTCACCGGCATGCTGGCCGCGAGATCCTGCACCCACCACGCCCCCTCAGTGAAACCGTCAAGCGAGGGGATCTGACCTTCGAACTCGCCCAAACGCACACTGCCATTCGGCATAAGCGTACCGCCCAGTTTCTCCGCCCAGAGAGCAGGATCAGCCTTCACCGTCAGATCAATGGAGGACGGCGTTAGCTGCGCCTCCGAAATCCTTTGGGCCACCTCGTCGCCATAGGCGGAAACAAGCCGTGCATAGAACCAGTCCGGCAAAACCGGAACGTCAGCGATGGCCCTTTCGATCTCCGCTTTTTCACGGCCGAGCCTTCGGAGCACGGCATTGACCAGCTTGACGAAACGCCGGTTGCGTGGATCGCGATGCGCCTGCTCCACGGCGAGATCGACAGCGGAATGGTCCGGTACATCAAGATAAAGCATCTGCGCAGCACCAACGACAAGGACGTGATGCAACGATCGCGCGCCTTGCGGCAATGGTCCATCCAATAACATCGACAACGCCGTCTCGACGCGGGGAAGGTGACGAAGCGCGCTATTAACGATGGCCCTCACCAGCGCCCGGTCTGCGAGCGACAAAGCACGATAAACGGGATTGCCGTTTTCGCTGTCGAGCATCCCATCCATGGAGGTCTTCTTTTCCAGAACCGCCGCGAGAATGCGGGTGGCAGCAACGCGCGCAGCAAGACCCGGCTTGTCCTCGAAAGACGAAGGGCCGTCTTCACGGCCCCTTCCATGCGCCGGCTTCGGTTTTCTGGACCGCGCCGGCTTATTCTGAATATCGGATGTCAAGACCACGGCCCCTTGCGCTCGTTTTCATTGCCTCGCCCCCAACCTGTCCTGGGGACGGAACTTGATTTGCGCAGGGGTCTATCACTCGATGACGGCGGCGTCGATCCTCGCGGGGAAAACTCCTGTGCCATGGCGTGCAGCGCCGCCACACGGTTTTCCGTGTTGGGATGCGTGGAAAAGAGATTGTCCATACGCTCGCCGGAGAGCGGATTGATGATGAACATATGCGCCGTAGCCGGATTGCGTTCAGCATCGTCATTGTGAATTTGCTGCGCCATGCCTGAAATCTTCTGCAGGGCAGAGGCAAGCCAGAGGGGATTGCCACAGATTTCGGCGCCGCGGCGGTCGGCAGAATATTCCCGTGTGCGGCTGATCGCCATCTGCACCAGCATTGCCGCAAGCGGCGCCACGATCATCGCGACCAGCACGCCAATGAAGCCCAGCGGGTTATTATTATTTTCCCTGTTGCCACCAAAAAAGAAGGCAAAATTGCCGAGCATGGAAATCGCACCCGCGAGCGTTGCGGTAATTGTCATGGTCAGGGTATCGCGGTTCTGCACATGGGCGAGCTCATGCGCCATGACACCAGCAACCTCCTCGGGCGTTAAGCGCTCCAGCAGCCCTGTCGAAGCCGCGACAGCCGCGTTCTCAGGGTTTCTGCCCGTCGCGAAGGCGTTCGGCTGCGGACTGTCGTAGATATAGACCTTCGGCATGGGCAAGCCGGCATTCTGGGACAAGTCCCGGATCATGTGAAAAAACTCGGGCGCATTCGCCTCATCGATCTCCCGGGCGCGATAGGCTGACAGGACCATCTTGTCGGAATTCCAGTAAGAAAAGAGGTTCATACCGGCGGCGATGAGCAGCGCAATCATCATGCCGCCCTTGCCTCCAATCAGAAAACCGACACCCATGAACAATGCGGTCATGAAGGCCAGAAGCATTGCCGTGCGCATCATGTTCATCCGTTGAACTCTCCTTCTCACTCGCCAGAAATATTGTGGGGTTTATAAAACCCGTTCGATTATATAATCTGGGGAGCAGCAAACATATTTCAATATCCCGTCATAGGGAGGATTCCATGCAAAATGCGGATAATGATAATGGCGCCGAAGAGGGCGCGGAACGGGTGAAGCGACTTTCACCCGCAGCGCAGCGGGCGCTGAAGGAAGCGGAAGAACGACGCCAGCAGCAGGCAGAACTTCAATTACCGCCTGAGACCGGTGGTCGCGGCGGTGCGGAACCGGTTCGTTTCGGTGATTACGAGATAAAGGGCAGGGCTATCGATTTTTGAGCGCCCATACACGAAAATACCCGCCAAAGGCGGGTATTTATCAGTAAGAACAGATATTTAATTATTTCTGTTCCAGCAGCCGGCAGACGGCCTCAAGCTGTTCAAGCGTGCGGTAAGCAATACGAATCTGCCCCGACCCACCCTTATGGCTGATTTTTACATCAAGGCCGAGTGCATCGGAAAGGCTGCGTTCGAGCGCGATCGTATCCGAATCCTTTTCCCCAGCCGGACGTTTTTCAACGGTCTCGCCCTGGGCTTTGATGTCGTTTTGTGCCAGACGCTCAGCATCGCGTACCGAAAGCCCCTTGGATACGATCGTACGTGCCAAGGTCGCCGGATCTGAAGTGGAGACCAGCGCACGCGCGTGACCGGCGGAAAGCGAACCATCCGCAAGCATATCCCGCACCGGATCGGGAAGCTTGAGAAGCCGCAGACTATTGGCAACATGGCTCCGGCTCTTGCCGATGATTTCGCCGAGATCATTCTGCGTATAACCGTGCTCCGCGATCAGCTGCTCGTAACCCATCGCCTCTTCAAGCGGATTGAGATCGGAACGCTGCACGTTTTCAACGATGGCGAGTTCCAACGCCGTCCGGTCATCCACGTCACGAACAATGACGGGCACATCGGTAAAGCCGGCGAGCTGTGCCGCGCGCCAACGGCGCTCACCGGCGATAATCTCGTATCGGTTGACTCCAACCGTTCTTACCACTACCGGCTGAACTATTCCGTGCTGGCGGATCGATGCGGCGAGATCCTGCAGCTCGTTTTCATCGAAATGACGTCGCGGGTTTCTTTGGCTGCGAGCGATGAATTCAATCGGAATGGTGCGATCAGCATTGACCGCGCGCTGCGGCTCACCGACGGGCACCGGCTGATCCATTTCTCCGATCAATGCGGCAAGACCGCGCCCCAGTCGACGCTTGGAAAGATCATCACTCATAAGATATTACTCCATACAGTCCGCAAGTGTCAGGCAGCTTTGCGCAGACGCTCTCTCTGGATCACTTCGGATGCCAACTGCAAATAGGCCTGGCTGCCGGCACATTTCAGATCATAGAGGATTGCCGGTTTACCATAGGACGGCGCTTCCGAAACCCGGACATTCCGCGGAATAAGGGTATGGTAAACCTTTTCTCCAAGATGCGTACGCACGTCCGAAACGACCTGCTGCGCAAGATTGTTACGCGCATCGAACATCGTTAAAACGATGCCCTGAATATCGAGCTGTGGATTGACTGAACCACGTATCTGGCTGACCGTATCCAGCAGCTGGCTCAAACCTTCCAGGGCAAAGAACTCACATTGCAGCGGCACCAGCACGGAATGCGCAGCCGTCATCGCGTTCATCGTCAAGAGATTGAAAGAGGGCGGGCAATCGACGAGAATATAAGAATAGCTCTTGGCCTCCTGTGTTTCCATCGCTGCACGCAAAAGGAAAACACGATTGGCTACAGTTGCGACCTGCATCTCGAAGCCGAGCAAATCCATTGTGGAAGGGACGATATCGAGATTGGGAACCGCTGTGGGAACAGCAACTTCCGCAACGCCATGTTCTCCTACCAGAAGATCATAGGACGAAAGCTTACGCTCTTTGCGGTCAATGCCAAGGCCAGTACTCGCATTACCCTGCGGGTCCAGGTCCACGATCAGCACGCGCTCACCGATAGCCGCTAGCGCGGTCGCCAGATTGATAGCCGTTGTTGTCTTGCCAACGCCGCCTTTCTGGTTTGCAACTGCGATAATTCGGTTTTTTTCAAAGGTCATGCCGCACCTGGCCAGCTTGTCAGCGCCTCAAAACGAGGTTGCTGATTTCAAGAACAACAGAATCTGCCTCAATAGCACTCCGATGTTTTACCAGATCAAACTGCCAGCGACCATGCGCTTTCTGCACTTCGGACTCATAATCCCGGCCTTTATTAAAATACGCCTTGAGATGGGGATTATTCTGCGCCCAGGGACGGATGTACTCGAAAAGTAGATCCAGCTCAGCAAGAGCACGCGCCGAAACAGCATCACAAGTCCTTATGATTTCAGATGCCGTCTCGATTCTGACCGGATGAACCGCACCTCTGGCACCGGTTTCCTTCAGTGCGATTCGTAAAAATGCAGCCTTTTTATTGTTGCTTTCGACCAGATTGACCCAGCCATCGCCAAGTTCGGTCAGAAAGATCGCTGTGATGACGCCGGGAAAGCCACCGCCACTACCGAGATCAATCCATTTTTTGGGTTGGGGCGAGAGCTGGAAGATTTGCGCGCTATCGGCAACGTGGCGGCTCCAGAGCTCGGTGAGCGTAGAGGGCGCTACCAGATTTGTGGTCCTATTCCACTTCTTGAAAAGCTCTACAAAATGTTCGAGCCTCTCCTGTGTTTCACGTGAAACACTCTGGCCGTTTATCTTCATACTCCGACTCGCTATTGGTGCATGCGAAATTGTTCACTTCGCGTTGCGGTACTTTTCCGCAGAAGTGCGAGCAGCAGCGATATAGCAGCCGGCGTCATGCCGTCAACACGGGCGGCCTGTGCAATATTATCGGGTCGGGCTTTTTCCAACTTTTGTTTAAGCTCATTGGAAAGACCTGATAGGCTCTGAAAATCGAAATCCTCAGGAATTTTTCTGTCTTCATCCCGTTTGATATCGTTAATATCAGCGCTTTGCCGCTGCATATAGACAGCGTAACTCGCTTCAATCTGCAGCACTTCGGCGACCTTAACATTCAGCGCGTTAAGTTCAGGCCAATGTTCTGCCAGCGCTTGGAAGGTCATATCAGGATATGCAAGCAGCTCATAGACGGATCGACGCTGACCATCCTGATTAAGTTTCAGGCCTTGCTTGGCAGCCTGCGACGGGCTGATGGAGAGTTCCTTCATTAGCGCGCGACCATGATCGAGATCGGAGAGAAAACTTGCAAAGCGCTGCTGGCGCGCAAGACCGAGGATACCAGCCTTTTGGGCAATGGGCGTAAGCCGGAGATCGGCGTTATCCACGCGAAGGGAAAGACGATATTCTGCCCGTGACGTAAACATGCGGTAAGGCTCACTGACGCCTTTTGATGTCAGATCATCGATCATCACGCCGATATAGGATTCCGTTCGGCTGAAATGAAGCGGATCTGCATCGCCAGCGTAGAGCGAGGCATTCAAGCCCGCGACAAGACCCTGAGCGCCCGCCTCTTCATAACCCGTTGTGCCGTTGATCTGTCCAGCCAGAAACAGCCCTGGGATCTTGCGGCATTCAAGAGAGGGTTTTAGTTCGCGGGGATCGACATAATCATATTCGATTGCATAACCCGGCTGAAGTATCATGACCTGCTCAAGGCCTGGTATCGTCCGGATAAATTGCTCCTGAACAGAAGCGGGCAGGGAGGTCGAGATACCATTGGGATAAATGGTATGATCATCGAGGCCTTCCGGTTCCAGAAATATTTGGTGGCCGTCCCTTTCACCAAAACGGGTAATCTTATCCTCAATTGATGGGCAATAACGCGGACCAACCCCTTCGATCTGTCCGGAATACATGGCGGATAGATGAATATTATCAGTGATAATCTTGTGACCGGCCGGGGTCGTGCGGGTCACGCCGCATTCAACTTGCGGATTAAGGATTTGGTCCGTCATAAATGAAAATGGAACTGGATCCTCATCGGCAGCTTGTCGGTCCACAGCGCTCCAGTCGATGCTACGCCCATCTAACCGGGCAGGGGTGCCGGTTTTAAGCCGACCCATCACGAGTCCAAGCCGCGATAGCGTATCGTAAAGGCCGAGAGAGGGGTTTTCGCCAACACGACCGGCTGGGATCTTCTCGGAACCGATATGGATAAGGCCTCGGAGAAAAGTTCCGCTCGTGAGCACCACGGAGCCACAGTGAATTCGGCTACCATTTTTCATGACGACCGCAGCGACACGATTATTTTCCATTTCAATATCGAAAGCATCGCCCTCGATAATTGTCAGATTATCAATCGCATCGATTTCCCGGTGCATCGCCTCGCGATAGAGCCGCCGATCAGCCTGCGTGCGCGGGCCCCGAACCGCTGGGCCCTTTTTCCGATTGAGCATGCGGAACTGAATACCGGCGGCGTCGGCAACTCTGCCCATCAATCCGTCGAGAGCGTCGATCTCGCGAACAAGATGACCCTTTCCAAGGCCACCAATAGCGGGATTACAGGACATGACACCAATTGTCTCGCGCTTATGGGTAACAAGAGCGGTTTTTGCACCGTGCCTTGCGGCCGCGGCGGCAGCTTCACTGCCGGCATGACCACCACCAATAACGACGACATCGAATGACTGGTGCATATTTCTGCGCCCTGTTCTTATGCATCGACATCACCGTAGAGGGTGCCGATGTTTCACGTGAATCATTTTCCTATGCAGAATTCCGTGAAGATCACGCCGAGCAAATCTTCAACGTCAACTCGACCAGTGATCCGTCCAAGCGATGTGGCGGCGAGCCTTAGATATTCCGACCTTATCGCAAGGTCCAGGATCTCGGAATCGAGCGCATCACTAACATAGTTCAACGTCTCTTCAAGTCGTTTTTTATGGCGAGCACGCGCCGGAACAAGTGTTTGACCGGCACCAACGCGTTTTTCTATCTCTCGCTTAAGGACTGTGCGCAATTCGACGAGGCCGATACCCTCTTTTGCAGAAACCGACAGATCAAACTCATCCCCAGACGCGCGTGAATGAATTGCGGTTTTTGTCCTCACTCGCAAGAAGCTCTGGTTATCAAAAGTGCCAACAGATTGTTTCGGAGTCGAATCATTATCCTGCAACAACAGAATAAGGTCTGCGGTCTCCGCAGTCAGAACCGCACGCCGCACACCTTCCTGCTCCACCACATCCTGTGTTTCCCGGATTCCTGCGGTATCGAATAGTCGGACCAGATATCCATCCAGATTGATGTCGACGCTTAAGACATCCCTGGTCGTGCCCGCAACGTCGGTAACGATCGCCACATCCCGCCCGCTCAACGCATTAAGCAGCGTCGATTTGCCCGCATTCGGTTCACCCACAAGCGCCACTTTGAAACCATCGCGAATGATTTCACCGCTGCCACCACCTTGAAGATGACTGGTGATCTCACCCCTCAGTTCCACCATCGCTTCCCAGACGCGACTAGCAACCGAATCCGGCACGTCCTCCTCGTCGGCAAAATCCAGTTCAGCCTCTATCAAGGCCCGAGCACGCGTCAGGCGATTGGCCCAGCCATCATAGAGAGCCGAGAGCTGGCCACTGCTTTGTTCGACCGCCAACCGCCGTTGCATCTCCGTTTCCGCCTGCAACAGATCAGCCAGGCCTTCGACCTCAAGCAGGTCCAACTTGCCATTTTCAAAGGCTCTACGGGAAAACTCACCGGCCTCCGCAGGCCGCAGTCCTTCAAGATTTTCAAGCTCCGCAAAAATGGAAGCTACAACTGCGCGGCTGCCGTGGCAGTGAATTTCGACGCAATCTTCGCCGGTGAAGGAGTTTGGCGCCGGAAAGACCAACACCAGCGCCTGGTCGATAATCTCATTGTTTCGATTCCGAATCGAACAAAGGCTCGCTCGTCTTGGTGAAGGAAGATCCTTGCCCGTCAGCGTCTTCATGACATCGAAAGCGTTCGCGCCGCTCACTCGAAGAACTGCGACACCCGCCGGTAGCGCACCACTGGACAGTGCATAAATCGTATCTGCAGAAGCTGGCATCCGTCACCTCGGTTTAAAACAGTCAAGCCGCACCCGAATGAACGGATACGGCTTTAAAGCTCTCATGATGAATCCGGATAAAGTTCGGATCAGGTATTCATCGATTCGAAGAAATCCGAATTGTTCTTGGTCTGCTTCAGCTTGTCGATCAGGAATTCGATGGCGTCCATCGTTCCCATCGGTGCGAGAATGCGGCGAAGAACGAAGATCTTCTGCAGGTCCTGACGCGGCACCAGCAGGTCCTCCTTACGCGTACCGGATTTCAGAATATCCAGCGCCGGGAAGATACGCTTGTCGGCAACCTTGCGGTCAAGCACGATTTCCGAGTTACCGGTACCCTTGAACTCTTCGAAGATAACTTCATCCATACGGCTGCCCGTATCGATAAGCGCCGTCGCAATGATCGTCAGCGAGCCACCTTCTTCGATGTTACGCGCTGCACCAAAGAAGCGCTTCGGGCGCTGCAGGGCGTTGGCATCCACACCACCGGTCAGAACCTTACCGGAGGAGGGAACGACCGTGTTATAGGCGCGGCCAAGACGCGTGATAGAATCGAGCAGAATGACAACGTCACGGCCATGCTCGACCAGACGCTTCGCCTTTTCGATGACCATTTCGGCGACCTGGACGTGGCGTACAGCCGGTTCGTCAAAGGTGGAGGACACAACCTCACCCTTCACCGAACGCTGCATGTCTGTCACTTCTTCCGGACGCTCATCGATCAGGAGAACGATCAGGTAGCATTCCGGATGGTTCGCCGTGATGGAATGGGCGATGTTTTGCAGCAGAACCGTTTTACCGGTGCGCGGCGGCGCCACGATCAGTCCGCGCTGGCCCTTGCCGAGCGGCGCAACGAGATCGATGACGCGTGAGGACAGGTCCTTCGATGTCGGAACATCCAGTTCCATCTTGAAGCGCTCATTGGGGTAGAGCGGTGTCAGATTGTCGAAATGTACCTTATGGCGAATCTTTTCCGGGTCGTCGAAATTGATCGTATTGACCTTGAGAAGCGCGAAGTAGCGTTCGCCTTCCTTCGGACCGCGGATCGGCCCTTCAACAGTGTCACCGGTCTTCAACGAGAAGCGGCGGATCTGCGAGGGCGAGATATAGATATCATCCGGACCGGGCAGATAATTTGCGTTTGCAGAACGCAGGAACCCGAACCCGTCCTGCAGGACTTCAACGACGCCTTCGCCGATGATTTCGATGTCCTGGCTCGCGAGAACCTTGAGGATTGCGAACATGAGCTCCTGCTTGCGCATGGTGCTCGCATTTTCAACTTCCAGGGATTCGGCAAAAGTCAGCAAGTCGGTAGGCGATTTGCTCTTAAGTTCCTGAAGCTTCATTTCAGCCATGAAGGGAAGACCGTTTGATAATGTAATGTCGGGGGAGGGCGTGTTCGCGAATCAGATGCTGTGGGAGAAACCGCAGATGACTGAATAATTCACATGCCACGAAGATGAGTGGCCTGAAAATAGCGATTGAACACGGCGGCTGCAAGAGGAAAGCACGAATTCCGCGAAATTTATCGTCGCACCGTCTTAACCAAAGGGTTTCACAACCACAAGTATGACAATCAGGATCATCAGGACGGTCGGAACTTCGTTCATCAACCGCCAGTGACGGGCCGGCCTGGTATTTTCATCCCGCGCAAAACGTTTCGCGCTGCGGCTGAAGTAAACATGCGCGGCGGTCATAAGCACGACCAGCCCAATTTTCGCATGCAGCCAGCCGCCGGAAAAACCATAAACCGACCATGCGAGATAAAGCCCCAGTGTCCAGGAGATCATCATCGCCGGGTTCATGATCACCTTGATCAGTCGCTGCTCCATCACCTTGAAGGTTTCTGATTGCTGCGAGCCTACAGGCGCATCCGTGTGATAGATAAAAAGCCGCGGCAGATAAAAAATCGCGGCCATCCACGAAATCACTGCGATGATATGCAGCGCCTTGATCCAGAGATAGAGGTCGGCCGGATCGGCGTAAAACAGCAACCCAATGAAAGCGGCAAAAACACCGAGTGCGATACCCGCCCGCAAAGCCGCTTTGTTTCCAGAACGCGCCGAGGTTTGTTTTTCCTCGTTCATCCGGCACCTCCAACCGTGCGGACCCGCTGCACCAGCCGGGTGACGTTTTCCGGGTCTGCCTGCGGGGTGATGCCGTGGCCGAGATTGAAGATCAGCGGACCCTGCCCAAGCGCCTGCAGCACGGCATCGATACCATCCTGCAACGCCTTGCCGCCCGCCACCATCAACATCGGGTCGAGATTGCCCTGCACCGGGCCTTCCTTCTGCAGATCCCTGGCGAAACTCAGCGGCACAGACCAATCGAGGCCAATGGCATCAGCACCCGTCTTGCGGCGATAATCCTTGAGCAGATAACCGGCTCCCTTGGCGAAAGCGATGATCTTTGCCGAAGGACGGCGAGCGCGGACAGACGCGATGATGCGGGCGACCGGCTTGATCGCATATTCCTCGAATTCCTTTTCGCCGAGCACGCCGGCCCAGGAATCGAATATCTGAACCGCGTCGGCGCCCGCATCGATCTGCTGGACGAGATAATCGGCAGAGACATCAGCTAGGAAAGCCAGCAGTTTTTCCATGGCGGCCGGCTCCTGATAACCAAACAGCCGCGCCGGTGCCTGATCAGGCGTTCCGTGGCCCGCGATCATATAGGTCGCAACCGTCCAGGGCGCACCACAAAAGCCAAGAAGCGTCGTTTCATCGGGCAATGTGCTGCGCAGACGCGACACCGTTTCGAAGACAGGCGAAAGATGCGCCATGACATCAGACGCATCGAGCTTTTCGATACCGCTTACATCAATCGGGTCCATGGCCGGACCTTTGCCTTCGCTGAAGGAAACATTGCGTTGAAGCGCGTCTGGGATGACAAGAATGTCGGAAAAGAGAATGGCTGCATCCAACCCGAAGCGGCGAATGGGCTGAAGCGTCACTTCACTCGCCAGCTCGGGATTATAACAGAGATCCAGGAAACTTCCGGCACTCTTCCGCGTTTCCCGATACTCCGGAAGATAACGCCCAGCCTGACGCATCAGCCATATGGGCGGCGGTGTGACCGTCTTCCCGTTCAAAACAGTCATAACCTTGCGTTCGCTCATGGCACCCAGCTTCTAAAAAATAAAATCAAAGAGATTTAAAAGATTTTCTATTTCTTAGAGTCTGTGGGTAGCAAGGATTAAAATCAGTTCAGTCGAAATGCCGCAGTCGGCATATATCAACCGTGCCTAAGGAAATTGATCAGACGGATATTTGAGGATAACCAGGGTAACAGTAATTAAACAAATGATTTCAATGCCTTGTTTCTACGCCGCAGATTGACTTATCTGTGGATAATCCGGGGAAAATTTTGAACAGTTCCGCGATATTCCAATAATTCACAGGCGCAGCGAAGGCGAGACATGCCACTTGCGGATTGTGGAAAAACACCACTTTATTCACCTCGCGGTTCGGCCCGCCGGACAATTCGAAGACTTGTCCCGGTTTATCAACAGGGAGAGAAAAACAGCGTGGAGAACAAAAAAAGCTTCTTCCATCTGCACCTGATTTCGGACTCGACGGGAGAGACTCTCATGTCGGCCGGCCGCGCCGTCTCGGCGCAGTTTCACGCGTCTATGCCGGTCGAACATGTCTATCCGATGATCCGCAATCAGAAACAGCTCGCGCGGGTCATCGATCTGATAGATAAGGAACCAGGCATCGTTCTTTATACGATCGTTGACCAGCAGCTTGCCGAATTCCTGGACCTGCGCTGCCACGCGATCGGCGTGCCCTGCGTCAACGTGCTTGAACCCATCATCGGCATCTTCCAGACCTATCTCGGTGCGCCTTCGAGACGGCGGGTGGGGGCACAACACGCCCTGAATGCCGATTATTTTGCGCGGATCGAAGCACTCAATTTCGCCATGGATCATGACGACGGACAGATGCCGGAAACTTATGACGAAGCGGATGTCGTCATCATCGGCATCAGCCGCACGTCAAAAACACCAACCAGTATCTATCTCGCCAACCGGGGCATAAAGACCGCCAACATTCCGGTGGTTCCCAACGTGCCTTTGCCCGATAGCCTCTATGCCGCCACCCGGCCTCTGATCGTCGGTCTCGTCGCGACCTCGGACCGGATATCGCAGGTTCGTGAAAACCGGGAGCTAGGCGCAACCGGAGGATTTGACAGTGGCCGTTACACGGATCGCGCCACCATCATGGAGGAGCTGAAATATGCGCGCGCGCTCTGTGCGCGCAACAACTGGCCTCTGATCGACGTCACACGCCGTTCCATCGAGGAAACGGCCGCGGCGATCCTTGCCCTTCGCTCAAGGACGCGATAATTCGGACCGCATCATCAGGAGCAGACAGTCGATGAAACAAGAGTTGATCCTCGCATCGTCCAGCGCATCCCGGCAGATGCTGATGCGCAATGCGGGACTGACATTTTCGGCAATACCCGCAGATATCGATGAGCGCTTGCTTGATGAGCAGCTGGAACGAGACGGCGCCAGCCCCGAAGAGGTTGCACTCGAGCTCGCCCGGGCCAAGGCACTTGCGGTGAGCGTGCTTCATCCAGATGCACTGGTTCTCGGCTGCGACCAGACGATGGCGCTCGGCGCCCGCGTCTATCATAAGCCAAAATCCATGGCGGAAGCGGAAGCCCATCTATTGTCATTATCCGGCAGAGTTCATCGTCTGAACAGTGCTGCCGTTCTCGTTCGAAAGCGTGAGGTGGTGTGGCAGACCGTTTCCAGCGCCGAGCTTGCCGTTCGGACCTTGAGCCCTGAGTTCGTTTCCCGCCACCTGCAGCGGGTGGGAGAAAAGGCCCTGAGCAGCGTTGGTGCCTACCAGCTTGAGGGGGAAGGAATCCAGCTATTCACTTCCATTGAAGGGGATTATTTCACGATCCTCGGCCTGCCGCTTCTGCCCCTTTTATCGAAACTGCGCGACCTGGATGTCATCGATGGCTGATTCACGTGAAACATTAACCATAAATGCCTTCGTTGTCGGTTACCCCATCAAGCATTCCCGGTCGCCAATCATCCATTCCTACTGGCTTAAAAAATTCGGTATCGACGGTTCTTACAAAGCCGTTGAGGTCTCTCCTGATGATTTCGCAAATTTCATTGCAACGCTGAAAGAAGGTAAGCCGGGTACAGCGGTGGGCGGCAATGTCACCATTCCGCACAAGGAAGCGGCGTACCAGTTGGCGGATTGTCCTGATGCTCTGGCGGAAGAACTCGGCGCCGCCAATACGATCTGGATGAAGGAGGGTAAACTCCATGCTACCAATACCGATGGTTACGGTTTTGTCTCGAACCTGGATGAGCGGCATCCGGGTTGGCACAAGATCGACCGGGCGGTTGTTTTTGGCGCCGGCGGGGCAAGCCGTGCCGTCATTCAATCGCTGCGTGACCGGGGAATTGCGGAAATTCATGTCCTGAACCGCACGGTCGAGCGTGCCCGCGAGCTGGCCGACCGTTTTGGCCCGCGGGTCTTTTCCCATCCCCAAAAAGCGCTTCAGGAGGTCATGCAGGGCGCCGGGCTGTTCGTAAATACGACGTCGCTTGGTATGGATGGAACCGAGGCGCCGCATCTCGATTTTTCGCAGCTCGCCGCCAGTGCGGTCGTGACCGATATTGTCTACGTACCATTGAAAACGCCGATCCTCCACATGGCGGAAGAGCAGGGCATGGCCACCGTCGATGGGCTCGGCATGTTGCTCCATCAAGCAAAACCGGGTTTCGAACGGTGGTTCGGCAAGATGCCGGAGGTGGATGAAAGCCTTCGTTCGCTCATCATCGCGGACATGGAGAAACATTGATGATCGTCATCGGTCTCACCGGCTCGATTGGAATGGGAAAAACCACGACGGCGAGGCTCTTCGCGAAAGAGGGTGTTCCGGTTCTCGATTCCGATGAGGTCGTGCACGCGCTTTATCGCGCGGAAGCCGTTCCGCTGATAGAGGCCGCTTTTCCTGGCACCACCGTCTCCGGCACGGTCGACCGGCAGAAACTCGGTGATATCCTACGGCAGAATCCGGCTAATTTCACTAAGCTGGAAGAGATCGTTCATCCGCTGGTTCGCAAGAAACAGGAGGCCTTTCTCGCGCAAGCGGCGAATGACGATCGGCCTTTTGCTTTGCTTGATATACCCTTGCTGTTCGAAACGGGTGCGGAAGGCCGCGTCGATAAGGTCGTGGTGGTGAGTTGCGCGCCGGACATACAGCGCGAGCGGGTCTTATCCCGGCCCGGGATGACGGAAGAGAAATTCGCTATGATCCTTGCCCGGCAGCTGCCCGATGTGGAAAAGCGCCGGCGCGCCGATTTTGTCGTCGATTCCGGAAATGGTGTCGAAGCAGCACACGATCAGGTAAAAGAAATTTTGCAGAAACTGGGCGCTTGAGTCGCGCCGCGGAGAGATGAATGCGTGAAATCATTTTCGATACGGAAACCACCGGCCTCGAATCGAAGCTGGACCGCGTGATTGAAATCGGCGGCATCGAGCTGATCAACCATTTTCCTACCGGCCGCACGCTGCATCTTTATATCAACCCTGAGGATCGCAAGGTCCACCCGGATGCGCTTGCCGTCCACGGCATTACCGATGAGTTTCTGAAGGACAAGCCGAATTTCGGCGAAGTCGTCGAACAGATCCGTGACTTTTTCGATGGCGCGCGCTGGGTGGCGCATAATGCGACCTTCGATATGGGTTTCATTAATGCGGAATTCGCTCGCCTTGGTATCGAGCCGGTCTCCGCCGAGCTGGTGACGGACACGCTTTCGCTGGCGCGCCGCAAGCATCCGATGGGGCCGAATTCGCTCGATGCGCTCTGCCGGCGTTACGGCATCGACAATTCCCATCGCACCAAGCATGGCGCGCTTCTCGACTCCGAACTTCTGGCCGAAGTCTATATCGAAATGATCGGCGGGCGTCAGACGGCACTTGGTTTCGGCTCTGCCACCAGGCAGGAAACCATCGTGATTGAAGAAGACGTTCCGCTGGAGCCGCTGCAACGACCGCGCAGCTTGCCCTCGAGGCTGGATGCGGAAACGGTTGCGGCGCATGGCAAACTCGTTCTCGGCATGGGCGATAAGGCGATCTGGAACCGTTATCAGAACTGAAAAGTTCTCAGACGCTGAAATGGCAAATCCGGCCAAAGAAAAACCCGGGCGAAAAACCCGGGTTTTGTTTTGTCTGCAATTTAAAACGACGGGTATCGTTTAGTTCGGGACAGCCTGAACCTGGGCCTTGGCCTGTTCTTCGGCAACGCGCTGCGCAAACATCTGCGCGAAATCGATCGGATCGATCATCAGCGGCGGGAAACCGCCATTGCGGGTAACGTCAGCGATGATCTGGCGGGCGAAGGGGAAAAGCAGGCGCGGGCATTCGATGAACAGCACCGGCAGCATGTGTTCCTGCGGGAAGCCGGCAATGCGGAACACGCCGCCGTAAACCAGCTCGGCCGCGAACAGCACCTTGTCGCCATCCTTGGCTTCGGCATTCAGCGTCAGTACAACATCGAAATCCGAACCGGAGATCGGGTTTGCGTTGACATTGACGTTGATGTTGATCGACGGCGCATTCTCACGGCCCTGCAGCGAACGAGGAGCACCCGGATTTTCGAAGGAAAGATCCTTGATGTACTGGGCAAGAATGTTGAGAGAAGGGCTAACTGCGCCCTGTGCGCCATTTTCAGCGGTCATAATGGTTCCTCGCGGCGTGAATTCTTGGAAGGCGGTCTATCATTTCGACCCGGGGCTTACAACCCTTCGTGATCGGGTCACCGCCATCCATTTCAAGCAACCGTCAGGGTTTGGGCAGGTCGCGATTGTCAGGCCTGTTGGACCAGGGGGAGTCTTTCGATCCCTCGCGGTGAAAATCCTCTTCATCCAGATCCACCACCTTCGAATTACCCGCAGGTCCGGGGCCATTGCGAAAACCGGAATAGTCACCCGGCTGGGGGCTAGACTGCCTGAATGAGCCAGAAACGACGACGCGTGGGCCGAAGGCTTTCCAGAAAAACCGGCGAATGGCTGGCGACAGAAGCAGGAGGCCGAGAATGTCGGTGATGAAACCGGGAATGATCAACAGGATGCCTGCCACAACGCGCATGGCGCCATTGACGAGTTCGTCAGCCGGCTGCGCACCGGTGCGGCCCGCATCCTGAAGATTTCTCACCATGCCGATGCCGCCAAGGCGCAGGATGAGCAATCCGAGGAATGACGTGAACAGGACGAGCGCCAATGTCAGCCACAGGCCTATCGCCTTGCCGACGATGATGAAGCCCGCAATTTCGAGGATGGGCATCATCAGGATGACGATGGGAAGAAAGGAAAAACGCATCTTCTAGCCTTGCGTGTGCATCTCTGGCAGATTGCCGGTTCCCGGGACACCGATGATTGAATCTGCACATTTGAATGATGATAAGATGCAGACTATATGAGGGTGTGGTTTTCGATTTTAAATGGCGGTTTTGGTAAAAGATGGGCTTTAGCGACTTTATCACATTGTTTTTTCTCGTTGCAGCGGTGCTGATCTTCTTCCAGCTGCGCAGTGTCCTTGGCCGTCGCACAGGCAATGAGAAGCCGCCATTCGACCCTTATAGCCCCCGTGACGTGGCAAAGGGGCCCGTCGCTGACGATAACAAGGTCGTGACTTTGCCGAAGCGCAGTGAGGCGGAAGACGAGAACCGTTTTGCAGAGGCCGATGCGCTGGCGCCTGCCGATACCCCACTCAATGCGTCGCTGCGCGAGGTGATGACCAAGGATCCGTCCTTCAGGCCCAAGGAATTCCTGAACGGTGCCCGCATGGCTTATGAAATGATTGTCATGGGTTTTGCCGATGGCGACCGCAAGACGCTGAAGAACCTTCTGTCGAAAGAGGTTTTCGACGGTTTCGAGGCGGCGATTTCCGAGCGTGAAAGCCGTGGCGAAGTGGTAAAATCCACCTTCGTCGGCATCGAGAAAGCCGACATCACCCAGGCTAGCGTTCGGGATTCCGAAGTGCAGGTCACGCTGAGAATTGTCAGCCAGCTGATTTCGGCAACCTACGATAAGGACGGTAAGCTGGTGGATGGCGACCCCGACGCGGTTGCGGAGGTGGATGACATCTGGACCTTCTCACGTGACATCCGTTCGCGCGATCCGAACTGGAAGCTGATCGCCACCGAATCCGAGCAATGAATACACCCTTTTCGATCGACGAAGTCTCGTTCCGCGATCTGCCCGGATGGCCGGAAGACGATCCCCGCAAGCTTTTTCCGGCCATGGCAACGATCCTGTTGCATCTTCGCAATGCGAAACCCTACAGGACCGGTGCGCTCGGCATAACGGCCGCGGAACTGGTTTCGCTGCTGCAGCTCGCCGAAGGAAGTCAGGTTGACAGCCCGGAACAGGCGCGCCAGTTTTTCGAGAAAAATTGTGTCCCTTTCAGAATTTCTCCGGCCGAGGGAAAAAGCGGTTTCGTGACCGCATTTTACGAGCCCGAACTGGAAGTTTCCGCCACACCCGATGATGTCTGGCGTTACCCGATCTACCGCCGGCCGTCGGAGCTGGTGGATATTGACGACACCAACCGGCCTGAAGGTTTCGATCAGTCCTACGCGTTTGGAAGGGCGGATGAAGACGGCATTTCCTACTTTCCCGATCGCCGCGGAATCGATGAAGGATGTCTTCAGGGCAGGGGCCTCGAGATCGCCTGGGCGAAATCGAAGGTCGACCTGTTCTTCGTTCACGTGCAGGGTGCAGCGCGGCTCGTCTTTCCGGATGGCGCGATAAAACGCATCACCTATGCGGCGAAGGCCGGTCACCCGTTTTCCCCGATCGGCCGGTTGCTTCTCGATCGCGGCGAGCTCGATCCGAAAACAATCTCGATGCAGACGATCCGCAAATGGCTCGCCGATCATCCGGATGAGGTGGACGAGGTGCTGTGGCACAACCGATCCTATATTTTTTTTCGGGAGGCGGATGTCGCCGCTTTGGATATGGGGCCGATCGCCGCCGCCAAGGTGCCGTTGATTGCGGGCCGTGCGCTGGCGGTGGACAGGCTCGTCCACACCTTCGGCCTGCCGTTCTTCATCCACGCGCCGACGCTGACCCATCTGGACGACGGAAAGCCCTTCGCCCGGCTGATGCTGGCGCTGGATACGGGCTCGGCCATCGTCGGCCCGGCGAGGGGTGATATTTTCACCGGCTCCGGTTTCGAAGCGGGGGAGCTGGCGGGTACGGTGCGCAATGAGGCCGATTTTTATATATTGTTGCCGCGGGTTGCTGCGGAGAGGTATCGGCGATGAAAGGCAGTCGCAAGCTCGGCAAGGAAGAACGCATTCTGTGGGGAAGGGTCGCGAAAACCACGCGGCCGATTTCCGGCAGGCTGGAAGATCTGCTGGCCTTCGACGACATTGAAGAACCCCCGCTTGTATCCAATGTTCCGCAAACCGGCAAAAGCGCATTTCCGCGCATGCTCGTGGAGGCGGCGGAAGCGCCGCCCGCGACACCGGATAAAAAACCGAAAATCCATCAGCCGATGGAAAAACCGGTCAAGCGCAAACTCACCCGTGGCCGGCTGCCGCTGGAAGGTCGGATCGATCTGCACGGCATGTTCCAGAGCGAAGCCCATGCGGTGCTGCTCGATTTTCTGCTGCGGGCGCATGAACGAGGCCTTCGGCATGTGCTTGTTATCACCGGCAAGGGGCGCTCGATCGGGAGCGATGGCGCATTAAAAAGGGCGGTGCCGATGTGGTTCTCAAAACCGGAATATCGCCACCTGATCTCGTCCTATGAGGATGCATCGGCCAATCATGGCGGTGACGGCGCGCTTTATGTGCGGCTTTCGCGGCGGAGGGGTGAAAAGTCATGACGCCCTTTGCGGAGGCCGTGCGTCAACTTCGTGAACGCAAGGGTGTAACGCAGAAGCAAATGGCCGCTGCCATCGGCGTGTCGCCGGCCTATCTCTCGGCACTGGAGCATGGCAAGCGTGGCAAGCCAAGCTTCGATCTGCTGCAGCGCATCGCCGGATATTTCAACATTATCTGGGACGAGGCGGAGGAATTGTTCTTTCTGGCCGGCTCCTCCGACCCGAAAGTGGTTATCGATACGGTGGGTCTGCCGCCGCAATATACGGCTTTCGCCAACCGTCTCGCACGGGATATTCGCAAGCTGCCGCCGAGTGTGGTAGAGGAACTGTCAGCCGTGCTGCAAAAAAGCCGTTCTTGCGATTGAAACCCCTCTATCCCCTGCTTTATTCAGCATCCTGAAGCATGCGGCCTTTGGGATTGGGTGTAGAATTTCTATAGTCGCATGTCGGATTTGAGTGATTCGCTGGCTTCAGGCCCTCTCACTGGAAACCTGACCTGGAAAACTTTGGAAAGAGTACTTATGACCGAAACATCGTCAAGCGAAGTCGGCGCGACCGCGGAATATGGAGCCGATTCGATCAAGGTCCTCAAGGGCCTTGATGCCGTGCGCAAACGGCCCGGCATGTATATCGGCGACACCGATGACGGTTCCGGCTTGCATCACATGGTCTACGAAGTCGTTGACAACGCCATCGATGAAGCGCTTGCCGGTCATGCCGATCTTGTGACGGTGACGCTGAACGCCGATGGCTCCGTGACGGTGACGGATAACGGGCGCGGCATTCCGACCGACATCCATTCTTCCGAAGGCGTTTCCGCCGCCGAAGTCATCATGACGCAGCTGCATGCGGGCGGTAAGTTCGACCAGAATTCCTATAAGGTCTCGGGCGGCCTGCATGGCGTGGGCGTGTCGGTGGTCAATGCGCTCTCCGTCTGGCTTAAGCTCAGAATCCGCCGCAACGGCAAGCTACACGAAATCGGCTTTACGCATGGCGTTGCCGATGCGCCGCTTTCTGTCATTGGCGAATATGAAGGCCGCTCGGGTACGGAAGTGACCTTCCTTGCGAGCCCTGAAACCTTCACCATGACGGACTATGATTACGGAACGCTGGAGCATCGCCTGCGCGAACTCGCATTCCTGAATTCCGGCGTGCGCATTCTGCTGACAGACAAGCGCCATTCCGACGTCAAGCAGGAAGAGCTGCTGTATGATGGCGGCCTTGAAGCCTTCGTCCGTTATCTCGACCGTGCCAAGAAGCCGCTGGTTGACAAGCCAGTTGCCATCAAGGGTGAAAAGGACGGCATTACTGTTGAGGTCGCGCTCTGGTGGAACGACAGCTACCACGAGAATGTGCTCTGCTTTACCAACAACATTCCCCAGCGCGATGGCGGCACCCATATGGCCGGTTTTCGCGCCGCGTTGACCCGCCAGGTGACCTCCTATGCCGAAACCTCGGGTATCCTGAAAAAGGAAAAGGTGAGCCTTCAGGGCGAGGATTGCCGTGAAGGCCTGACTGCCATTCTTTCCGTCAAGGTTCCCGATCCCAAGTTCTCATCGCAGACGAAAGACAAGCTCGTTTCGTCCGAAGTGCGTCCGGTCGTGGAAAGCCTTGTCAATGAAGCGCTCTCCACCTGGCTGGAAGAACATCCTTCCGACGCACGAATCCTCGTCGGCAAGGTGGTGGAAGCCGCCGTCGCCCGCGAAGCCGCCCGTAAGGCCCGCGAACTGACGCGCCGCAAGGGTGCGCTCGATATCGCCTCTCTGCCGGGCAAGCTCGCTGACTGCTCCGAGCGCGATCCGGCGAAGTCCGAACTCTTCCTCGTTGAGGGTGACTCCGCTGGCGGTTCGGCCAAGCAGGGCCGCTCGCGCGAGACGCAGGCGATCCTGCCGCTACGCGGCAAGATCCTCAATGTTGAACGCGCCCGTTTCGACAAGATGTTGTCCAGCCAGGAAATCGGCACGCTGATTACGGCGCTCGGTACCTCCATCGGCAAGGACGAGTTCAACGCCGACAAGCTGCGTTACCACAAGATCATTATCATGACGGATGCTGACGTCGACGGCGCTCACATCCGTACCCTGCTCTTGACCTTCTTCTTCCGTCAGATGCCGGAACTGATCGAGCGCGGCCATCTCTATATCGCCCAGCCGCCGCTTTATAAGGTCATGCGTGGCAAATCCGTGCAGTACCTGAAGGATGAAAAGGCGCTGGAAGAATACCTGATCTCCATGGGTATCGAGGAAGCGTCGCTCACCCTCGGCTCTGGTGAAGTGCGCGTTGGCGCCGATCTTCGCGAAGTCATTCTCGATGCGGTGCGCATGCGCTCGCTGATCGACGGGCTGCATTCCCGTTACAGCCGCTCGATCGTGGAACAGGCGGCGATTGCCGGCGCGCTGAACCCCGAGCTTTCTGCCGATGCTGCCCGCGCCGAGGAAACCGTCGCCGAAGTGGCGCGGCGTCTCGACATGATTGCGGAAGAAACCGAACGCGGCTGGTCTGGCACTGTGCTGGAAGACGGCGGTTTGCGCTTCGAGCGCATGGTGCGGGGCGTCAAGGAAGTCTCGACGTTGGATATGGGTCTGCTCGGCTCGGCTGATGCCCGCCATATCGATCAGCTTGCAGCTCGCATGCGCGATGTCTACGCCACGCCGCCGGTCCTGCAACGCAAGGACGGTACGATGGAACTGGCCGGTCCGCGAGCGCTTCTGGATGCAATTTTCGCCGCTGGCCGCAAGGGTCTTTCCATGCAGCGCTATAAGGGTCTCGGCGAAATGAATGCCGAGCAGCTCTGGGAAACGACGCTTGACGCCAATGTTCGCTCGCTTCTTCAGGTCAAGGTCAACGATGCCACCGATGCCGACGGCCTGTTTGCCCGCCTCATGGGCGACGAAGTGGAGCCGCGTCGCGACTTCATCCAGGAAAATGCACTGAGCGTTGCAAACCTCGACATCTAATACTGTGGAGCTTTTCGCAGAACGATTCACGTGAAACGAAACTTTAACAAAAGGCCCGGCGATCAATTTCCGCCGGGCCTTTTGTTTATGAGGGCAATGCAAATTAGTCGGCCTTGCCGGTGAAACGACCTTGAAAGGCCACCTCTGAAAGGGCGAGGCGCTTGCTTGGTACCTCCCGCTGCGCAAGATCATCGGGAAGAACGGATTTATCGGTCAGCGTACTGATGGCGACTCCGGCTTCCACCTTGTAACCTTCCGGGACGTTCAGTTTTTCAACAATCTTGTCCTTGAATATGCCACCCATGCCGTGCGCGTGGTAACCGAGCAGATGCGCCTGCATGGCGAGCGAAAACCAGGCGGCACCCGCATCAAAGGAATGGGTAGCGGATGGCTTTTTCTCCCCTTCGCGCGAGATGTTGTGATCGCGCGAAATGACGAAGAGCAGCACGGAGGCATTTTTTGCCCAGCGCTGGTTTCCCTCCATGAGTAGTTCCACGAAGAGCGGCCAGTCGTCGCTATCCTTGTGCGCATAGACAAACCGCCATGGCTGATAGTTGGAAGCGGAAGGTGCCCAATGTGCCGCATCCAGAATGGTCATCAGATGCTGTGGCGGCATGGCGTTGCCATCGAAGGCGCGCGGAGACCAGCGATCAAGGAAGAGGGGATCAACGGGATATTCTGATTGCCCGTTATTGCTGTTCGTCACGGGCGATGTCCTTTTGATTGACGGGAAGGAAAAGGTATTTTTCGAAACTTGGCGCAGTCAAGGGGTGACAAGTATGAATGCATCGTTCATATATGCATCACCTTGTCTGACAACCGGGAGAGAGTTCCATGAAATTGATGCGTGTTGGCCAGCCCGGCCAGGAAAAACCAGCCATTCTTGATGCGGAAGGAAAAGTCCGCGATCTGTCTGCCCACGTGAAAGATATCGGTGGCGAGGCCATTTCTCCCGAGGGTCTCAAGAAGATCGCCGCGATCGACCTCGCCACTCTGCCGGTGTTGAACGAAGAGCGCATCGGCGCTTGCGTTGCGGGTACCGGAAAGTTCATCTGCATCGGTCTTAACTTCTCCGACCATGCCGCCGAAACGGGTGCCACCGTACCGCCGGAACCGGTCATTTTCATGAAGGCGACTTCCGCCATCGTCGGTCCGAACGACAACGTCACCATTCCGCGCGGTTCGGAAAAGACCGACTGGGAAGTTGAGCTTGGCGTCGTCATCGGCAAGACCGCCAAATATGTCTCCGAGGCGGATGCTCTCGATTATGTCGCCGGCTATTGCGTTTCGCACGATGTTTCCGAGCGCGCCTTCCAGACGGAGCGCGCCGGTCAGTGGACCAAGGGCAAGTCCTGCGACACTTTCGGCCCCATCGGCCCTTGGCTGGTGACGAAGGACGAAATCACCGATCCGCAGAACCTCGGCATGTGGCTGAAGGTGAACGGCCAGACCATGCAGGATGGCTCCAGCAAAACCATGGTTTACGGCGTCGCCCACGTTGTCTCCTACCTCAGCCAGTTCATGTCGCTGCATCCCGGCGATGTCATTTCCACTGGCACCCCTCCTGGCGTCGGCATGGGCCTCAAGCCGCCGCGTTACCTGAAGGCTGGTGACGTGGTGGAACTCGGCATCGAGGGTCTCGGTTCCCAGAAGCAGACTTTCGTCGCCGACATCTGATCGCCGGCAGGCATTCAACGAAAAGTGAGGCGCCGGCGGGAAACTGCCGGCGCCTTAAATTTTGTGCACCTGCGAAAAGCTGCTATGGTCAAAAAAAGAGCGTGATCGCGAGGGAGGCGTCATCAGTGTTCTACCACCTCTATGAAATGAACCATGCGGCCATGGCGCCCCTGCGTGCGGGTGCCGATATGATGCGCCAGGCCTGCAACAATCCTCTTAATCCGCTGTCCAGTACCGCCTTTGGCAGAAGCCTTGATGCCGGTTTCGAGGTTTTCGAACGGCTGACGCGCCGCTACGTCAAGCCTGAATTCGGCCTCGTCTCCACGGTTATTGATGGCCAGACCTTGGGTGTCACGGAGGAGACCGTCTGGTCGCGTCCGTTCTGCAATCTGCTTCATTTCAAAAAAGAACTCGATCCGGCCCGCAAGTCCGACCCGAAGGTGCTGCTGGTGGCCCCGATGTCCGGCCACTATGCTACCCTGCTACGCGGGACCGTAGAGGCACTATTGCCCTCGGCCGATATTTACATCACCGATTGGGCCGATGCCCGGATGGTGCCTGCAGCGGAGGGAACCTTCGATCTAGACGATTACATCGACTATGTCATCGAGATGCTGCGGCAGATCGGCCCCGGCACCCATGTGGTTGCCGTCTGCCAGCCATCGGTGCCTGTTCTGGCTGCCGTTTCCCTGATGGAGGCGGATGGTGATGCGTTTGCACCCGCTTCCATGACGCTGATGGGCGGACCGATCGACACGCGCATCAACCCCACCGCCGTCAACGGTCTTGCTAAGGCCAAGCCGATCGAATGGTTCCGCGACAATGTCGTCATGCAAGTGCCGTGGCCGCAGCCGGCCTTTGGGCGGAATGTCTATCCGGGTTTCCTGCAGCTGTCGGGCTTCATGTCCATGAACCTCGACAAGCACATGACAGCGCATAAGGATTTTTACCTCAACCTGGTCAAGAATGACGGAGATTCCGCCGAAAAACACCGCGAATTTTACGATGAATATCTGGCCGTCATGGACCTGACGGCGGAATTTTATCTGCAGACGGTAGAAACCGTCTTCATCGACCATGCGCTTCCGAAGGGAAACATGATGCACCGGGGCAGGGTGGTCGATCCCGCTGCCATCCGCAAGGTCGCATTGTTCACTGTCGAAGGGGAGAATGACGATATTTCCGGTGTCGGCCAGACAAAGGCGGCGCATGATCTCTGCCGTAACATCCCTGAAGATAAACGCGCGCACTACATGCAGCCGGATGTGGGGCATTACGGTGTCTTCAACGGTTCGCGCTTCCGCAAGGAAATCGTGCCGCGTATGCTGGATTTCATTGCCAAACACCAGACCACCTAACGACGGGCGACGCCGCGCATTTGCGTGGCCAAGGGGTGGACGAATCGGTTATGAAGGCTTCATGTTTTCGCTCCTCAGAAAATCCCTGAAGTCGCCGGCGCCAAAGAAGGTCGTGCCGAGCCAGCGCACCATCATGGTTGCGGGCCGGCAAGTGCCGATCACGGTCAGGGAAAACCCGCGGGCCACGCGGATTACCTTGCGAATCGAGCCGGGCGGCCGGGCGCTGAAGCTGACGATTCCGATGGGCCTGCATCACCGTCAGGTTGACGATTTTCTCGAAAGACATCAGGGCTGGCTGGAAGGCAAGCTTCAGAAGTTCAGCCCTGACGACGGTTTGCGTTCCGGTGCGACCATCGATATCAGAGGCCTCTCCCATCGCATCGAACACACCGGCAGCCTGAGGGGCCTGACCCACGTCGCGAAAGACGCTGATGGTGCGGCTGTTCTGAAAGTGAGCGGCGCGCCCGAGCATCTGAGACGGCGGATCGCGACGTTCTTGAAAAAGGAAGCAAAGGCTGATCTGGAGCGGCTGGTCGCCATTCACGCCCGCGCCGCCGGTCGGCCGGTACGGTCCATCAGCATGAAGGATACACGTAGCCGCTGGGGCTCCTGTTCCCATGATGGAAACTTGAGTTTCTCCTGGCGCATCGTCATGGCGCCGGTAAGCGTCATCGATTATCTCGCAGCCCATGAGGTCGCGCATCTGAGCGAAATGAACCATGGCCCGAAGTTCTGGGCGCTGTGCGAAAAGCTCTGCCCCCACACCAATGAGGCCAAGGACTGGCTGAAACGCCATGGCTCCAAACTTCACGCCATCGATTTCGATTGAAACTGGCGGCGTGCGTCGCCATCTGGATTCACGTGAAACATTCCATCAAAAAGGGATGCGATTTGGCTCGACTCTTATCGCATTTCATGTCAGGTCGCGGGTATGAAACCGGATATCAAGATTTGCGGATTGAAGACACCGGAAACGCTGGAGCGTGCCATCAGGCGCGGTGCGTCCCATGTCGGTTTTATTTTCTTTGAAAAAAGCCCGCGCTACATCGAGCCGGATCTTGCCGGCAGGCTGGCCGAAGCCGCCCGGGGCGCCGCTAAGGTGGTCGCCGTTACAGTCGATGCCGATAATGATGATCTCGATGAAATCGTTGATCTCCTGAAACCTGACATCTTGCAGCTGCATGGCAGCGAAAGCCCGGACCGGTTGCTGAACATCAAGGCGCTTTACGGCCTGCCCGTAATGAAGGCGATTTCCATTCGCGATGCCGCTGATCTTGCCAAAATCGATCCTTATATTGGAATAGCCGATCGTTTTCTGCTGGATGCAAAAGCGCCTGCCGGTTCCGAACTTCCAGGCGGCAACGGCGTTTCTTTCGACTGGACGATCCTGCGCTCACTTGACGAAAGTGTAGATTACATGCTTTCCGGTGGGCTGAACAAGGACAATGTCGCCGAGGCTCTGGCAGACACCAGGGCGAGCGGACTAGATTTGTCATCCGGTGTCGAAAGCGCGCCGGGCGTCAAGGATTTGTCGAAGATCGACGCTTTTTTCGATGTGGTGAATGATTGGTCGAAAGGCCCAAAGGGAGCTTGAAGTGAACGACGCGCCAACACCCAATTCTTTTCGCGCTGGTCCTGATGAGGACGGACGTTTTGGCATTTACGGAGGTCGCTTCGTTGCCGAAACGCTGATGCCGCTCATTCTGGATTTGCAGGCGGAATGGGACAAGGCCAAGACCGACCCCGCGTTTCAGGCGGAGCTCAAGCATCTCGGCGCACACTATACCGGCCGCCCGAGCCCGCTTTATTTCGCCGAGCGCCTGACGGCGGAACTTGGTGGCGCGAAGATCTATTTCAAGCGCGAAGAGCTGCACCACACCGGCTCGCACAAGATCAATAATTGCCTCGGTCAGATCCTGCTTGCCAAGCGCATGGGCAAAACCCGCATCATCGCCGAGACCGGTGCCGGCCAGCACGGCGTTGCCTCGGCAACCGTTGCGGCGCGCTTCGGCCTGCCATGTGTCGTTTACATGGGCGCGACGGACGTCGCGCGTCAGGCCCCGAACGTATTCCGCATGAAGCTTCTGGGCGCTGAGGTAAAGCCGGTCACGGCCGGCCATGGCACGTTGAAAGATGCCATGAACGAGGCCCTGCGTGACTGGGTCACCAACGTCGAAGACACTTATTACCTGATCGGTACCGCCGCTGGCCCGCACCCCTATCCGGAAATGGTCCGCGATTTCCAGGCCGTTATCGGCGAGGAAGCCAAGGCGCAGATGCTGGAAGCGGAAGGCCGTCTGCCGGATATGGTCATTGCAGCTGTTGGCGGCGGCTCGAACGCCATCGGCATCTTCCATCCTTTCCTTGATGACAAGAGCGTCCGCATCGTCGGCGTCGAGGCGGGTGGCAAGGGCCTTTCGGGCGAAGAGCATTGCGCTTCAATCACTGCCGGTTCGCCGGGCGTGCTGCACGGCAACCGCACCTATCTGCTGCAGGATGCGGATGGTCAGATCAAGGAAGGCCATTCGATCTCCGCAGGCCTCGATTATCCCGGTATCGGCCCTGAACATTCCTGGCTGAACGATATCGGCCGCGTGGAATATGTACCGATCATGGACCATGAGGCGCTGGATGCGTTCCAGATGCTGACCCGCCTCGAAGGCATCATTCCCGCGCTTGAGCCGAGCCACGCTTTGGCCGAGGTCATCAAGCGCGCGCCGAAGATGGGCAAGGACGAGATCATCCTGATGAATCTTTCCGGCCGCGGCGACAAGGATGTCCACACCGTCAGCAAGTTCCTTGGAATGGATGTATAAGACCATGACTGCACGTATGGACAAGCGCTTCGCCGATCTGCGCGCGGAAAATCGCCCGGCCCTGATTACCTATTTCATGGGCGGCGACCCGGATTTCCAAACCTCCCTCGGCATCATGAAGGCACTGCCGGAAGCCGGCGCCGATGTTATCGAACTCGGCATGCCGTTTTCCGACCCGATGGCAGATGGCCCGGCCATCCAGCTGGCTGGCCAGCGCGCGCTGAAGGGCGGGCAGACGCTGAAAACCACGCTCGATCTTGCCCGCGAATTCCGCAAGCAAGACGATGCAACGCCGATCGTGCTGATGGGTTATTATAACCCGATCTATATCTATGGCGTCGAAACATTTCTGGACGACGCGCTCGCGGCCGGTATCGATGGCCTGATCGTCGTCGACCTGCCGCCGGAGATGGACGATGAGCTCTGCATTCCGGCGCTTGCGCGCGGCGTCAATTTCATCCGTCTTGCAACGCCGACCACGGATGGCAAACGCCTGCCGACCGTCCTTAAAAATACCTCAGGTTTCGTGTATTACGTCTCGATGAACGGTATCACCGGTTCAGCGCTTCCTGATCCCTCGTTGATCTCGGGCGCTGTCGGTCGTATCAAGGCGCATACGGAACTGCCGGTCTGCGTCGGTTTTGGTGTCAAGACTGCCGATCATGCGAAGGCGATCGGTGCCGTGGCGGATGGCGTGGTAGTGGGTTCGGCCATCGTCAACCAGATTGCCGGCAGCCTGACCAAGGATGGACAGGCAACCGCAGACACCGTGCCGGCCGTTACGACGCTGGTAAAAGGACTTTCAACGGGCGTGCGTGCATCGCGCCTTGCCGCTGCGGAATAAGCGCGCGGCCCAGTCAGGAGTAGACAGTTGAACTGGATCACCAATTACGTTCGGCCGCGGATCAATTCCATGCTTGGCCGCCGCCCGGAGGTTCCGGAAAACCTTTGGATCAAGTGCCCGGAAACGGGCGAAATGGTCTTCCATAAGGATCTCGAGGACAATAAGTGGGTCATCCCTGCGTCCGGTTATCACATGAAGATGCCGGCAAAAGCTCGTCTTGCCGATCTTTTCGATGGCGGCGTCTATGAGGCTCTGCCGCAGCCGAAGGTCGCGCAGGACCCGCTGAAATTCCGCGATTCCAAGAAATACACTGATCGCCTGCGCGACAGCCGCGCAAAGACCGAGCAGGAAGATACGATCCTCGCCGGCGTTGGCCTGCTGAAGGGCCTCAAGATCGTCGCCGTCGTGCATGAATTCCAGTTTATGGGCGGCTCGCTCGGCATCGCCGCCGGCGAAGCCATCGTCAAGGCCTTCGAGCGTGCCATCTCCGAGCGCTGCCCACTCGTCATGTTCCCGGCCTCCGGTGGCGCCCGCATGCAGGAAGGCATTCTGTCGCTGATGCAGCTGCCCCGCACCACCGTCGCGGTGAACATGCTGAAGGAAGCTGGCATGCCTTACATCGTGGTTCTGACCAACCCGACCACGGGCGGTGTCACGGCCTCCTACGCCATGCTGGGCGATGTTCATATTGCCGAACCGGGCGCGGAAATCTGCTTCGCCGGCAAGCGCGTCATCGAGCAGACCATTCGCGAAAAGCTGCCGGAAGGCTTTCAGACCTCGGAATACCTGCTGGAGCACGGCATGGTGGATATGGTCATTGATCGTCGCGAAATCCCGGACACGCTGGCCAATCTGCTCAAGATCATGACCAAAGCGCCCGCTGACAATGCAAACGCTGTCGTCCCGCTGGCCGCTTCGGCCTGAGGAAAAAAATATGTCGCCCGGAGGCATAAATTGCCTTCGGGATGATGCTATACGTTGCCTGATTTCATTTTTGGGGCGGCGGACAAATGGCAAGCAAAACGCCTGAAAGGCGAACGGAAGACATGACGAAGCCCGCGATCGGTGAGGCCGAAAAGATCATTGAAGAGCTGATGCAGCTCCACCCCAAGGGGTTTGATCTTTCACTCGACAGAATTTCCCGTCTTCTCGAAAAACTCGGCAATCCACAAAACAGAATGCCGCCGGTGATCCATGTGGCGGGCACCAATGGCAAAGGTTCGGTTACTGCATTTTGCCGTGCCCTGCTCGAGGCTGCAGGACTCTCCGTGCACGTTCATACCTCGCCGCATCTGGTAAATTGGCACGAACGATACCGTATCGGCGTGGCGGGCGATAAAGGCCGTTACGTCAAAGACGAGATATTTGCGGATGCGCTGCGCCGCATTGAAGCTGCCAATGCTGGTCAGACAATCACGGTTTTCGAAATCCTGACTGCGGCTATGTTCGTGCTTTTTGCAGAACAGCCCGCAGATGCTGCGGTTGTTGAGGTCGGCTTGGGTGGCCGTTTCGATGCGACCAATGTCATCAATAACCCGGCGGTTTCCGTCATCATGCCAATCTCGCTTGATCACCAGGCTTATCTCGGCGACCGCGTGGAACTGATTGCCGCTGAAAAGGCTGGCATCATGAAAAAGGGTTCGCCTGTCGTCATTGGCCACCAGGAATACGACGCGGCGCTAGACACGCTCGTCGCCACGGCCGAACGTATTGGTTGCCCGGTCTCCGTTTACGGGCAGGATTTTTCCGCCCACGAAGAATTCGGCCGCATGGTCTATCAGGATGAGTTCGGCCTGACGGATGCGCCGTTGCCAAGGCTTCCCGGCCGCCATCAGCTCGCCAACGCCGCCGCGGCGATCCGCGCTGTGAAAGCAGCCGGTTTCGAGGTGACGGAACGGATGATCGAGAAGGCCATGACATCGGTAGAGTGGCCCGGCCGGTTGCAGCGTATTCTGACCGGAAAAATCCATGATATCGCGCCGAAAGGCTCGGAGATCTGGATCGACGGCGGGCACAATCCCGGTGCGGGCGAAGTTATCGCTGAAGCCATGGCAGGGTTTGAAGAAAAGACGCCACGTCCGCTGTTTATCATCGCGGGCATGATCAATACGAAAGATCCGGTTGGCTATTTCAAGGCCTTCGCAGATATCGCCGAATATGTGTTCACAGTTCCGATAAGCGGCACTGAAGCGGCCATCGATCCCGTCATTCTCGCCCACGCAGCCTTTGATGCCGGTCTCGTGGCAGCACCCACATCCTCGCTGACGCATGCGCTCGAGGAACTGGCAGGACGCTTCGACCCTGAAGGACCGCCGCCGCGCATCCTGATCGGCGGTTCACTTTATCTTGCCGGCAATGCACTTGCCCTCAACGGCACGGTTCCCCAATAAAAAAACCCGGCAGCGATGCCGGGCTTTTTAGCATTTCGTTGATATTGCTTACGCAGCGCCGGAAATCCATGCCGAAAGCGCTGTCTTGGGAGCAGCGCCGACCTTGATATCAGCCACTTCACCACTTTTGAAAATGGCGAGCGTCGGGATGGAGCGAACGCCGAACTGAGCGGCCAGCTCCGGGTTTTCGTCGATATTCAGCTTTGCAACCTTGACCTTGCCGGCCAGCTCGGAGGAAATTTCCTCAAGGCTCGGCGCGATCATCTTGCACGGACCGCACCATTCGGCCCACAAATCCACCACGACAGGTTCGGAGGATTCAAGGACTTCGGACTGGAAGTTGGCGGCGTCGACTTTTACGGTAGCCATATCTGGCTCTCCTTTCAGTAAATCTTTTCCACTATCGATGTGATGCGGGCGCGTCGAAATTTCAATGCCCCGGTATCTCACTTTGTCTTTATTGCGGCAAGGGCCTCTCTCATCGCATCGTCGCCAACCGTTATAAAGGCAGCATTTTCCGTATAAATCAGCGCACAGACAAATTCCTTGCCGGGATAAAGCGGTGTTAGAATTTCACGATAAATGGCAAGCTGCGCCGTGTGGGAGAAGGGTATTTCACGGGCTTCGCGGGGTGGCACGCGGTTCGTCTTGTAATCGACCAGAATGACCCGATCACCGGCTACCGCCAGCCGGTCGATGCGGCCGGAGACGGCATATTGCTGCCGGCCGAGGGTCATCGTGCCCATGATCGATACTTCCGCACGGCTGTTAGCGGAAAAGGCCGGCTGCACCGCCGGTTCGGACAGCACCCGCAAAACCGCCCGTATCAAATGGTCCCGTTCGGCTGCGGGCCAGAAACGCGCTGCTCGCTCGGCATAACGCCTCGCCGCTTCTTCCCGCTCACTCTCGGCAAAATCCGGCAGGGCCTGCAGCATGCGGTGCACGAGCCTGCCCCGCTGCAGGGCAAGGCTGGAAGCACCGGTCTTTTCCCCGAACAGTGGTGAACGCACGGCCAGATCGTCTGCACCATCATCAATGATCGTCCCGGCGCCCGAAGGGCTGAGTGGCCTTGGTAACGAACGCAAAGCAGGCAGGGGTTCAAGAAGGCCGGGCGGAAGCGCGTGGTCTGCTTCCTGTTGCGGTTCCACCGGCTTGTGCGGGGCAGGTATCGGGCGCGCTTCAGACTTGCGCCAGACAAGACCCTGCCATTCCTCGCCATCGGCACTGAATAGCTGCGGCTGGCAATGATCCTGATTATCCGCGAGCGCCGCCCTGACGATGGCATGCCAGCATTCGGGATTTTCCTTCTGGCCCCGATAACCGCAGACAACAAGATGATCGGCGGCGCGCGTCATCGCCACATAAAGCAAGCGACGGTATTCGTCTTCTGCCGCCGTCTTCAGACGTTCCTCGTCTAAGCGAATGAGGTGATTGGAAAAACCGCTGCCGGGCAACCAGATCGGAAAGGCATCGCCATCGGCTTCCACGAAGCGCAGTTTGGGCACATGGCTATGGTTGAAGGCCTTCGAGCCGCCGTCGACGACAAAAACCACCGGCGCTTCCAGGCCCTTGGAGGCGTGCACGGTCATGATGCGCACTTCGCCGCGATCTTTGTCCTGCTCGCGCTTCACTTCAGGCGAATCGGTCTCCAGGACGGAGAGAAACGCCTGCAGGCCTGGCAGGCCGGTTCTTTCGTGGTCCAGCGCAAAGGACAGGAACTCGTCGAGAACGTCGCTCGCCTCGTTGCCAAGCCGGCCGAGGAATTTTTTGCGCCCGTCATGCAGGGTCAGAACCGCCGCGAAGAAATCATGCACCGTGGCCGTTTTCGAAAGTGCTATGAAATGCCCAAGCTTGTCGGCTACCAGGGAAAGGCGGCCGATATCTTCCTGCGAAAGGACTTGCAGCCTTTGCCACACGCTCTCCGTCTCGGATCGCGTGGCGGCAATCTCGAAGACATCGTCTTCCGTCAGATTGAAGAGCGGGCTTTTCAGCAGCGCCGCTAGCGAAAGATCATCTTCCGGCAGCACCACGAACCGGCCAAGCGCCAGAAGGTCCTGTACGGCAATGTGATCGGTCAGACGGAGGCGGTCGGCACCGGCGACGGGAATGTTCTTGCGTCGTTTCAGTTCGCGGGTCAGTGCGTTAACGAAAGCGGCGCGTTTTCTGACAAGCACGAGAATATCGCCGGCCTCGACAGCGCGTTCCACGCCCTTTTCGATGATGGTTTCGTTTCCGATCATATCGGCGATGCGCGCGGCGATGCGGCGCGCGACGATGGTCGCGGGCGCGCTTTCCCGTAGTGCGTCGAAGGGCGCCGTCCAGTCTTCTTCATCCTCCGTAGCTTCCGGTGCCACCATGTCCCACACTTCCACGGTGCCGGGATGGCCGGCGCGGTTGGAGCGATGTTCGACTGGCTCATTATCGGCGCTGAGGCCGCTCGCATTTTGCGGGATCGAGAAGACCTGATCGACGGCGGCCAGTACATCTTCCGTGGAACGGAACGAGAGCGGCAGGCGGATACGATGAAAGGCCTGCTCAACTTGATCGACACGCCTTTTGGTCTCGTCCCGCTCTTGCGAGAAGCGTTCCGGCCGTGCGCCCTGGAAGGAATAGATCGACTGTTTTTCGTCACCCACGGCAAACAGCGTCCGCCGCCCCATGCGGGCGCTTTCACCGGTGAAGAAATCCGCCGCCAGCGACTGGATGATCGACCACTGCACAGGGCTGGTATCCTGCGCTTCGTCCACCAGAATATGGTCGATGCCCTGATCCAGCTTGTAATGCACCCAGGCGCCCGCCGTATCGCGGTTGAGCAGTTTGGCGGCGCGCTCGATTAGGTCTTCGAAATCGAGCTGGCTGCGCTGCTTTTTCAGATCCTCGAAATCGCCGATCAACCGCTCAGCCAGCACGAGGGCGCTTTTTGTTGCCGCCAGCATGCGCACCAGACGATAACGATTGCGGCAGGCCACGACATGGTCCCGCGCCAGCGTCAGTGCGTCAACGAGATCAGGCGCGGATTTCTGCATACCCTTGTTGATCACATAGGCATCCGATTTCTTCTCACCTTTGGCCGTCAGCAGCGCGGCTTCGATGAATTCCATCCGCCGCAGCGGGTCCGCCTGCCGTTTTGCTTCCCTGAGCGCATAAGCGACCTCGATGACGCGCGATCCGCCCACCTCATCGGCAAGCGTGAGATACGTGTCGAGCGCAAGCCCAGAAAGACCGGGCAGGGGCCAGAAGGCTTCAGCCGCCGTTTCCTCGGTCTCCCCGGCAGCGATCTGCATTTCCTGCCGCAAACGGGTATCGAGGCCGCCCGACTGTTTTGCCTCGTGCAGAAAGGTGCGAAGCGCGCTGCGATTGGCGATGATAGCGGAAAGCAACGCTTCCAGCCCGCTTTCGTCCGCAAGATCAAGCACATAGGCGAGCGCCTGCGCCAGATCCGTATCGCCTTCGGTGGAAACTGCCGTCAAAAGCGAACGGCGTGCCTCGGCCAGAAGCGTGGTGGCGGCGCGATCGTCGAGAACCGAAAAATGGCCGGCAACGTTGGCCTCCAGCGGGAACTGGTGCAGCAGGGCTTCGCAGAAAGCGTGAATGGTCTGGATTTTCAGTCCGCCCGGCGTTTCCAGCGCCTTGGCGAACAGCCGCCGCGCTTCGGCGAGCTTGATACGATCCGGCACCTTGCCTTCGATGGCGGTGATGCGGTCCTTTAGGTCGGAATCCGGCAAAGTTGCCCATTCCGCTAGCCTGTCGAAAACGCGGCTCGACATTTCAGACGCTGCGGCCTTGGTATAGGTAAGGCAAAGGATTGCCGAAGGCCTGCATCCGGCCAGAAGCAGGCGGATGACACGCTGGGTCAGAACATGGGTCTTGCCGGAACCGGCATTGGCAGACACCCAGGCCGAACTTGCGGGATCGGAAGCAAGCCGTTGCCGGGCGCTTGTCCAATCGATCCAGCTTTCGGGCGTATCGGTGGCGGGGCCGGCATCGAAGGGATCAATCGTCATCGCCGTCTCCCGGTTCCGCCGTCGACCATTCCGAAACGCGGGCGAGGTGGTCATATTCCCCGCCATAGGATTGCTGCTCCTCTGGCACCAGCCGTGAGGCGAAACCGTTTTCACCTTCGCGCAGGGAGCGGACGAATTTGGCGAGTTGGTCGATCGATTCCGTCGCCAGCTCAATAGCCGATTTCGGCGGCCTTTTGCCACTTCGGCTGGAATGTTCGTTATTTACCTGATCGGCAAAAAAACGCTCCCCCGGCCGCAGGCGCACATAGATGAGATTGTCAGGCGTGGGAGACCCTGTTTCGCGAAAGGCGCCGCGCATCAGTGCCGCCGCTTCCAGCGCAAGCTGCGGGTCAAGCAACGCTCGCGCCTGATTGACGGAAGGTGCAAGACCGGTCTTGTAGTCGATAATGTCTGCCTGGCCACTGGTCTTGATGTCGATCCGGTCAGCGACGCCGGTCAGCCTGATGCCCGCCTCGGCAATTTCTTGGCCTGCCCGCGCTTCGAAGATGCTGCGGCGAATGGAGGGATGCCGCTCCTTCTCCCAATCGATAAAGGCGCGAGCAACTGCCGCAAAACGCGGACGCCAGATGACATCCACATGGGCAGGCAGGTTTTCCGCGTCGAAACAGTCGTCGAGAATGCGTTGCATGGCTTCCAGTGAGGCAGGTGTGCCAGGAATATGGCTCTCACGGGAATAGCGCTCGATAATCCTGTGATAGAGCGTACCACGATCGGCGGCGTTCGGGTCGCGGTTGAACGGTTCGAGCGGGTCGAGCTTGAGGATGCGCCGGGCATAGATCGCGTAGGGATCGCGCCGCAACCGCCCCACTTCGCTGAAGGAGTAGCTCTTCGGCTGTAAATCGGCGGGTGGTTTCGGGGCAGGGCGCTTGGCAGTCTCCTGATCGATGCTTTCATCCATCAGGCTTGCCCAATGGCGATAGGTCTCGCCGCGTTTCCTCAGTTGTTCGGCCAAATTCTCGCCGCCCAGCGCCAGCAGTCGTTGCAGCCAGCGCGAGGCGACGGCGGGGGTGGAGCCCTGCCTCAGCGCCCGGGTGTAGAAAATCTGCCTTGTACCGTTTGCCATCTCGAAATCATGCGCCAGCTGGCCGATGCGCCGTTCCGGCGGCTCCAGCCCGATGGCGGTCTTCATGGTGCGGGACAGGAATGGATTGTTCGCCGTCTGGCCCGGCCAGAGCCCTTCATTGAGACCACCGATGACGACGGTGTCGACGCTTTGCAGTCGAGCCTCCAGCGCACCGAAGATGAAGATGCGCGGATGGCGCATGGATCGCGGCTTGATCGATTCGCCTGCCACCAGCGCCGCAAAAATATCGATCCATTGCGACCCGTCGGCATCAAGGATATCGCCGCTCTCCATCAGTTCCGCAAAGAGGCCGGAGAGTTTGTCTCCCGCTTCGCCGGACCATAATGCTGCCAGATCATTGCTGTCGTCGGCACAAATGGCTTCGATCACGCGACCCGTGCGCGCAGCCCAATCGGAAAGCGGCAATTTATCGGTGAAGGCACGGCCGGAGCGGTCACGACAGATGAAGGCTGAGCCGAGCGGCTCTGTGGCAATGGCAATCCGCCGCGCCAGATCGCGGGCCGCTTCTACGCTTCCCTCCTGCAACGCCACCCGCCAGGCAGGGGGATGCCGGTCGCCACGCTGGGCCAGAAGCTGCGCGTCCAGAACCACTTCGAGATTGCCTATTTCGGTTTCGACGCGGCCGCCGCGCAGCGCGATCAGCTCAAGCGCTTTCGAGGCTTTGGTGAACGCATCGCCGGAAAGCCCGAAGCGGGCGAGGGGATGCTTCAGAAGCGAAATGATCGGTACCGGGTCTCCGGGCCTGAGGATGGCTTCCAGCGCCAGTTGCGTCAGCCCGGCCTGCGGCGTGGCGGAAAGCGGCGTACCGGCAGAATCGTCTGCTTCGATGCCAAAACGTTGCAACTCCGTCGCCACGCGCCGCGCCAGTCCGCGGTCGGGTGTTATCAGCGCCGCCTGGGACGGCCTCCCGGGACCAGGGGCCTCCAGCGCCAGACGCAGAGCCACGGCGATGGCGGTCGCTTCTTCTCGCTCATTTGCGGCCTCGATCAACGTGGCCGCCGCAAAGGCTTCGTCGAAAAAGCCGGGATCCCTGTCTTCGCGCCATCGGTTCCAGTCACTGGTGGACTTGGCGGGCGCGAGTGCAGCCGAAAACACGGCCGCTCGTTTTTCCAGATCAAGATCAAGGGCGCCGATCTGAACCACGTCTTCCCGGAACATGCCGAGCTTCTGCAACAGCATGTAAAGCCCGTATTGTGAATGTGTTCGGCTCGAAGGATCGGTGGGGTCCTCGGCGATCGCCTGCCATTGCTCTTCAGGCATGGCAAGATCGAGCCCCGGAAGCACAACGGTGCCTTGCGGCAGGGCGGCAACGGCGGCGATGAGATCGGCGGCAGCGGGAATTGAGCCCGTGGAACCTGCCACGATGATCGGCCCCGTATCTGGCAAGTTGGCAAGCCGGTCCGCCTCCGCCCGCAATATGGCGTTGCGATGCCGGCCCGCAGAGGAACGGTTGAGTTCGGCTAGCCGCGCAGGCCAGAAAACGCTGGCGATCTTCAGGAAGTCTGCCGTCAGCTGCCACCATTGGGCGTGATCGCCGGTGTCGAGATGCTGCAGCGCCTCCCAATCCTTGTCTTCGGTATCCATGGCGTCGATCACCTCGCCGAGCGCACGCGCCAGCCAGATGGCGTCGGCGGGGCTGGCAGGAGCGACGAGCGGTGAGTCCGAATGGATCGCCCGGATGGCGTCGGGCAGGCTGTTGCGCCAGGCGAGAATGAGGCGCGCCAGTTCGATCAGCCGGCCGGTGCCGGAAATTGGTGGCGTCAGATCCATGATCTCGGTGTTTTCGATCTCGAAGAAACCGCTATCGTCATCCGTTTCGCCCAGCGGTCGGATCAGCGGCAGAATGGCAGACCGACCACCCAGAAGATCAACGAATTCGGAGCGCAGCACGCGCGCGGAGCGCCGCGTCGGGACGTAGATGGTGACGCTCGCAAGTGAAAGAGGATCCGTTGGATCGTATCTATAGCCGGCTGTCAGCTGCCCGTCACACAGCGTTTCCGCGAGCGTCTTGAGGAACGGTGTTCCCGCAGCGATCGTCAGGACGCGCTTTGCGTGGTGGCTGAGCGTCATGCGAAACGTTTTTCCCTGAATTGCCTGATGATGCTTTCCGCATCGTCAATCGCGTCCGGTGTTCCCACCGTGATCCAGTGACCATCCAGCGAAAGCCCGAAAAGCCGTTGTTTTTCAATGGCGCGGTCGAAATAGATATTGAGGTTGAAGGCATCCGCCGGTGCATCTTCGAGCAGGCGGGAGTCCATTGCGATGGCGCCGGCGTAAACCACCGGATCAGAATCGCCATCGCGATAGCGCGACAATTCTCCGCCTTGGGAGAGGTTGAAATCTCTCTTGCCGTTGTGGCCGGTGGTGCGATCCATATCGACGCAGAGCAGCGCCATGTCCATCAGGGCCGGATCGAAGAATTGCGCAAGCCTGCGCAGATTGCTGACTGCGTTCAACTGTTCACCGATCCAGAAAAGATCGGCATTCATGACGAAGACCGGGCCGGGCTCCAGAAGCTTCAGCCCCTTTGCAAGCCCGCCGCCGGAATTCATGAGCTGGGCGCGTTCATCCGAGATCAGAATTTCCGCATCGGTGCGATGTTCAAGATGAGCGATCATCTGTTCGGCATGGTGATGGACATTGACGACGATCTTCTCGGCGCCGGCTTCGACAAGGGCATCAAGCGCGTAATCGATCATCGGCTTGCCGGCGATTTTCACAAGCGGTTTCGGGATAGTATCCGTGATCGGGCGCATCCGCGTGCCAAGCCCGGCGGCCAGCACCATCGCGTTTTTGATCGTCATCGTGGTCAACCGTGTTCGTCGTTAAATTCCATGCCCATGCGGACACACCATTCTCTGAGCGGTGCCAGCTGCGGATGGGAAAGTGCAGCGGCCAGATAACGGAAGGTCCTCGGCATATGTTTCATATAACCGGGTTTCTTGTCCCGTTCCAACAACCTCACCCAGATGCCGGCAAGCTTGCAGTTGCGCTGCGCCGACATGATCGCGAAAGCCTTGAGGAATGTAGTCTCATCGAAAGAGGGCGTCGTTTTTCTGCTGTCGAGATAATGCGAAAGCAGGCGTGCCTGTAATTCGGCGGAGATGGTGACGCGTGCATCCTGCACGATGGAAGCAAGGTCATAGGCCGTGGGACCGATCATTGCGTCCTGATAATCAATCAGGCCGACTTGGCCTATACCAATGTTTTGCGCCTGCCAGAGAATGTTTGGCGAATGGAAATCGCGCAGTAGAAGCCCTGTTTCGCAGCCGGCGAGTTCATCGATCAGGTTGTCCCAGATGGCGAAAAAATCCTGTTTCTCGCCATCGGTGAGCGGTCCGCCGCGTTTATGGGGCAGATACCATTCCACCAGCAGCGAGACTTCGATCTTCATCGCCTGCCGGTCGAAAGCAGGGAGTTCATAGGTGCTGCCATCGGGCATCGGCAACGATGCGGGGCGCGGTGTCTGGTGAAGTGCGGCGAGCGTGGCGACGCTCTGCAGATAACGTTCATCAATCGGCGCGCCATCCGGTCGGACAATGCCTTCGCTGCCAAGGTCCTCCAACAGGAGAATGCCCTGATCAATATCCGCAGCCAAAATCTCCGGCGCGCAGAAGCCGCTGTTTCGCAGATATTCGCCGATCGCCACGAAGGAGCGAGCATCCTGGGCAAGATGGACGATTTCCGCATATGTCTTGCCATCCGCAACGATTGCCCCCTTCATGGGACGCCGCCAGTCCATGAGAATAAGCTCTGGACCATCGGTGGAAATCGTTTCATAGGCGCGTGTGGAAGCATCGCCGCTCAGGAAACGGCGGGTCGCATCGCCTCTGCCGTTTCTTGCCAGGAACTCACGAATGGCGAAAACACGGTCAAGCCGCGCTTTCTGTCGTGCGGGAGCCTCAATCGTAGCCACGCGACCTTCACCCGAATGCGTCAGCCGCAGGGTAATCGTCTGCTCTGGCGGCAGAACCTCGGAGGCGATATCGGGCCACTCGATCAGGCAGATGCCGTCTTCCAGCATCTCGTCAATGCCGAGTTCATCCAGTTCCGAAACATCCGAAAGCCGATAGAGATCGAGATGGGCGATCGGAATACGGGTCGCATAGGTCTGGATGATGGTGAAGGTGGGGCTTGGAACCTCTAGATCAGGCTCATCCGCCATCGCCCGGATGAAAGCGCGGGCAAGCGTTGACTTGCCGGCACCGAGATCGCCGATCAGCGCCAGGCAATCGCCGGGTTTCAAGGCCAAAGCAAGGTCTTCACCTAGCTTTATGGTGTCCTTTTCCCCCGCCAGCGAAATGGTGATCGGCAAGATGTCTTCGCTCATTCTGCGGCGATGGAGTGCGGCCGCGTGCCGGAGGGAATGCGGCACGTCACGATGGTGCCGTTGCCGGGTCGGCTGTCGATGCTGACGGTTCCATGATGGAGGCTGACGAAGCTTTCCACGATGGAAAGGCCAAGCCCTGCACCGGTCCGCCGCCCGCCATTGCCACGCGTCGCAAAGCGGTCGAACACCGTCTTCAGCATGTCTTCTGGAATGCCCGGTCCCTTATCCGCAACGGAGAAGACGAAATCGCCCTCGCTGCGCTGGCAGGAAAGCTGCACGGAGGAGCCTTCCGGCGCGAAATTGATCGCATTGGTCAGGAGCTTGATGAGAATCTGCTTCAGTCGCTGGTGGTCAGCGACCAGATTGCCCAGATGGGCGGGTGCGACGATCTCGAGCGAAATGCCGCTCTCCTGAAGCCGATCGGCGATCTGAACGGAGACGTCGTCGAGCAACTCGTTCAGATCATTATCCGAGTAATTGAGCTGCATGATGCCGGCATCCACGGTCGCGAGATCGAGAATATCGTTGACGATGGTCAGGAGAACCGAAGACGACGTGGAAATATGGTCGAGATATTCCGCCTGCCGTTCCGTCAACTGGCCGATGCCGGGTGTTTTCAGAAGATCGGTGAAACCGATGATATTGGTCAGCGGCGAGCGCAGCTCGTAGGAGACATGCTGCACGAAATCGTTCTTCAGCTCGTCCGCCTTCAGAAGCGCGTCGTTCTTTTCCTTGAGCGCCCGCTCCGCCCGCACGCTGTCGGTCATGTTGACGAAGGTCAGCATGGTCTGAGCGTCGGGTAGCGGAATAATCGCATAATCAAGCACGAGACCGGAAAGCAGCTCCAGCGTTCCCTGCCGCGAGGGCCGTTCATCGTCGAAGCTGGTGATGAACTGGCTGAAGGCGCGCCAGCCGTCCGGCCCGTCATAGGATGGCGCGCAGGCGGTCTCGATGGCGCGAATATGCGTGCCGGTTTCCGCCTGTTCGGCGGTCACGCCCCAGAGCGCGCGGAATGCCGGGTTGGACAGGCGAATGCGCCCGTCTGCGCCGAACACGGCGACACCTTCGGCCAGATGGTCGATGGTTTCGCCCTGCACCTTCACCAGGGTGTTGTAGCGCATCTGTAGGTCGACCTGCTCGGTCAGGTTTTCGAAAACCCAGGTCGCGCCACCCTGCGGATGGGCGGTGGCGATGACCCGCAGGGTCTGGCCGTTGGGCAGGTGCCACAGATCGGTCTTGGTATCGAGCGAACGGTAGACGGAAAGGGCCGTCTCCTTCCAGTTTTTCCAGTTCAGCTGCTCGGGCAATTTGCCGGCACTTCGCAGCCTGTCCAGAAGCTCGGAATTGTCAGGGCCTGATTCGAGGAAGACCAGATCGAAACCCCACAGGCTGGCAAAGGCCTGATTGTAGAATTGCAGCCGCTGCCGGCCATCGAAAATGGCGACGGGCGTCGCCAGATGATCGAGCGTTTCGGCGTGGCTTTTCAGAACCCGCTTAAGTTCCTCACGAATGGTTTCGGCTTCGGTGGCATCGATGGCGATCCCCGCAGACCCGCCCGCCGTCTTGATATCGACAACGTCGAAGAAGCTGCGGTTACCGGAAACCACTGTCGAAATGCGATCATGATAGGGCGATTCCGGTGTCGCGGCCGCGCGTATCTTCTGTCGCGTGACGGTGTTCAGAAGTTCGCGCTTCTCCTGAACAGCCTGCTCGGCATTGCGCGCATCCACCGCGTGGGCATAGGCGTGGTTGACCCAAGTGAGTTCGCCTTCGCCATTGCGGCGCCAGACGGGCTGTTCGATGGAGTCGAGAAGTTCCTGAAATGTCGATACGGAGGCAAGCAGACGCTCACGCTCCACCTGCAATTCAGCGAGTTCGGCGCGCAGATTGTTGAGCGCGATGAAGCGCGCAAAGGCATTGCCGCCGGAAACGCGTCCCTGAACTTCGATGACTTCGCCGCGCTGCGTCTCGATGGTCAGGTCGAAGCTCTGGGCGTGACTGCGCAGTTTCTCGATGGATTTTTCAAGCTGGCTCGCGGATGCCGGCTTTAGCCAGCGGCCGAACGCCAGAAAATCCTGGTCGGCCTGCGGCACACCGGTCTCGGCCGGCAGCTGTCCGAGAAACTCGGGGCGCTTGTCAGCACCCTCCCAGATCACGATGCGGCGGCTCTTGTCGGAAATCAGCGCCTCGTATTTTGCGATCTTGTGATGGGATTGCGCAAGCGCCTGACGGTATTCGCTGCTTTCTGCCTCGATATTGCCGCGCTGGCGCACCAGCCAGACGACGGAAAACAGCGTTGCAGAAAGCATGCCGACGAAAAGCGAATAGGTGATGGTTTCTCCAGATGAGAACAGCCGGGCGCTGGTCTTGGCTACAAGGCCGTCCTGAGCCATTGCAACGGTGGTCGAGCCGGTGAGAACCGTACCGGCAAGCAGGATATGCGCCCGCGAAAAGCCGGTCCGGATCGCACGGATTGCCAGCCGGGAACGCTCCAACACCTGCGCGCTCAATGCCACGCTCGCATGCGTGTTTTCAACGCGCTGAACTGTCTGCTTGCGCAGAGCTGAATTGTGAACCGTCATCCCCGGTCTGTCTCCGTCCTATGTGCCGCATCTTCGACAAGACATCCCATTTCGTCCGCGCCGCCCTTTGGCGTGTCCGAATCAAGTTCGATGACAATACCGCCTTCATAAATCTGCGAAAAGGGAGCGCGCAAAAAAGATGCCGCACGCTTTGTCAAGCGCGCGGCATCTAGATATTGTGTAATTTCGGTGGATATTAACTATGAAATTAATATCTGTAGTGTTCAGCCTTGAACGGACCTTCCTTCGAGATGCCGATATAATCTGCCTGAAGATCGGAAAGTTCGGTCAGGCGTACGCCAAGCTTCTCGAGATGGAGGCGCGCGACCTTCTCGTCGAGGTGCTTCGGCAGCACGTAAACTTCGTTCTTGTATTCGCCCTGCTTGGTGAAGAGCTCGATCTGGCCCAGCACTTGGTTGGTGAAGGACGCAGACATGACGAAGGAGGGGTGACCGGTGGCGTTGCCGAGGTTCAGCAGGCGACCTTCCGACAGCAGGATGATGCGGTTGCCCTTCGGAAACTCGATCATGTCGACCTGTGGCTTGATGTTCGTCCACTTCAGGTTACGCAGCGATGCGACCTGAATTTCGTTGTCGAAGTGGCCGATATTGCCGACGATCGCCATGTCCTTCATCTCGCGCATATGCTCGATGCGGATCACGTCCTTGTTGCCGGTCGTGGTGATGAAGATGTCAGCGGAAGAAACGACGTCCTCCAGGCGAACGACCTCGAAACCGTCCATGGCGGCCTGAAGTGCGCAGATCGGGTCGATTTCGGTCACCTTCACACGGGCGCCAGCGCCCTGCAGCGAAGCGGCTGAACCCTTGCCAACATCGCCGTAACCGCAGACCACGGCAACCTTACCGGCCATCATCACATCGGTCGCGCGGCGAATGCCGTCGACGAGCGATTCCTTGCAGCCATACTTGTTGTCGAACTTCGACTTGGTGACGCTGTCATTAACGTTGATCGCCGGGAAAGGCAGCAGGCCCTTCTTGCTGAGATCGTAGAGACGGTGAACACCGGTCGTCGTTTCTTCGGTGACACCCTTCAGCGCGTCGCGCTGCTTGGTGAACCAGCCAGGCGAAGCCTTGAGGCGCTTGTTGATCTGCGCGAAGAGGATTTCCTCTTCTTCCGAACCGGGGTTGGACAGAACGTCCTCACCGGCTTCGGCGCGTGCGCCGAGCAGGATGTACATGGTGGCGTCGCCGCCATCGTCGAGGATCATGTTGGAGAGACCGCCGTCGGTCCACTGGAAGATCTTGTCGGTATATTCCCAATATTCCGTCAGGGTTTCGCCCTTGACGGCGAAGACCGGAATGCCGGCTGCAGCAATAGCGGCCGCCGCATGGTCCTGCGTCGAGAAGATGTTGCAGGAGGCCCAGCGAACCTCCGCGCCCAGTTCCTTCAGCGTTTCGATCAGAACGCCGGTCTGGATCGTCATGTGAAGAGAGCCGGTGATGCGTGCGCCCTTCAGGGGCTTGCTCTCACCGAATTCCTTACGGCAGGACATGAGGCCCGGCATTTCGGTTTCGGCAATGTCCAGCTCCTTGCGGCCAAAGGCGGCAAGGTTGATATCGGCGACGATGTAGTCCTTCTCAAGGCTCATGAAGTTCTCCAGATCAGAAACGCCGTGCCTTGCGGCCCGGCTTTTAAACGTAGCAGCGGTTTAGCAGGCCACGGACGATCTGGCAATGATGATATAAAGAAGTCTTTATGTCTTTATATGGTGTCTGCTCAGGCTTCTTCGCCGAACCGGTCGGCGACCAGCGCCTCGAGCGCCTCGAGCGCTTCTTTCGCCTGATTGCCGCTTGCCTCGACATACACACTGCAGCCGGGGCTGGCCGCCAACATCATCAGGCCCATGATGGAGGTGCCGCCAACGGTCATGCCATCCTTGGAAACCGTGATCGTCGCGTCGAACCCCTCGACCATCTGCACAAATTTCGCCGAGGCCCGGGCGTGGAGACCGCGTTTATTGATGATCGGTAGTTCCCGGGAGAATGGCGACATTTGGCTAACTTCTCACTTGCCGCTCAAAACACGGCTGGCGACGTTGATATATTTGCGGCCGGCATCGGATGCATCCTGAAGGGCCTTGTCCATATTATCCTCGCTGCGAACGCCTGCAAGCTTGATCAGCATGGGAAGATTGACCCCGGCAATAACTTCGACATTGCCATTATTCATGACGGAAATCGCAAGATTGGACGGCGTGCCGCCAAACATATCCGTCAGGATGATGACGCCATTGCCATCATTGGCGCGTGCAACGGCGTCGATGATATCCTGCCGGCGCTGATCCATGTCGTCTTCGGGACCGATACAGACCGTCTCGATCAATTTCTGGGGACCGACGACATGCTCCAACGCATGACGAAACTCCTCAGCCAGCTTGCCATGGGTGACAAGCACTAGTCCGATCATGAAATGCTCCCTTGCACACGCACTCTCATTGCCGACTATCGCAACGCGGCAATCCTGTCCATCGGTGGGATTTCATC
>JAEXMK010000112.1 GCA_023444445.1 Pseudomonadota bacterium | reverse complement strand
AGCCAGCCCAAGTCTTTGGGCTGAAAAGACTCATCCCGCCACGCAGACGCGTGTCGGCTGGATACCTGTGACAAGCACAGGAATGAGGGAGTGTAGGGTGGGCCAAAACACGAAATCATTGAGCTTGGTGCCATTGGGTTCACTAGGCGCGCCGGCCTACGATCAAAAGGGTGGAAAAGCGGTCAGGGGACGACCGAACCGCTTTTCCGGGAATGGAGCCGTCCTCACGGACGTTTCGATGCCCCATTCCAAACGGTGAAAGGACTTACTGGCCGACCTTGGCATTCCACTCCGACAGCCACTTGTCGCGGTTATCGAGAGTCACGTCGGAAGGAATGAGCTGCAGGCTCTTTGCGGTTTCGTCGCCATAGGTGATGTTGTTCGCCACCGCGTCGGAGACCTTGACTTGCCTGTTGGTCGGGCTGTCGACCAGCTTTTCGGCGAGCGCCTTCTGAACGTCGGTCGAGAGCCAGAAATCCATGAACTGCAACGCCAGATCTTCGTTCTTCGTACCCTTCGGCACCACGAGCACGTTCATGCCGCCGGTCTGGCCTTCCTTGGGCGTTGCCCAGGCAAGCGGCAGGTCGAGCTTGGTGAAGGGCGCCCAGGAGAAGCGGCCAATCGGCGCTGCCCAGATTTCTTCCTGCTGCATCAGCTGCACCAGCTGCGAGGATTTGACGTAGAAAGTGACGATCTCGTCCTTCTTTTCGCCGACAGCCTCAATGGCGCCGGCAAGATCAGGCGTATCCTTGCCGATGGCCTTGCCCAGCATGTAAAGCGCCGGCGGGCCCTGATTGGTGGTGACATTCGGGAAGGCGACGTGGTCGACAATGCCCTCCTTCAAAAGATCGGCCCAGCTGTCGATCTTCATCTTGTCGGTGCGGTAAACGATTGAGGTGGCGTAGAAATTGACACCGACGCTCATGCCATCGCCATTCGGATCCTTGGCGATGTCATAGAGGTTTTCGATATTTGGAACCTTGGATGCGTCGATTTTCTGGATCAGATCCTTTCGGGTGGCAGAAAGCGCATCGGCCATGGAGACGATGGCGAGATCGACCACCGGATTGGCCTTGTTGGCCTCCATCTTGGCCAGACGTTCGACGCTGTTGCCAGTCTCGACCACCAGCTTACAGCCGCATTTCTGCTCGAACGGCGTATAGACCAGTTCCTTGAATTCATCCTGCGCGAAGGCATAGACCGAGATCGTCAGCGTCTTGTCCTGCGCCTCAGCGGCTCCCATCGTCAGCATCAGGGCGGCGCCCGATGCAAGAATGATGTTTTTCATGGTGTGAGTTCTCCTGCTGTGGTTTTTTTGGCTTCAATCGCATCATGCTTTGCCTTGCCGGTGGAACCGCGCATGATCAGCGCCATCGGTACTTTCGAAATATCCGCAGTCACTTCGCCCGCGATGCCATTTTCAGTGGCGCCCTCTATCGCGCGCAGCAGGGCAGCCACGGCGAGATCAGCTATGCGGCCCATATCCATACGCATCGTCGTCAATGGCGGCGTGACCACGCCAGAAAAGATGAGATCGTCGAAACCGGTGACGCTTGCCTTCTCTGGCACCTCGATGCCCTCGCGCTGCAATTCGGTCAGCGCCCGCAGTGCATGCAGGTCGGAAATAGCGGCAAAGGCGGTGAAACCTTCCGCCACCAGATCGGCAAGTCCGAGCCGGCAGCCGGCACCATCAGCCTCCTCGAGACTGTCGATCCAGAGCGTCCGGGTCACGCAGGCCTTACCGAGACCATCACGAATGCCGCCGAGACGGTCGTTCTGCACATTGGAATCGCGGTTCTTACCCACCAGCACCACTTTGCGGTGGCCAAGCCCTGCCAGATAGTCACCCACCTGCCGTCCGCCATCCCAATGGTCGGCTGCGACGGTATTGCCTGGAGTCGACGGGCTGTCGATGACGGCGACTGGGCAATCGACATCGGAGATGCGCGTACCGCGGCGTGGAACGATCACCATGCCATCCACCCCGCGCTCGATCAGCCGGTTGATGGCATCTGTCTGCATGGCGATATCGCCGCGAGAGTCGGCGATCAGCACGCCGTAACCGGCAGTAACGGCCGCCTTTTCAATGGCCTGGGCAATCTGCGGGAAGAGCGGGTTGGCGATATCGGGCAGTACCAGTCCCAGAACGCCCGATCTGCCGGTGCGCAGCGCCCTGCCCGCCGAACTCGGCACATACCCCAGTTCGCTTGCCGTCTTGCGGATACGCTCCACCAGATCGGGTGAAACGCGGCCCTTGCCGGATAGCGCATTGGACACCGTTGCCACCGACACGCCGAGTGCCGCTGCTATCGCGCTCAGATTGGTGGCAGGCCGTGGCGACGCCATGAATGATCCGGGAAGGCTGATTAAACGTTTAATCAGGATAAGCGAGGCGCGGGCTGCTGTCGAGTCCCGCGCTGCCGAATTACGGCGAAAAGCTGGGCACGAAGGTTAAATGCCCGAAAAAAGAGCGATTATTTTTTATAGGGCTTGGGAGCTGGCAGCGCGATAAGCCTCTACCTGGCGCACCAGCCAATCCCGAAACAGAACAACCGGAACGTGATTGGCACGCGAAAGCGGCGCCACCGCATAATAGGAACTGGGGCTTTTCGCCTGATGGTCGAAGGCTTTGACCAGCTGCTTGGATTTCAGTTCGTTGTCGATCAGGAACAGCGGCATCAGTGCAACGCCAAGCCCGGCGATACAGGCCTGCGCCACGCTGGAGAACTGCTCGAACCGCATGCCCTGCGGCAGAGCGAGCGACAGGCCGAGGCTTTCGAACCAGTGTCCCCAGGCCCCCGGCCGCGAGGCCATGTGCAGCAACGGCAGGGCGGCTATATCCTCGCCTCTTTCAACCGGGTGGTCGCTGAGGAATTGCGGGCTGCACACCGGCGCGACCATTTCATGCATGAGAAAGGTGCTCTCCGCCCCCGGCCAATCGGCCTGGCCGATATGGATCGCCATATCCAGCTGCTCGCGCTCAAAATCAAACTGGCCGATACGGGTGGCGAAATTGATGGTGATCTCGGGATGGTTCGCCACAAAATCCGGGATACGCGGCAAAAGCCAGCGGGTGCCGAAGGTGGGCAACATTGCGAGGTTCAGCGTATTGCCATGCGTTTTGGTCATGATCTGCAGCGAGGCGGAGCGTATTTCGCCAAGCGCCGATGCGATGGACTTTGCGTAAGTGCGGCCTTCCACCGTCAGCGCCACGCCGCGCGCACCACGCTCGAAAAGGCGTACCCCAAGCTGTTCTTCCAGTGACATAACCTGCCGGCTGATCGCGCCCTGCGTTAGCGCCAGCTCATCGGCGGCAGCGGAAAAACTGCCAAGCCGGGCAACGGAATCGAAAGCGGCGAGCGCACTGGTGGAGGGCAGGAGTTTACGGCTGAGAGATGTCATGACCTATTACTATAGGTAATGCAAAAATGAGTAAACATGGCTTGCGCGCGTGGGCTCGGATACGAATAATCCGGCCAGCAAATCCGGAGGCACAAAGTGAGCGAACGCGCAGCATTCAATTGGCAGGACCCTTTTCTGCTGGAAGACCAACTGACCGATGATGAGCGGATGATCCGCGACAGTGCCGAGGCCTTCGGCCAATCCGAACTGCTGCCGCGCATCTCGGAAGCCTATCTTTCCGAAACCACCGAGCCGGAACTCTTCCGCCTGATGGGCCGCACCGGCCTGCTCGGCGTCACCCTGCCGGAAGAATATGGAGCGGCCAATGCCAGCTACGTGGCCTATGGTCTCGTTGCGCGCGAGGTGGAGCGGATCGACAGTGGTTACCGCTCGATGATGAGCGTGCAATCCTCGCTCGTCATTCACCCGATCTTCGCTTACGGCTCGGATGAGCAGAAGAAGAAATACCTGCCGGGCCTCGTCTCCGGCGAGCTGATCGGCTGTTTCGGCCTCACCGAGCCGGATGCCGGCTCCGATCCGGGTGGCATGAAGACGCGCGCAGAGAAAATAGAGGGCGGTTATCGCCTGCGCGGTTCGAAAATGTGGATTTCCAACGCACCGATCGCCGATGTCTTCGTGGTCTGGGCGAAATCGGAAGCCCATGGCAATGAGATCCGCGGCTTCGTGCTGGAAAAGGGGATGAAGGGCCTTTCCGCCCCCAAGATCGGCGGCAAGCTTTCGCTGCGCGCTTCCATAACAGGCGAAATCGTCATGGATGGCGTGGAAGTCGGCGAAGACGCGCTGCTGCCGAATGTTTCCGGACTGAAGGGCCCGTTCGGCTGCCTCAACCGCGCCCGCTACGGCATTTCCTGGGGCGTGATGGGGGCTGCGGAAGATTGCTGGTTCCGCGCCCGCCAATATGGCCTCGACCGAAAGCAGTTCGGCAAGCCGCTTGCCGGCACACAGCTTTACCAGAAGAAGCTAGCCGACATGCAGACGGAAATCGCGCTTGGCCTTCAGGCTTCGCTGCGCGTCGGCCGACTGATGGACGAGCATAAAATGGCGCCGGAAATGATCTCCATCGTCAAGCGCAACAATTGTGGCAAGGCGTTGGATATCGCTCGCCAGGCCCGCGACATGCATGGCGGCAACGGCATCCAGATCGAATATCACGTCATGCGTCATGCCCAGAACCTGGAAACGGTCAATACCTATGAGGGCACGCACGACGTCCATGCGCTAATCCTCGGCCGGGCGCAGACGGGCATTCAGGCGTTTTTCTGAGGTCTTACCCGTATCGTTTACGTCAAGAAAGAAGGCCTTCGGAGATCACTTCGAAGGCCTTTTGTTTTTTTCGAGTTCGGATGCCCGGACGAAAGTCCGGTTCGCTGAAGAGACCCGAATTGTGACTGCACCGTGGAGCGCCAGGCTCCACGCGCCTGGCGAGGGATTGCAAGACCGGATGATATGTTCGATAGGATGCTGTTTTTCGCCTCCTGTCACGCTGGCCAGGTGATGATGCAGCCGGCACTGGCTGACGGGGCGATGTTTGCGGCCTGACCCGGCCGGTGAAACGAGGGAAAGAATATGGCGATCGTTCCGGCATCTCACCACGAAACCGCTTTCGACGATGCTCCGGAAGCCGTCTGGCCCTGGCCGGATAACAGTGGCGAATGCCATTGCCTCACCCTTCGTTACGGTCCCGACAGCGGAGCCGCCGCTGATATGGCCGCTCCCCTGCCGCCGCAGCTTCTGCGGGCGGTGCCCAAACGCAAGGCAGAGTTTCTGGCGGGACGCAGATGCGCCGCGGAAGCCATACGCCGCCTCACCGGGCAGGCAATATTTCCCGGGATGGGAGAAGATCGTGCGCCGATCTGGCCTGAAGGCGTGGTCGGCGCGATTTCCCACAGCGGCGACCGGGCGATTGCCCTTGCCGGCACCGGCAGCCGGTTTCTTGGCATCGGCATCGATATAGAGAAGCTTTTGAGCAAAGAGGAAGCCGGCGATATCGCAACGCAGGCCCTGACGCCACATGAACTTCACAGCCTCGGCAGCGTCATCGATCCATTCATGACCGGGCTTATTTTTTCCGCCAAGGAGAGCCTGTTCAAGGCACTTTATCCAACGGTCAGACGGCTTTTCTTTTTCGAGGCGGCGGAATTGTCGGCTTACGATGAGAATGGTTCGGGAGCCCTGCGACTGACCGCCGACCTGAACGGCAAATGGCGAAAAGGAACGGAGATTCCTTTCCGCTTTGGCCATTTCGAAGGCTTACTGCTTACCCGCGTCCTTCTCGCGCAGTAAGGGAAAATCTGTCGATTCTGCTCCTGTGATCTCATATTTCACGCCGATGTCGCCTTCACCGCGGAGCTCGAAGCCTCAGCGACGCCACCGAACTCATCCACGAATATGCAACATGCCTTGCCGAAAGGCACCCTGCCGCTGGTGCGCAGGTTCATCGAGGAAGCCGGCCGGGCCTGATTGCCCCTATATTCGCGGACACCGTCGGCATCGGTTGATCGTTGCGTTCCCTGCGGCATGTTCCTGCCAGAATCAATGCCCTCCATAGTCGGCAGTTCGATTGGCTTTTCACTCCCCTGTGGACAAGGGAGGAATTCCCGCATCAAATCGCTGCACGAGACTCGTCAGGAGAATGACCATGGAAATATTGCGCTCGGGAACACGGGCATCCGCCAAGGGCCCGGAGGGCTGGTTTACCGGCATGGTCCGCATCGATCCGCTCTTCAACCCCTTCGATGCCGAGCGGGTGCAGGGCGCTCAGGTTACCTTTGAACCCGGCGCCCGCACCGCCTGGCACACCCATCCCCTTGGCCAGACCCTGATCGTAGTATCCGGCCTTGGCCGCGCGCAGCGTGAGGGTGGACCTGTGGAGGAGATTCGCCCCGGCGATATCGTCTGGTTCGCACCAGGTGAGAGACATTGGCATGGCGCCGCCCCCAATATCGCCATGACCCATATTGCGCTTCAGGAGGTGAAAGACGGCAAGGTGGTGGACTGGATGGAACATGTGACGGATGAGCAATATGGTGCATGAAGCCGCTCGTCCGATCTGGCGGATGAATGGCCGTAACGCAGCGAGCGAGACGACGCGGCGTTTGCACCGGTGGCTCGATGCCATCAGGCAGGGGACGGGTTTGCGAACTGCGACGCCAGAAAATACCGAACGCCATCTAGCCTGAATTGCATGCCCCGGTATAGAAACCCGTTATCCTGTTGATGGAAACCGGGGTTGTCGGATGAACCCAGAGCGTCGTGGAGTTCTTGCATTTCTGGGCGGCCTTGTGCTGGCAAGGCCGTCTTTTAGCGCAGCATCAAGCAAGGCGCCTGCCTTTGCCGTACCCCGCTCCAGCTACCAGCCGCGACATGTCCTTTGTTTTCTCGGCGGAAAAAATGGCCTCGCGGCGCTTCAGAAGAGCGCCAGCGCCGCGGTCGATGATTTTGCGGCGGATTTCAGTCTGGATGAAGACTACTCGCAGAATGAGCCGGACGACCGGATGCAACGTTCCTTCAATGTCTGCTGGGACCGCGTCGAACCGGACGCCTACCAGTCGGAGGATGAAGAAGCGGTGGCCGGACACGGCTCGGTCCTTTATGTGCTCGGCCCGTCCATGGATGCCGAAACGGCCGTCAAGACATCCGTAAACGCCCTCAGATTTGTGCAGCATATGCTCGATAACGGTGCTGTCGCCGTGAAAGGCGAAAGTGCGGGCGTCGCCCATGGAGCAAGGCGCTGGAAGCAGCTCTACGAGCAGTCGCGTGGCGAAGTTGCTGCCGATGATGGAATGGCGCTTGCCAGAACCTGCCGTCTGGCTTTCGCACGCCGCCCCATAGGAGATGATGCCGAAGGTATGACCAGCATCGGGTTTCACCTGATCGCCCTGCCGGATGTGCGGGTGCGCTTCATCAAAAAACACGAAGATCAGCCATCAACGAACGCCGAGCAATTAAAGATCGCCGCATTGATGGATGATATCGCCGGGCAAATGGCGCGTGACGGCGTTGAGACCACCCTGAAGGACCGTCGCGCCACCCTTACCGACGACGAGCGGTACGAAGAAGACGAGTATAAATTCAATCCTTTTGGCGTCATGAGCATTGACGGCTTTGAGCTTTGACGTTCCTGCGATGGCTAAGGGGCGGGGGGCGGATCGCTCTCGCCGGGCACCAGAAGCATAGGCCATACGCAATGGCGGGCCTGATCGGGATAAAAGGGCGCATAGGCCGGCATGGTCGACAGTAACGTCTGGGCGACCGTCACGCCGAGATCGTGCAGAGACATGCGGAAACTGGTGAGGCGTGGCTCCAGAAACTGACCGCGCGGACCATCGCGGAAGCCGATGACGGCGAGGTCGCGCCCCGGTTTCAGGCCAGCTTCCGCAAGCCGTCGATAAAGACCGACCGCCATCAGCTCGTAAATCAGCACGATCGCTGTCGGCCGGGGCCGCATCTGCAGCCATTCGCTGGCAGCGTGATAACCGCCCTGCTCGCTCGATTTCGCCCGGATGACGAGAGATGAATCGTAGACGATGCCATTGTCTTCCAGCGCACGCCTGTAGCCCTCCAGAAAAACGTAGCCGAGATTGATATCGCTGTCGGGTGCGGCAACCGCGATCGAACGATGCCCGGCGGCGACAAGACGATCCACGGCGTTTTTCGCGACGCCTTCGAAATCGAGATCGATCCAGGCGTGATTGTCGCTGGAGGCCGTGCGGCCGAGCGACACGAAAGGCAGGCGGGTCTGCTTCAGGAAATCCACGCGCTTGTCGGTGCGACGGGTGGCGGAAATGATCATCGCATCCACCATGCGCCGCGCCACCATGCGCTTCAGATATTCATCCGGGTCCTCTTCCCCCGGGCAGGGCAGAACGATGAGATCGAGATTATGTCCGGAAAACACGCTTTGCAGACCATCCGTCAAGCCTAAGAAGAAGTTGTCGGAGTTTTCGACGGTCTGCGCGTCGCTGCCGGTCATCAGGCCGATGACATTGGTGGTGCCCTGCCGCAGGCTACGGCCGGACTGGTTAGCGACATAACCCAGCTTTTCCGCCGCTTCCAGAACACGCCGCCGCGTCTCTTCGTTCACATCGGGCTTGCCGTTCAGGGCACGGGAAACGGTGCCTATCGATATCTCGAGATAATCGGCAAGCTGACGGATTCCTTTCATGCGCTCCCCTCCCAGGCCCGGCGCACAAACAACACGCCCCTTAACGGTCTTGACATATCTAACATCATCGTCATAGTCTCGTAAACGTTTACGACGCTCTGCGCAAAGAGGAGTTTGCAAAAGAGCCCGGGGAGATGAGATGACTTTTAATGCCGTTTTATGCGGATGCGGAGCCATGGCCAAAGGCTGGTTGCGCGCCATTCAATCGACGCCAGACATCGCTGGCGAGATCAAGATCGTCGGCCTGGTGGATCTGAACGAGAACACGGCCCGCGCGCTTGCCGAAGAATTCGCCCTTACCGACGCGGTCATTGGCACCGATCTTCGCGCGGTTCTTGCCGAAACGAAAGCCGACATCCTTTTTGACATCGTCATTCCCCAGGCGCGCTTTGCCGTGGTGGAAGCCGGTCTCGCGGCCGGGTGCCATGTGCTCAGCGAAAAACCGCTTGCCGCCTCGATGGAGGAAGCAGCGACGCTGGTAGAACTGGCAAAAAAAGCCGGCAAAATTCATGCCGTGGTACAAAACCGGCGGTTTATTGCTGGTATCCGGCGTCTGCGCCGTGCACTGGAAGACGGCATCATCGGTGATTTGACGGCCATCCATTGCGATTTCTTCCTCGGTCCGCATTTCGGCGGCTTCCGTGAAGAGATGAAGAACGTCCTGCTTCTCGACATGGCGATCCATACCTTCGATGCAGCTCGTTTTGTCGCCAATGAAAAGCCCCTCTCCGTCTTCTGTGTGGAGAAAAACCCGGCAGGCTCCTGGTATGCCCATGGGGCGAGCGCCAACGCCATTTTCGAGTTCTCGAATGATGTCGTCTTCACCTATCGCGGTTCGTGGTGCGCCGAAGGCGAACGGACCAGCTGGGAGGCGCGCTGGCGGCTGATCGGTTCCAAGGGCATGATCGTCTGGGACGGCGAAGGCAATTTCTCCGCCTCCGTGGCCGGCGACGACAAGGGACTTTTACGCGGGTTCAAGACCGTAAACGTTTCCGATGCCGTTTCCGAGAAAGATACGCGCGGCCATGCCAGCGTCATTCTCTCGTTTCTTGAGTCCATCCGCACGGGTGAGATGCCGGAAACGGCCTCCTTCGACAACATCAACAGCCTTGCCATGGTGATCGGCGCGATCGAAAGCGCCCGCCTCGGCCAGCGTGTTTCCATTGCAGCATAAGGACTGAAAGACGTGAGTAATCCGGCAACATCCATCCGCATCGGCACCATGGTCAGCGCGAGCAAGGGACAGGCGGCTGAGCGCATCGGCCAGATCGCCGATCTCGGCTTTGAAAGCTTCGAGCCGTTCTTCTGGCAGACGACCAACGGTCAGGACCTTGCCGAGCTTGGCAAGCGCTGCCTTGAGGCCATCGGCGACCGCGACATCACCATAGGCACGCTCGGCATGTTCGGTAATCCGCTGGAAGAAACGGCGATCGATCTGGATACCCTTCAGGGCTGGAAAGACTGCATCGACAACGCCCATCATTTCGGCGCCACCTGCGTTGCGGGTTTCACCGGCCGCCTGCGCGGCAAGCCGCTGCCGGAGAGCCTGCCGCGGTACAAAGAGATATGGAGCGAGCTTGCCAAGCGCGCTGCCGACAAGGGCATAAAGATCGCCTTTGAAAACTGTGCCATGGACGGCAACTGGCAGACCGGCGACTGGAACATCGCCCATAACCCAGACGCGTGGGAGATGATGTTCAACGAAACGCCGGACGAGAACATCGGCATCGAGTGGGAACCCTGCCACCAGATGGTCTATCTCATCGACCCGCTGCCGCAGATCCGCAAATGGGCGGACAAGATTTTCCACGTCCACGGCAAGGACGCGACCATCCGCTGGGACGTCATCCGCGAGCACGGCATTTTCGGCAAGGAGAAGTTCGTTTTCATGCGCACGCCGGGCTTCGGTGACAGCAACTGGACGGACATTATTTCCGAACTGCGCCTCGCCGGGTGGTCCGGCTCGATCGACATCGAAGGCTGGCATGACCCCGTCTATCGCGATGCGCTTGAGATGACGGGGCAGGTTCATGGCCTGAATTATCTGAAAAAATGCCGCGGCGGCGATTTCGTCGTCGACCCGACATAACGGAAACCTTTCGGGAGAAGATTTCCAGAGATTGCAGAGACGATAACCAAGAGGAGGAGATTATGGGTATCGCGAAATACATGATGGCCGGCGCCTTTTTGCTGGCGGGCGTGTCCGCCAGCACCATTGCAGCGCAGGCAGAGGATGTGACGTTGACACTGTGGTCTCTGGACCGGGACATCCAGCCGGCGCCAAACCTCATCAAGGAGTTCAACGCGCTCAACAACGGCATCAAGATCGAATACCGGCAATTGCAGTTCGATGATGTGGTGAGCGAATCCATGCGCGCCTATTCGACCGGCAATGCGCCTGACATCATTGCCATAGACAACCCCAACCACGCCATGTTCGCCTCACGCGGCGCGTTTCTCGACTTGACGAACATGATTGCGAAGTCGGATGTCATCAAGACGGAAAACTATTTTCCGGGTCCGCTGAAATCGGTGACATGGGACGGGAAATATTTCGGCGTGCCGAAGGCGACGAATACGATTGCGCTTTATTACAACAAGGACCTGTTCAAGGCCGCCGGTCTCGATGCGGCAAAACCGCCGCAGACCTGGGACGAACTGGTGGACGCTGCCCGCAAGCTCACCAACCCCGCCAAGAATGTCTACGGCATCAGCTTCAGCGCCAAGGCCAACGAGGAAGGCACCTTCCAGTTCCTGCCCTGGGCGCAGATGGCAGGCGCGACCTACAAGCACATCAATACCGATGGCGCGGTGAAGGCACTTGAAACATGGAAAACCCTGCTCGACGAGAAGCTGGCTTCGCCGGATACGCTGACGCGCAGCCAATGGGACTCCACCGCCACCTTCAACGCCGGCAACGCCGCCATGGCGATCTCAGGCCCCTGGGAAATCGACCGCATGCTCAAGGACGCCAAGTTCGATTGGGGCGTGGCCCTGCTGCCGGTTCCGACACCGGACGCGCCGCGCTCTTCGGCCATGGGCGACTATAACTGGGCGATTTTCTCCAAGACCAAACACCCAGCCGAAGCCTTCAAGGCGATCGAGTTCTTCGCCTCGCAGGACAAGGATATGTTCAAGAATTTCGGCCAATTGCCGGCGCGTTCCGATATTCCGGTTCCGCCGACCGGCAATGCGCTGAAGGACGAAGCGCTCAAGACCTTTGTCGAGCAGCTGAAATATGCACAGCCGCGCGGTCCTTCGCCGGAATGGCCTAAGATTTCCAAGGCCATTCAGGACGCCATCCAGGGTGCACTGTCGGGTCAGATGACGCCGAAGGCCGCACTTGATCAGGCCGCTGAAAAGATAAAGCTCGTCGAAGGCTGATCGATCCCGGGCCGGGGGGCAGGTTCTTCCTGCCTCCATCCAAAGGTTCCTCCCGGTGGGGCTGCCTGTCGCAACAAGCGGCGGCGGCCCCGACTGGAGCTTGTGAGGATGTTTCATGAAAAAACTATTTTCCAGCGTCAGTGACGGTCGCGGTTTCGATATCGTCCTTGTCGCCTTTCCCTTGGGGTTCCTGTTCGTCATGGCAGGGCTGCCGCTCATCTACAACATCGTCATGAGTTTTCAGGAAGTCGACATGTTCAGCCTGGGCACCTTCGTGCGCCCGTTCGTCGGTTTCAAGAACTATGTCGACCTGTTCCGGCAGCCCGAAACTCTGCCGATCCTGATGAACACCGTGACCTTCGTCGTCGCCTCCATCGCCGGGCAATTCGCCATCGGCTTTGGCTTGGCGCTGTTCTTCTGGGTGAATTTTCCGGGCGCAACCTGGTTGCGCGGCCTTTTCCTCGTCTCATGGGTCATGCCCGGCCTTGTCGTTGGCGCCATCTGGAACTGGATCCTTTCGGGCGATTTCGGCGTGCTTAATTTCTTCCTGCGGGAAAGCGGCCTGATCTCAGGCAACATTTTCTGGCGATCGGACGCCAACTTTTCACTCTGGGCGGTCGTCATTGCCAATATCTGGCTCGGCACCTCCTTTAACATGATCCTGTTGTCGGTCGGCCTCGCCTCCATCCCCGGCGATCTCTACGAGGCTGCGGAACTGGATGGCGCCAGCGCCTGGCAGCGCTTCTACACCATTACCCTGCCGATGATGCGTTCCACCATCGGCGCGATCGTCTCGCTCGGCCTGATCTTCACGCTGCAGCAATTCGATCTCTTCGCCGCCATTACCGATGGCGGGCCGAACAACAGCTCCAACGTGGCGCAATACTGGGCCTGGGATCTCTCCTTCCGGCAATATGATTTCGCCAAGGGCGCAACGATATCGGTCATCATGATCGTTTTCGTGATGCTGGCTTCGGTCGTTTATGTGCGCTCGACACGGCATGAGGTGCGCGGATGAGCATCACGAACAGAAACCGGCTGATGCTGGTCATCGCCATCATTCTCGCCATCATTTACCTCTTTCCGCTGTACTGGATGTATCTGACCTCGCTCAAAAGCGGTTCGGAAATGTTCGCCAGCCCGCCCGCCTTCTGGCCCGGCGACCCGCAATGGCAGACCTATGCTTACGTGTGGGAAAGCCGCAACATGGGGCGTTACCTCTGGAATTCGGTGCTGATCGCCTCCAGCGCAGTGTTCCTGATCACCATTCTCGGTGTCGGCTGCGCTTATGTTCTGGCGCGGTATCGCAATGTCTGGGTGGATATCGGCCTGTTCCTCATCCTCATGCTACAGGTCCTGCCGGCATCATTGATGATCACGCCGATCTTCGTCGGCTTCTCGCAATTCGGGCTTCTGGATTATCCACGCCTGTCGGTCATCCTCGCCATTGCGGCCAAAAGCATGCCCTTCTTCGTCGTGCTGGTGCGTGCCACCTTCATGGCGGTGCCGCAGGAGCTGGAAGAGGCCGCACTTGTGGATGGCAACTCCCGCGTCGGCGCGTTTTTCAATATCGTCCTGCCGCTTGCCAGAAACGGCATCCTCGTCAGCGCCATTCTCATCTTCATGCAGGCCTTCGGTGAGTTCGTTTATTCGAAATCGATGATCCAGGCGGCGGAACTGCAGCCCGCCAGCGTCGGCCTCAATTCCTTCATGGGCCCCAATACCAGCGAATGGAACAACATCATGGCCTATGCGACCATGTATGTGACGCCCATTCTCGCCCTCTTCATTCTCTTGCAGCGCCG
>JAEXMK010000065.1 GCA_023444445.1 Pseudomonadota bacterium | reverse complement strand
AGGATCCCGATGCGCCGGGCATGGGCGACCTCATCAACCCGCCCGGTACTTTGATTTGTGACGAGGATGAAATCGTGGAACAGGAAGTCGTAACCGGCATCGCCTATGCCAAGGATGAAGCACAGATCTCGCTGCGTCGCGTGGCCGATCGTCCGGGCGTCTCCGCCGCGATCTTCGGGCCGCTCGCAGAAGCGCATATCAATGTCGACATGATCGTGCAGAACATCTCCGAAGATGGTTCGCGCACCGACATGACCTTTACCGTTCCTTCGGGTGACGTTGCCAAGGCGCTCAAGGTTCTCGATGACAACAAGGCCCAGATTGGTTTTGACGTTGCCCAGAACGAAACCGGCCTTGCCAAGGTTTCGGTCATCGGTATCGGCATGCGCAGCCACGCCGGCGTTGCCGCCAGCGCGTTCAAGGCGCTGGCCGAGAAGAACATCAACATCAAGGCGATCACCACGTCAGAGATCAAGATTTCGATCCTGATCGACGGCGCCTATGCCGAACTTGCGGTTCGCACTTTGCATTCCGCCTACGGTCTCGATAAGGCTTGAACCCAGACATCGGTTTCCGATGCTCCGATTGTTCGGAGTTGCGTTCTTCCGATGTGGCGTTTCATGAAAGCGTGTCCCTTGCGGGACGCGCTTCTCGCGCTATAAATTTTTAAATGACGTTTCGATTCTCTAATATTATGAGATTGAGATCGGAAGTGTCGGGGAGCAAACGCGATGAGAGACCTTTCCGCAGGTCCGCGTGTCCTGCTCAAGCGGCTGCGCGAAATGATGGCGGAGCACCTTGAACCGCAGGAGCGTCTGGACCAGATCGTCCGTCAGATTGCCAGCAACATGGTGGCGGAGGTTTGCTCGGTCTACGTGCTGCGTTCCGACAGCGTGCTTGAGCTTTACGCCACCGAAGGTCTCAACAAGGATGCCGTGCATCTTGCCCAGCTGAAAATGGGGCAGGGTCTTGTCGGCACCATTGCCGCTTCCGCCCAACCGCTCAATCTTTCCGACGCGCAGGCGCATCCTGCCTTCCGTTATCTTCCTGAAACCGGTGAGGAAATTTATCATTCCTTCCTTGGCGTGCCGATTTTGCGCTCCGGTCGCACTCTTGGCGTTCTTGTGGTCCAGAACAAGGCCAGCCGAACATACCGGGAGGATGAAGTTGAAGCGCTCGAGACAACTGCGATGCTCATCGCTGAAATAGTGGCGAGCGGTGAATTGAAGAAAATTACCCGCCCCGGCGTGGAGCTGGACCTGACGCGCGCCGTCTCTATCGACGGCGATGCCTACGGCGAAGGCATCGGCCTTGGCCATGTCGTTCTTCACGACCCCCGAATCGTAGTCACCAATCTTCTGAACGAAGATGCGGACACGGAAATCCGCCGTCTTGCCGACGCCATCGGTTCGCTGCGCCTGTCGATCGACGATATGTTGCAGCGGCGTGACGTGCCGACCGAAGGCGAACACCGCGAGGTTCTCGAAACCTACCGCATGTTCGCCCATGATCAGGGCTGGGTGCGGCGCATGGAAGAGGCGATCCGCAACGGCCTGACGGCGGAAGCGGCGGTCGAGAAGGTACAGAGCGACACCAAGGCGCGCATGATGCGCCTGACTGATCCTTATCTTCGCGAGCGCATGCATGATTTCGACGATCTCGCCAACCGGCTGCTGCGTCAGCTCATCGGTTTTGGCGGGCGTAGCCCGGAGCAGGATTTCCCGCTCGATGCCATCGTTCTTGCACGCGCCATGGGCGCTGCCGAATTGCTGGATTATCCACGTGAGAAATTGCGTGGTCTTGTGTTGGAAGACGGCGCGGTGACGAGCCATGTCGTGATCGTGGCCCGTGCCATGGGTATTCCGATCATCGGCCAGGCGACGGGCATCGTCGCGCTGGCGGAAAATAACGATCCCATCATCATCGATGGTGATGATGGTCAGGTGCATCTGCGGCCGATGTCGGATTTGCAGCGCGCCTATGAAGAGAAAGTTCGCCTGCGCGCCAAGCGTCAGGAGCAGTTCCGTGCGCTTCGCAATGTCGAGCCGATCACCAAGGATGGCCAGAAAGTCAATCTGAAGATGAATGCGGGCCTGCTGGTAGACTTGCCGCAGCTGGAGGAATCCGGCGCCGACGGCATCGGGCTGTTCCGCACCGAGCTGCAATTCATGATCGCCTCCAACATGCCGAAGGGCGAAGAGCAGGAGGCTTTCTACCGCTCCGTTCTGCGCCAGGCCAAGGGCAAGAGCGTTACCTTCCGCACGCTGGATATCGGCGGCGACAAGGTCGTATCCTATATGCGCGGCCAGGAAGAGGAAAATCCGGCACTCGGCTGGCGGGCAATCCGCCTGTCGCTCGACCGCCCAGGCCTGATGCGCACGCAGATGCGCGCCCTGCTGCGCGCCGCATCCGGTGCTGAATTGCGCATGATGCTGCCGATGGTGACGGAGGTTTCCGAAATCCGCGCGGCACGCGATCTTCTGCAGAAGGAAGTGCAGCATCTCTCGAAGTTCAGCCATGCGCTGCCGAAAAAGCTGCAATTCGGTGCGATGCTGGAAGTTCCGTCTTTGATGTGGCAGCTCGACGAGCTGATGCAGGAGGTGGATTTCGTTTCCGTCGGTTCGAACGATCTGTTCCAGTTCTCGATGGCGGTCGATCGTGGTAATGCGCGTGTTTCGGATCGTTTCGACAATCTCGGCAAGCCGTTCCTGCGTATTCTGCGTGATATCGTCCGTGCTGGCGAAAGGCACCACACTTCGGTGACGCTGTGCGGTGAAATGGCGAGCAAGCCGCTTTCGGCCATGGCTTTGATTGGCCTCGGTTTCCGCTCGGTTTCCATGTCGCCAACGGCGATCGGTCCGGTCAAGGCGATGCTGCTCGGTCTGGATGCCGCAAGCCTTGCCGAGGAACTGAACGCGGCACTTGACGATCACAATTCGCTGGAAAGCGCGCGCGAGGTGTTGTTACGCTTTGCAGCGACGCATTCTATTCCCATCTAACAAGACCTGTTTCAGTATTGGAGTGACTGGTGGCGAAGCTTCCCGTCGAAAAAATGCGCGAGTTGGAAAGACGTTTCGGTGAAATCGAAGCGCGTATGTCGGCCGGGCCTGCCGCGGATGTTTATGTGAAGCTGGCTTCGGAATATTCCGAACTCGAGCCGGTGGTGAAGAAAATTCGCGAATACGAGAAGGCGATCTCTGAGGCCGCCGATCTCCAAGCGCTACTTGCCGATAAGACAACCGACAAGGATATGCGCGATCTGGCGGAAATGGAGTTGCCGGAAATCGAGAGCCGCATCGAAGAGCTTGAAAAGGACATGCAAGTCCTGCTGTTGCCAAAGGATGCGGCGGACGAAAAAAGCGCGATCCTCGAAATTCGCGCCGGAACCGGTGGTTCCGAGGCGGCACTGTTTGCCGGCGATCTTTTTCGCATGTATGAGCGCTTTGCTGCTTCCAAGGGCTGGAAGGTGGAGGTTCTTTCCGCCAGCGAGGGTGAAGCGGGCGGTTACAAGGAAATTATCGCCACGATCAGCGGGCGAGGGGTGTTCTCCAAGCTGAAATTCGAATCCGGCGTCCACCGGGTGCAGCGCGTGCCGGAGACGGAAGCGAGCGGTCGCATCCATACGTCTGCCGCCACGGTTGCCGTTCTGCCGGAAGCTGAGGATATCGATATCGAAATCCGCCCGGAAGATATCCGCATCGACACGATGCGCGCTTCGGGCGCAGGCGGCCAGCACGTTAACACCACCGACTCGGCCGTTCGCATCACCCACCTTCCAACCGGTATAATCGTCACCAGTTCGGAAAAATCGCAGCACCAGAACCGCGCCAAGGCCATGCAGGTTCTTCGCTCGCGCCTTTACGATATCGAGCGCCAGAAGGTGGAGAGCGAACGCTCTGCCGACCGCAAGAGCCAGGTGGGTTCCGGCGACCGCTCCGAGCGCATCCGCACCTATAATTTCCCGCAGGGTCGCGTCACCGATCACCGTATCAATCTCACGCTCTACAAGCTCGACCGCATGATCGAGGGTGAGATCGATGAACTCGTGGACGCGCTGATCGCCGATTATCAGGCGGGACAGCTCGCCCAGCTCGGCGAGCAGCTTTGAACACGGCGGGCGTAGGGAGCGTCGCGAGCGCGCTTGCCGCCGCCCGCAAAAGGCTGCAGGCAGCCGGAATCTCCGACCCGCTTCTCGATGCACGGCTTCTGATTGCCGATGTCGTCGGCTTCTCATTGACCGACTTCGTGATGAAGCCAGACCGTCCGGTCACGGTGGAGGAAAATGCCCGTATCGTCGCCATGATCGAACGTCGTGCCAGCGGCGAGCCCGTTCATCGCATTCTCGGTCACCGCGAGTTCTACGGTCTCGACCTTCTTTTGTCGAAGGAAACGCTTGAACCTCGCCCTGATACGGAAGTTCTGGTCGATACGCTGCTGCCGGCGCTGAGAAAAATTGTTTCCGCCAAGGGCCGCGCCCGCATTCTGGACATGGGTACGGGCACGGGCGCGATTTGCCTGGCATTGTTGAAGGAATGCTCCGAAGCGACGGGCATCGGCAGCGATATTTCCGCGGGCGCGCTGGAAACGGCGGCCAGAAATGCTGCTCGAAATGGCCTCAATTCGCGTTTCGAAATCGTTCACAGTGACTGGTTCGAAAAAATCTCTGGTCGCTTTGACATAATTGTGTCGAATCCGCCCTATATAAGGACTGATGTCGTCGCAACGCTCGACCAGGAGGTTCGTAAACACGACCCTATGGCGGCGCTGGACGGAGGTCAGGACGGCCTTGCACCGTACCGCCTCATCGCCGCCGATGCAGACCGCTTTCTTGTGGAAAACGGGATTCTCGGTGTAGAGATCGGTTTCGATCAAAGGCTTGATGTTTCCGCTATATTTGCTTCCCACGGCTTCTCTCTTCTGGACGCCGTGAAGGATTATGGCGGTAATGATCGAGTTTTGACCTTCCGGAGATAGTTGTTGGCGATATGTCTGCGGATTTTTTGCAAGGATATTTTGCACAGCAAAAGAAAAGGCTTGGATTTCCGCAGGAAGCGGGATAGTTTGCGGCCACATGCCGGGTGGCTGAGGACGAACTGAGATTCGTCAGGGTATGGGTCAGTCCCGAAGCGGGTTCTTTTGAGAACCCTGAAAGGCTGGGCGTTTCCGGCATGTGAATCAGTAAACTTTGTTCGCAGGCGGCTCGGTGCAGCATTTGCGCAGCCGGTCGTCATACGCGAGGCCTTGCCCGGGAGTTATCTTCGGCAAGGCGCGTGATGGAGCAATTTCAGGAAAAATTTCCAGCGGTTTTCCGCCCGGAATTGCATGAAAACAACCAGATTGTCAGCAAAACAGAATTCAGGTGAGCAATTGATGAGGCCAGGACAGCAAAACAAGCGCGGCCGGGGGCGTGGAAACAACAACAATAACAATGGTGGCGGTAACAACAATAACTTTAACCGCAAGGGCGGTAACCCGCTCACCAGGACTTATGACAGTTCCGGCCCCGATGTTAAAATCCGTGGCACAGCCCAGCAC
>JAEXMK010000064.1 GCA_023444445.1 Pseudomonadota bacterium | reverse complement strand
GTAGGAAACCACCTTGCGGGTTGCTTCCTTCGGCAAGATGACACGGTATTCGATGCCCTTGCGCTGGGCATAGGCTTCGGCCTGTTCCTGTGTCTCGAATGTCAGCTTGACCTGCTGCTTCATGTCGGAGCTGGAGGTGTAGCCCATGATCGGATCGATCTTGCGGGGAACCTCGGCGTCGAATTCCAGAACCCAGACATTGGTCTTCGCCTTGCCGGATTGCATGGCGGTTTTTGCAGGGCGGTAAATCTTCGCAGACATGTCGAAACTGCTCCGGTTGGACGGTGGGGCGCGACACCCCGAATTATTCTTCACGTACCTGAATAGAATAACCAAATCGTGTCAGGACGTTTGAATTTGAAATGGACTGACTTCAGGTGAGAGTCAAGACGATTATCCCCTTGCGGCTTCATCGCACCCCGCGGTTTCGGCGACATCTTTTGCCCGTCGGGGGCGCGGCTGAATAAAGATGAATTTCCCTGTTGCGGACTGCGGGTGAACCGTGTATTCCCCAGCCATCGCCTCGGCGGAGTGTAGCGCAGTCTGGTAGCGCATCTGGTTTGGGACCAGAGGGTCGGGAGTTCGAATCTCTCCACTCCGACCATTTTAAAGCTGAACATCAGCTTTCCGGCGTAACTCCCAAAAAATATTCTCATTTATTCCGCAGACGGACCAGCCAGAGTGCTCTCTGCCGTGCCGATGGTCATGACATTGCCACGCCATGCCACCGCGCTGCCAATCCAGCTGCGGGTCCATACGACGGGCATGATCATGTCGCGGACGATCATGGCCGGCAGCGTATGGAGCGACACCGGCCAACCATTGAAGGCTGCGAGCGCCAGTTCCGGGCCGTACATCAGGGCGAGAACGACGGAGGCCGTCGCTATGAGGTTCACATCCATCATCGCGGCAGCAGCAAGTGCGAAAAGAAGCGGCGGCAGCGCGCCGGTGAGAATCTCAGGTGCGAAATATTGCGGGAAGGTCACGCGTCTCAGCCGTGCCCAGCGGGTCTGGCGCGACCAGATTTCGCCGGCATGGCGCTGGCCAAGTGGTTGCTCGAACGGCGCAGAGACCAGATGCACCCGGCGGCCGGCGTTGCGAACCAGCTTGGTTGAGGCGGCGTCCTCGGCGATTTCGGCGGCCAGGGCGCGGATGCCGCCGCGGTCCTCCAGGAACGGCTTATTCCACAGCATTGATTTGCCCTGTGCGAAACCCATGCCGATTGCTTCGGCAGCATATTGCCAGCGGCCTTGCGAGCCATTGAGGAAGGCGCACTCCACATTGGCCCAGAACCCCATAGGCCGCGAACCGAGCGGCGGCGAGCAGACCAGCCCACTATCCCGCCGCCAGGCCGACATCATAGTGGTTATGTAGGATTTGGGCATCAGCACGTTTGAATCGGCCAGAATCACCCATTCGTGCCTGGCGGCGCGCCAGCCCTTGACGCAATTGTTCAGCTTCGGATTGGCGCTGACGCGGTCGTCGCCGATAAGCAACTGCATGGAGACCGAAGGAAATGCGGCCGCGGCCTTGCGTACTTCCGCGATAACCGGATCGAATTCGTCCGCAACGCAGAACAGCAGTTCGTAATCCGGCCAGTCGAGCTCAAAGGCGCGCGAGAGCGTCAGCGGCGTGAAGTTTTCGACGCCGCGCAGCGGTACAACCAGTGAGACCGGTGATTTTTTCCGGACAAGATCGTTTTCCGCGTCCCGTCTCGTCAGTCGCCAGCCGGCGAGAACGATGCCGAGAAGATTGAAGGCAAGGAGCAAAATTGCGCTAAGGGCAAAGACGGTTTCCATGCTGACCAGTTCCACTCCCGCGCTTTTGGCGATCCACCGCCAATCGATTCCATGGAATTCATCTCTGCGGATTATAACGTTTGAGTGACAGTTACATGTCATCATCGGAAGGCAGAGGCAGGGAGGCGCGCCGTGCATGAGAGCACTGTGGAAGCCTCAGGCAAAGAAAAGCCCTCCATGAAGAAGGGCCCAATCATCATGACGGTCAAATTGTTCTAGTGGACGTTCAGGATATGGGCATGGCTGCTTGCAACGAGAAACGATTCCCTTGCTATCTCGATGTCGCATTTGCCGGCGATGGCATCAAGGCAGTTTCTGCGAGCCTCCTCATATTCAGGCCCATGTTCTTCGGGCCAGCGATACATCAGCATGTCCAGCGCGACCAGCGGACTATAGATTTCCACCGCGGCAGAAAGCGGCAGGTGGATCGCTACCGGTTTCATCCACGAGGCGTGGTGACACGGCTCCGTTCTGTGAATCAGCATGTCATTTTCCTCCCTGTTTCGTGTGCCTTAAAGACCCTCCAAGCTCCCATGCGCGTAATGCCCACCTCACGCAATTGTTCCCGATCACCTAAAATGTGATCGAGCAGGGGGTTCCAATTTTTCAAGATGAATGGAAGATGAACAAATAGATGAACCGGAGATGAACAAAACCGCGGCTTGAGGCGTTGGTATGTCCATAAGAAGGAGAACGCATATGTTCAATTTGTCAGGCATTCAGGAAAGCTTTTTCGGAGACCGCATGGCTGGCGTATGCCAGGCAATCACTTCGGCTCTGGCCTTCGAATCAGGGCTCGAAAAGTCGCGTATTTCCGCGATGGCCGAAAATGACGTCATTTATCTGGAAGGTACGGCCGATTCCGTCGAGGCGATCGATATCGCCATTAATCTTGCCGCTTCGATCTCCAATTGCCGGATTTTGAGCCATATCGAGCCGGTTTACTGATTATTGCCTCAGCCGGGCGACAATTCGTCCGGCGCATTCAAAGGCAATAACGCGGCAAGGTCAGTTCCGGTTGCCGATTTGCGCGCTGCGAACCATATCGCCCGGCTTGATTCCATAGCGTTTCGCGGCGCCACCATTCAATTCCAGAACGAATTTTACCGGTCCGCGCGAGCTGATGATCGCTTCGGAATGAGGAACTGCGTTTTCATGAATGTGGGTGATTCGGCCGTCGCTGCCGATGAACAGCATATCGAGCGGTATCAGGGTATTGCGCATCCACATGGCGACCGGGCGTGGTTCATCGAAATCGAACAGCATGCCGCTTTCGGGTGGCATCGATTTGCGGAACATCAGGCCTTGTTGGCGCTGGGCGTCGTCCAGAGCCAGTTCAGCGATGAAATCGTATGTTTTTCCGGAAGCCGTTGCAATCGTCAGCGGTTCGGACGTGAACGTCACCCGTTCCTGAGCCTGAGCAACGCCAGCGAGCGTGAAAAAAAGAAGCGCCATGACGGCGCTTTTTACCATATGGCGAAGGGCGGACATCAGTGCGACATTCCCATCGACGCCGGGTTGTCGGGGTGGATTTCCGCCGCCATCAGGCCCTTGTCGCCATCGCCGTAACGCACCAGCACCACCTGGCCGGGGCGCAGTTCCGCCAGGCCAAAACGGCGAAGCGTTTCCATATGCACGAAAATATCTTCCGTTCCTTCGCCACGCGTCAGGAAACCGAAACCCTTGGTGCGGTTGAACCACTTGACGATGGCGCGCTCCAGCCCGCTGGAGGGCGTCACTTGCACATGGGTGCGTACTGGTGGCAGCTGCGAAGGGTGAACGGCGGTCGACTGATCCATGGACAGGATGCGGAAAACCTGAAAACCGCGGTCCCGCCGCTGGATAAGGGCGACGATGCGCGTGCCTTCTAGGATTGTCTGGTAGCCGTCGCGGCGCAGGCAGGAGACATGCAGCAGCACATCCTGCGCGCCATTATCGGGAACGATGAAGCCGAAACCCTTGGCGACGTCGAACCATTTCACGACGCCAGTGATTTCGGTCAGGTCCACGGCATCGCCCGAAAGGTCCTCGACATCGACTATCGTTTTCGATGACATCCTATCAGCCATATCCTGCCAACCCCTCGATTACGCGCTATACACCGGTCAACTGATTCCTGTGCGCCAGATTAACATCTTGGTAACGGTTTCACGCAAGCCCTAGTTTTTGATTTACGCAGCTGCTTTTATGTCGCCGTCCTTGTCCGGGGCTTGCCATTGTGCGTTTAACGGCTTCGGACCCGTGTAATGGAGAGGAATAAAATGCGGTATCTGCACACGATGGTTCGCGTCAAAGACCTTGGCGAATCACTTAAATTCTATGTCGACTTGCTCGGTCTTGCCGAAATACGCCGAATCGAGAACGAAAAAGGCCGGTTCACGCTGGTATTTCTTGCGGCACGTGACGACATTGCTGCGGCCAAGGAAAACAAGGCGCCGTGTCTGGAGCTGACCTATAACTGGGATACCGAGGATTATACCGGCGGCCGCAATTTCGGCCACCTCGCTTATGAGGTCGATAATATCTACGACTTCTGCGCGCGCCTGCAGGAAAACGGTATCGTCATCAACCGGCCACCGCGTGACGGTCACATGGCTTTCGTTCGCTCGCCTGACGGTATTTCCTTCGAAATTTTGCAGAAGGGCGAAAGCCTCGCACCAGCCGAACCGTGGATATCTATGCAGAATACCGGTTCCTGGTAGGGATTTTTCGGTGAATAGCTGCGTTTTCCGGCGCTATTGCCTTGTCCTGAGGGGATGAGGCATAGTCCGCGAATCGAAACGGCCGGTTCCGTTTTGGAAAAAGCGCACGATTCCGTTCCCGTGCAGCTGTTTGGAAATGCAAGATACGGAGGCCATCCATGAAAACTGTCGGGAGTGCGAAAGGACGCCTTTCGTGTCAGCGTTTCGTTGTCGTGGTTTCGCTGCTGGGGCTTTCCGGTTGCGTTTCGGCGGTAACGGATGACGAGATGGCTGCCACGGCGAAGAAGCCGGAGATCGCCGCCCAGCACAAGCAGCAGACGGCCGCGGCGACAGTTTCCGCACCGGCGGCCGGCACACAGCCGGGACATTATGTGGATCCCGCCGTCGCATCGGCGGCGGGTGCCGGCAATGTTCCTGCCCAGCATCAGGCACCCGGTGGTCCAGCGCAAGGTTATGGTGCGGCCGCTGATATTGGCGGGCTGACGACGCAGCCGACGGCGATTTCCGCCGGAACGTCCAGCATCTATTCCACCGCGAACAGGGCAATGCCTCCCGCTTCCGCCGCGGCTCAGGGCGCGGCCGCCGCCCAGGGCGGTTCCGCCCAGAAAATCGTTCCCGCTGTCAGCAGCGTCTATTCCGCGCCGATGCAGCCACAGCCTGTTGCTGCGCCGGTCCCCGTTCCGGCAGCCGCTCAGGTGCCGACGGAACAGCATAGCGAAAACCGCCAGCCCGCCGCCGTGCCGGTGCCGCCGCCGGAACAGCTCGCGGCCGCGCAGCCTGCGGCCAATGGCGGAGCGACGGGTGAGGGGCAGGAAGGTGAAGGAAAGGGCGTGACGCTTGCGGCATTTTTCGCCGGCGCGGCCAAGAAGCGCCTGCCGAAGATGATCGAACACGGCACGGCCGGTAACACTGAAGTTGCCGCCTTGTCCGGAGGCGCTGGCGGATCGATGGGCATTGCGCTTTCCGGTCGCTCGATGATGTCCGAGGAATTCGACGACGCCCATCTCGATGAAGAAGACGACCAACCGACCGGCCTGATGAAGCTCGCCTCACTTTCGGGTCTCACCCGTGTCGCCCCGAACGGGCTTTTCCTGCAGACGGATCATGTCGAAGTCGGCTGTTTCAAGCCGGAACTGGTGCGGATGATCAAGGATGTTGAGCGTCATTATAATAGCCCGGCGATCGTTACCTCGGGTTATCGCCCGCCGAAGGGAATAAGGCAGGGCTCCAAGCACTATACCTGCGATGCCGCCGACATTCAGATCAAGGGTGTTTCCAAGTGGGAGCTCGCCACCTATCTGCGTTCCCTGCCGGATCGCGGTGGCGTGGGCACCTATTGCCACACCGAATCCGTGCATATGGATACCGGCGAAGCGCGGGACTGGAACTGGCGCTGCCGCCGAACGGCCATTCGCAAATAATCCCTGGCGCATTCTATAGCGCCGCGCCCATAAGCTGTGCCTATCGGTAAGGCTGGAGATGGCGTGTGCATGGACGGATGGCCCGGCTTGCTGTAGGAGGCGGTTCGTTGTGTCCCCCTATGGTGCCTTGCGAATGCAGCCTGTCTCCACTTTCCCGATCTATATCATTTCGATTGCCCGTGCGCGGGCGCGGCTGGCGAAGATGCTTGAGGGCGCTTCCGGCCTCGATCTCGACCTGCGTCCGGTGGAGGGAGTGGACGGCAAGACCATTTCCCCTGATGACTGGCGGGATTTCGACCGGCGCGGCTTCGAACTGCGCAATGGCCGCCACGCCCTGCCGGGAGAATATGGCTGCTACGCCAGCCACATCAAAGCGCTCGAAACCTTCCTCGCGACGGACGCGCCTGTCGCGGTGATCGTCGAAGATGACGTTGCCTTCACGCCGGATTTCTCGGAACGGGTCAAGGCAATGGTTGCGGTGATGCCTGACGACGCCATCATAAAATTGACCAACCACCGTCGAAAGGGGTTCAAGGGCCGCAAAACGAGCGCCCTTGGTGACAGCTTTGGCCGGTGCATCTACGGTCCGCAGGGCTCATCTGCCTGCTACATCATCTCCCGTAGTGCTGCTGCGCGTTTCCTTAAGACGGCGCGAAGGATGACGCTGCCCTTCGACCGGGCTCTTGAATGCGGCTGGGGTTACGGCACCGCGGTTTACGTCACTGACAAGGATTTCCTGCCATTTGGCGACCCGGATACACTGGTTGGCACGCGCGACGAATATAGGGGCAGCAAGTTCGCCCGCGTGAGTAGGCTTCCCGCTTATCTTTCCAGCTTTTACGACAACATCGCGCGGTACATCTACGCCTATCGGTAGGCATGGCTATTCTGCGGTCCTCAGTGCAATTTATCCCGAAACATAGCGCTACCCAATCGCTGTGATGGTCACTTCACGACCTTATCCGCGTCAAAATGCCTAATGTTGCGGAAGGGAGTTCCGGGGTAATTCTCTACGGCGATAGTGTTGAATCAAAATCTGGAAATATCAGAAATGTGGGACTTTTTCCCTATAGTCTTCCTGCCGTTCAAGCTTCTCGTGTTAGGCATCGGCATGTTTTACGCCATCAAGTGGCATCACGATCAAGCCAAGAGCAAGTAGAAAAACCAGCGGACCCCAATGTCCGCTGAGCAGGGAAAACAACCCGTTCACTCCGTTTAGGGTTGTGCCGCTCTGCCTCGTTCCGCCAACTTTCGGACTGTCCTTCGGTTCGCAGCTGCGAGCGGCACCGACGCGGGTGGGCAGCTTCCGCCACGCCGTTCAGTTGGGCGACGTCCAAAGTTTAGAGAGTGTCCTGTGTCGCCGCTACAAGGAGGCGGGCTTGTTGTAGCCTCGGTCGCGGCAATGTGTGCAACGCTATTTCCTGCGATGCATATTTAATGACGATCTTGCCGGCTTGAAGAGTGTTATCAACGGATAAGTGCTTGTTTCCGTTGGTGAGAGCGCAGGGATTCGAACCCTGGACCTACTGATTAAAAGTCAGGGCGGTCTGCCGGTAACATACTGTATTTTAATTGTTATTTTGAACAAATTTTTGAGTGTGCGTAAAGATGTGCGTGTGGGTTTGATAATTTCGAAATCTCATTTAAGATTCGAAGAACGTATTTTAGGTTTTAACGGTAGGGCGGCTATCAATTAATATTTCACGAATAGTGAACGCCCCGTGGTTCTCATCCAGTAATAAGGCTCCGTTGGCTTTGTCACGTGCATCAAAGACAACTAGAAATCCCACGTTTATTTTTAGGTTTTTCATGTAGTGCCGAATTTGCTCTTCGCCGCTTTTCGCATAGGTGGTTGAATAGTTCCGACCAAGCATCTTCAGCTCAATGATTGCTGACAAGCCGCCCTCAAACTGCACCAAGATATCTAAGCGTCCCGCGCCAGATCCAATTTCCTCAAAGACGTTCGCATGGTCGCCAAAACGTGCGCGAAGAAATGTGTGCAGTAGTGTTTGACCAAGGTTTTCCGGACGAGAAATCCATTTGTGGGTAGATTGCCCCTTTGGTTTTTGCCAAAAAACCATCCGTTTCGCTGCGGAGATGTAGATTCCGAAATCAGATAATGCGACATGTACATCCTTAAGTGTGACCGTATAAGTAACCGCGTTGCCGAGTGGCTTTGGCTGACTTGTCCCACCAAGTTCAAAAGCGCGATCTCGCAATTCCCGGCTATGTAGTTCAATGGTAGAGCCATTCTCGGCGAGTCTAATACTCTTTGTAAGCGCTGTGATGGCTCCATTCATATCACCTGCTTCAAACAGTGATCGACCATACGCATACAAATAGCCGGGCTTCTCTCCAAATCTCTTGATTTGGGCAGCCAGGATAATGGCTGCTTCACCCCATTGCTCTACCTTCCATAGGGTATCAACTAATAAAGCACCCGTTTGGGCATTAAGAGGTTCGTCCGCAACGACCCTTTGATACCATGGTATTGCCCTCTCTAATTCGGACAACTCTTTAAGCAAGGTAGCTATTGCGAGACGCACAGGTGTCAAAGTTTCGCCACGGATACCTTGTCTTTCGAGCTCGGTATGAAAGGTCTCTAATTCTGAAAGTTTTTCCAGGGGAGAGAGGGTCTCATCCCGGTAAATCCCCGCCACCTTTGCGCCAGTGATCAGGTTAATATCGCCACTTGCTTCAGCTTGACGAAGTATGTCCGCAGCGTCTTCGATACCATCTACATCCAAGAGCTTAGTAATCCGGTCCGCAACTTCAAAATGCTTTGATGGAGTTTGGAGCATGATGCTCTTGGCTTCATCCGCACATGCATCAGCAGTATTTCCATCTCCTTCTTGCTTCGCAGCAAGGTTGGCTAGATTTAGAGATGATAGAAGTTGTTCTTCGGTGCCAAGAACGCCTCTTCGGAGGTTAACAGCTTCTAGCGCAGTATTTTTTGCCGTCGAAAAGTTGCCGATTTCCATCAGTCTGCGCGCTTTGGCATGGAAAATATTCGCTCGGATTTCATCGATCAATAGCCCACGCTCATTGATGAGTGCTAATATATCGTCGTACTTTTTGATTGCTTCGTCAGCACTTCGTCCTTCGTATAGCTTTGCCATCTGGGCTAGGCTGCTTGCCGCTTCGGATTTATCCCCGGCTTCAAGGAAAGCGTCAGCTGAGCACTGATAGTTCCTCTCTGCGCGATTACTCGACAGACTGTCTGATTTCTTTTTCAGCGCGGATGCTAAATTTCGATATATCCACCCTCTTTCGCCAGCGTTAATGGCCTGACTTTCCTTAAGCAGGTCTTGCCAAATCGAGATAGCAGTCTCATGAGCTCCGCGTTCATATGAAGCTAAAGCCAACATATTTCTGAGTGAGTAGTATATATGTTCATTGTCGGTAACGTCGAAACCGAGAAGCTCTTTAACTTCTTCGAAAACAAGTCCGTGTTTTCCAACTTTTGAAGCTAAGGAGACGATTGTGAGTAGTAATTTCTGACGAGTGGCTGTTTCTAGCTGTGCCCTATTTATTTTTAGAGCCGCGCGAAGCATATTGTCACCTCTGGCAAAGTATAGGGACGTTTTTGCGCGATCGCTCAACGCGATCTCAACAGCCAAATTATGGTCCCCACTATTTGCTGCATCCTCGATTTCTTTAGAAATTGAGAATTCTTTCTCTGACGTCTTTCCTAGAGCCTCCCAAATGCGCCCCCGAATTTCTTCTGCAAATTTACTCTGAGGATCTGCTTCAGAATTGCCGATCATTCGGCCCGATTTAACATCAATTTCAATATTAAACGTGTGCTTTACAGCACTTTTATCTTCAGAATCGCTCATATGATGTCATTCATTTGAGATATCTAGCACTTCGCCAAATTCTTGGCCTTTAGTGAGAATACGCAGGATTACCACGTCTTCATCCTCCACGATGAATGCTACGCTGGCACTGCGTTCAAAGCCGATAATACGCAGACCGGTGCGTATTTCTTCACGTACCGTCCCACGTTCGGGAAAAACGTTCAGCGAACTTAAAAAACCGCTGATGCGGTCGATGTATCGGTCAGCAGTGACGCTTGAGCAAGATTTCTCAACTATGCGGGCGTGTATCCGCACGATGTCGGTCTGCGCCTCTGGCGAAAGGCGCACATCATAATATTTCATCTAGTCGCGACCTTCACCCTTTGCGATGCGGGCGCGGACGTTTGCCATGCCTTCATTGAGTGGGACGGCACGGGCAGGGTTGGCTTTGTGGGCGTCGTAAGCTGGAGCAACCTCATCCCGCAGCCAGCGCTCGACAGCGGCATCTCGTGCGGCCAGAGTGCGGAGACCGTCGCGAATAACTTCGCTTTCGGTGGCGTATTCACCGGACGCGACCTTTGCCTTGACCATCTCGGCCATATCGATCGGCAGCGTAATGCTCAGAGATTGGGTGGTTCGCATGTTCGTCACTTTCGTTTCTACCTTTTTATACCACGCGACACGATTTAATCCTACACATTCCTGACGAGAGGAAACGGAAGATAACGTTGGCAAGGTTCAGTGGGTAGATAGATTTGCAATCAGTCCTTCTGGCAGGGTGAAGACAGGGGACGACCACGCATTTCGTCGTTTGGTGCCAATAGTTACTTGGGATGGATAATATGGGCCATCAAGGGTCAAGGTGCGCCAGCGTTTTGACGCCCGAGAGTATCCCCCAGCTGATTGCTCAATACCACCCGGTTCGAACCATGAAGTTGATTCGACGTAAATTTTGTGATCGGTGAAGTTGCCGCGCCATAATGTTCCGTTTGTAGGATCAATGTACCATAGGTCTTTAAATGCCAAGGCTTGTGCCCATTTTTCCCAAGGGCGAATTGTGTATTTGCGGACGACCAATCCATTCTCTACTCGTTCCGCGTCAGCTTTCATTTTTGTGGAAAGAATGCCCATCCATAGTACTGGGATATTGGCAGCTATATAAGCTTTGGTTCTGCTTTCAATTGCAGGAAAGAGGATCGGAGTATGCTGAATTTCGATAGCCCACTTGCGCAGAAAGTCTGGAGACGTGATCAGAATGTCGGCGCGGCGGTCTCCTCGAACTGAAAGCACTTCCACTTCGTAGTCAGCCACATAACCTAGCTTTCGAAATGCATCTCTAAGCAAAACTTTGGCTTTGAGGTGGTCTGCGGTCTCACCTCTCGCCCAAGAACAATCTGTTGGCGGCTTATGCGCAAAATGAGCGACCTTGATCTGGCCCGGCTTTAATGTGACGAGTTGGTTACAGGAAGGGCAAGAATACACTAAGCCCTTGGTCGCTCCATGAGCGTCGATTCTTGATCCATTGTAATTAGCTGTAAGCATATAAGTAAGTTAATCGTTTTTAGGAAATGTCGAAAGGGGTGTGTCTGTGATTGATACACCCAATTTCCGTAAGAGAGCGGCTCAGTATTCTTCTGCCTGCATTATCGTAAGTACCCGCTTGGTGACAGCGGGATTAGCTGGGTCTTCCTCTGGTGATGCAGGCAGGGTACGAGGGGATGGTTCCAGCCAGTCGAGATGGTTTTCCCAACGCTCCAGCGTGGACTCATCCTGTTCACTGAGAGGGGCCGAGAGCCAGTCCAGCGTATTCTCCGGCGCAAGTCGGTAGGCGGTAGCTGTATCTTCGCTCATCTCGCGGCTGTTCTGCCGCTCAATCGCCTGCCGTGCGGCAGTAGGATCGCCGTTCGGCTCTTGAAAGGCGGGAGGTTCCTCCCGTTCAACCTCGCGCAGCATCCGCCCTTCGGCGGCTGCGAGCTCTCGCGGATGAATGGGATTCCCATCAAGATCCGGCACGGGCAGGTCACGGTCATCATATGTAGGAACCATTTTTTCCCTCTCTCGCTGGCGTTGCCTGCGGGCACGCCGTTCCTGTTTATCCGGTCCGCGATGCTGGCCTGCCTGCCGGTCAAGCTTCCGCTTGGCATAGCTGCGGCTGTCGATGGTGGCGGTCACGCCGGCTGCCTTCAAGGCCGTGTTGGCAATGCGCTCCCATGTCACCCGCGCTTCGCTGATAAACTGCCGCCCATCGGCGCTTCGGATTTTAGGGCCGAAGCCCTCAGGCGTAATCACGCGTGTGGTAAGCAGGATGTGGACATGCGGATTATGTTGGGTGCCATCGTCGTGGATGGCGAAGTCGGCCACGAAGCCCTGAGCCGTGTAGGCGTCGGCCATGGCATGGGCGACGTTCAACCACGTACTGCGTGGAAATTCACGGGGCAGGGCGAATTCGATCTCTTTGGCTAGCCGCGCGTCGTGCCGCTTTTCGGCCAGTTCCACTGCATTCCATAAAGTGGTGCGGTCGGCCATCCAGTCCGGCGCGCCAACCGGCAGGCGAATGCCGCAGGCAATCACATGCCGCCGTCCGCCGAAATCCGACAGCTTTTCTTCGGCGTCGTTCGGAAGAATTTCACCCGCACGATAAGCGGCGGCCGCCACGACGGAAGCCGATTAGCCTCATCGGGCCGCAGGCCAGTGTTGGCCATGAACAGGATGTAGTCATGGAACTGCTCGGCAGCGTACTGCCAATTGAGCCCAGCGGCCGATTTGGCGCGCTCACGCGTGTAGGTGTAGAGCTGCTTGTACTCCTCCGGCGAAAACCAGGCGCGGTGCGTGATCTTGCCCGACGCCTTGTAAGGGGCAGAGAAGTCGGGGAGGTGGCTGATCCAGCCGTGGCGTAGCGCCGTTTTCATGACCTGCCGCAGGGTGACGGTCTCATGGTGGAGCGTGCTGCGCGTCGGCACCTTGCCGGTCTCCGGGTGCGGCTGAAGCCGCATGACGCGGAATTCCTGCACCTTGCCTGCTGTGACGGCGCTAAGCGCCATCTTGCCGAAGTAGGGCAGCAGGTGGTTGTTGATGCGCGCCTCGTGGTCCTTCACGTAGCGGGGATTGCGCTCGCCATTGGTCAGCGGCACATATTCCTGAAGGAAATGTTTGGCGGCGTCGGCAAAGGTGCGCTCGGTCTTTAACTGGCCGATACGGCTCTTACCGCGAAGCTCCAGATACCAGTCTTCGGCAAACTCTTTGGCGAGAGACAGACTGTCGGTTTTGGTGCTGACGCGCCACTCCTTTCCTTCAAGGTAAGTGGAGCATTGCCACAGCGAACTGTTAGCGCGGCGATAGACGCGGACCTTGTCACCAAAGACGGTATGCGAGGTCATTATACCCTCTCAAACTGTGCGAGACATGTGTGAGGGTTATTCTACCGGTTTTGGGCTGATTTTCAACGGTAAGTACTTGATTCCGTTGGTGAGAGCGCAGGGATTCGAACCCTGGACCTACTGATTAAAAGTCAGTTGCTCTACCGGCTGAGCTACGCTCTCCCGCGGCGGGCTTGGTTGCCCTTCGGAAGTGCGCGGAACATAGGTAGAGCGATCCGTTCGGTCAACCCAAAAAAAGCGGTTTCGACACGCAATACGGTTTTTTTTGTCGCACCCCCGAAAAGGTGATTGGAGAGAGGGGGCGGCTGGGGATAAAACCGGCTTCAGACGTGTCGGCAGACGGGTGAAATCGTTTTGCAGCAATGACATGCATGAAAATGAAACGTGAAGCATCGGCGAATAGTGAGAATCGCGGGGCTTTGCGGGATGCGGAGTTCTTTCTTGTCGATTGCCGATATTTCCCTGTTCAGTGCGCTTCTGGCCGGCGCTCTTTCATTTCTCTCGCCCTGCGTCCTGCCGCTGGTGCCGCCTTATCTCTGTTACATGGCGGGTGTTTCGGTCGAGCAGTTCAGGACGGAGGAGACCGCGCCGCGGCCGGAGATTCGACGGGCCGTGCTGTTTTCGGCTTTCTGCTTCACGCTCGGTTTCGCCACGGTGTTTGTGGCGCTTGGGGCAGGCGCTTCGACGATCGGTACGCTTCTGCGGCAGAATCTCGATATCCTCGCCAAGATCGGCGGTTTCATCATTATCCTCATGGGTCTGAATTTTCTCGGGGTTTTTCGCATCGGCCTGTTTTCGCGCGAAGCGCGGTTTCAAGGGGCGGGCAAGCCCGCCACGCTGTCCGGAGCCTATGTCATGGGCCTCGCCTTCGCCTTTGGCTGGACACCGTGCATCGGCCCGGTTCTGGGGGCAATCCTCGGGGTTGCCGCTTCGCGTGATACGGTGGGCGATGGCGCGATGCTGCTTGCGGTCTATTCACTTGGTCTTGCGGTGCCGTTCTGGATCGCGGCGGCGTTCTCCGGGTCGTTCATGCGTTTCCTCGTGCGCTTCCGCCGCCATCTCGGCCTCGTGGAAAAGCTGCTCGGCGTGCTGCTGGTGCTCACCGGTCTCGCTTTCATGTCCGGTTTCATCACCAATGTCGCAATCTGGTTCCAGGAGACCTTTCCGATCCTAATGCAAATCGGCTAAGCCTCCGGCTGAACTTGCTCTGAGGGAAGGCCGTGGCCGATATTGTTGGACTGCTTTTGCCGTTTTTTGGCCTGATCTTCATTGGCTACGGTGCGGCGCGCATCACCAAACAGCCAGTCGAAGCCATGGGCTGGCTGAATACCTTCATTATCTATGCCGCGCTGCCGGCGCTGTTTTTCAAGCTTGTGTCAAAAACGCCGGTGGAAGAGCTGGCGCGGATGGATTTTGTCGTTGCCAGCCTTGCCTGCACCTACGGCATTTTCCTTTTGGTGTTCCTTATCGGCCGTTTTGTGCGCGGGAACAGTCTGGCCGAAACCACGATCCAGAGTTTCGCGGCCAGCTATGGCAATATCGGTTATATGGGCCCGGGCATTGCGCTTCTGGCGCTGGGCGAGAAGGCTGCGGTGCCGGTGGCGCTGATCGTCTGCCTTGAAAACGCTGCGCATTTCATCGTCGCGCCGGCGATGATGGCGGTTGCGGGCGGGGACAAGCGCTCGGCGGGACGGCTTGCCCTGGATGTGGCGCGCAAGGTCATCACCCATCCCTTCATCGTGTCTGTCGTCGCCGGTTTTCTGGCCGCTTCGTTCTCCTGGCAGCCACCGGAGGCAATGCAGCGGCTGGTGGATTATCTGGCGCAGTCGGCTGCGCCCTGTGCTCTCTTCGCCATGGGTGTGACGCTAGCGCTGCGGCCGATGAAAAGGGTTCCGGTGGAAATCAGCTATATCGTGCCGGCCAAGCTAATCCTGCATCCGCTTGCGGCTTATCTTGTTCTCTCGTCGCTCGGGCGATTCGAGCCGGTGTGGATTTATTCCGCAGTGCTGCTGGCCGCGCTGCCGACAGCGACAAATGTCTTCGTCATCGGTCAGCAATATCACGTCTGGCAGGAGAGGGCGTCGGCCACGATCCTGATCTCGACGGTGCTGTCGGTCTTCACGCTGACCGGCGTGGTTTATTTCATCCAGCCTTTTTGAAACTGCCGAACAGCAGCGAGGGCAGGGCTTTCAGTCCACGTCCCGGCTCAATGCCTTCGCGCATGAGCATGCTTCTGAGCGTGCCTATGCCGGAGAGGACGTGCAGGCCTGCCGCGCGGGCCATCTGGATGGGCAGGAAGTCGGAAAGCAGCGACCGGTTCAAAAGATCGACGCTCAGCGTCCGGCTATAGACATCCGCGCGCCGCCTGCGGTCGAAGCTGTTGCCGGCATCGGCCGCAATTGGGCGGTCAGAGACGGCGCCGAGCAGTTCCGTCAGCACGATGATGTCGCGCAGGCTGAGGTTAAGGCCCTGTGCACCGATGGGTGGGAAACCATGCGCCGCCTCACCGATCAGGGCGACGCGGCCCTTGCCGAAACGATGCGCCGTCATAGAAGAGAGCGGCCATGCCTGTACGCTGTCTTCCACGGTCACAGCTCCGAGCATGGATTGCATGCGTTCCTCGACCCGGAGGCTGAGCGCTTCCAGCGGCAGCGCCGTCAATTCTTCGGCCTGCTGCGGCGTGACAACCCAGACGAGGCTGGAGCGGTTACCGGGCAGGGGAACCTGGGTGAAAGGTCCGGTGGGGGTGTGGAATTCCGTCGAAATATTGCCATGCAGGCGGCTATGGCCGAAGTTTAAAACCACGGCGGTCTGCGGATAAGACCAGGATTTGGCACCAATGCCGGCCGCTTCCCGCACCATCGATTTCCTGCCATCCGCCCCGATCAGGAAATCGGCGGAAACCACGTCGCCATCCGCGATCGTGATCGAGATACGGTCATTGCCGATGTCGATCGTCTCGGCAGTCGTGTCGAGGCGGGTGATATTGTGTTCCTGCTCCAATGCTTCGCCGAGAACACCGAGCAACGCCTCGTTCGGAATATTCCAGCCGAAAGCGTCGAGACCGATTTCGGAGGAGCGGAACTGGACCGTCGGCGCGCGCAGCAAGCGGTCGGTGCCGTCGATTATCTGCATGGTGGAAAGGCGTGCGGCAGAGGGTGCTACGCGTGACCAGAGGCCGAGGCGATCCATGAAACGGATTGACTGGTCCATCAAAGCCGTGGTGCGCCGGTCCTTCCTGTCGCTGGAAGGTGCGATGAGCGCCACATGGCGGCCGGCCCGCGCCAGCGCAATTGCTGCGATCTGGCCCGCAAGTCCCGCACCGGTAATAGCGATATCGAAGTGTCTCATGGTCCTGATCCGTTGTTATTTCCCGCGCATCATAGAAGCTTTGTGCGGGTAAATCCACTTGGGCGCCGGAACATCCGGGCACAAACATTCGTTGGTCGAGAAGCGATATTAGCCGTAGGATAAGCGAATTCAGCCGGTTGCAAAGCGTGGTGAATGGCCGCATACCGGAATGAACAGGGCGGATGGAAAAAACGGGGCGCAGACGCTGATCATGAAAATTTTCAACTACAAGCGTGTTCCCTACGCGGAAATCCGCGCCTTTTCCGTTCATATTTTGACGGCGTCCGGGTCGTTTCTGGCTTTTCTTGGCGTCGTCGCCGCTTCCGAACACCGGTTTGTCGATATGTTCTGGTGGCTGGGGCTGGCACTTCTGGTCGACGGTATCGACGGACCCATTGCCCGCAAGGTGCGGGTGAAGGAAGTTCTGCCCAACTGGTCCGGCGATACGCTCGACAATATTATCGACTACGTCACCTATGTGCTGTTGCCCGCCTTTGCGCTTTATCAGAGCGGCATGATCGGCGAGCCGCTGTCCTTCGTGGCGGCCGGCATGATCGTGGTGTCGAGCGCCATTTATTATGCCGATATGGGCATGAAAACGGATGAATATTTCTTCTCCGGCTTCCCGGTGGTGTGGAACATGGTGGTGTTCACCCTGTTCGTCATGGATGCCAGCGCAACCACGGCCATGATCGTCGTCACCGTCTCGGTGTTCCTGACATTCCTGCCGATCAATTTCCTGCATCCGGTGCGGGTAAAACGGCTGCGGCCGCTTAATCTGCTCGTCGTGGCCATCTGGTGCGCGCTTGGCGGTTACGCGCTGCTGATGCATTTCCAGACGCCGACATGGGCGGTGGTCGCCTTCGTGGCGAGCGGCATCTATCTTTATTGCATCGGCGGGATATTGCAGTTTTTTCCCTCGCTGGGCGCGAAATAAGAAAAAGGTAAAGCCGTTTATTGCTTGTGCAAATTGCATTTAAGCAACTGCTTTTTATGTTGTGCGCAGCAGCAAAACAGTTATCAATACATCATGATGGCGCAGCATTGCATACGACCTGCGGCGCGATTGGGAACAATGACCGCGGCCGTTGAAACGCCTCGCAGAAGGCATGGACGTCCGGTGAGAGAGGGAACTCGTGACTGGAACTTTGGCGCCGGAGGCCGTGCCTCTCCTGTCGGTTCGCAAGCTGACAAAGCTGTTCGGCAATTTCGCAGCCTGTAACGGCATCGATCTCGATATTGCACCGGGCGAAATCCATGCGCTTCTGGGTGAAAACGGCGCGGGAAAATCCACGCTCGTCAAGATGCTGTTCGGCGTGCTTTCGCCCACTGAGGGCGATATCATCTGGCAGGGTCAGCCGGTTTCCGTGGGCTCGCCCAGCGAGGCCCGCAGGCTCGGCATCGGCATGGTGTTCCAGCATTTTTCGCTGTTCGAGGCACTGACGGTCGCTGAAAACATTGCCCTGTCGCTCGATCCGAAAATTTCTCTGAAGGAAATTGCCAGGGAAGCGGAAACGCTGTCGCGGGCCTATGGCCTGCCGCTTGATCCATACGCGCATGTGGCCGACCTTTCGGTAGGCGAGCGCCAGCGGATAGAGATCGTCCGCGCCCTCTTGCAGAACCCACGCCTGATCATTCTCGACGAACCGACCTCGGTGCTGACGCCGCAGGAAGCCGACAAGCTGTTCGAGACGCTGGCAAAACTGAAGGCCGAAGGCCGTTCTGTGCTTTACATCAGCCACAGGCTGGAAGAGGTGCAGCGCATCTGCGATCGTGCCACTGTCCTGCGTCACGGCAAGGTGACGGGCGCCTGCGATCCGCGCAAGGAAACGCCGGCCTCGCTGGCGCGCATGATGGTCGGCAGTGACGTTGCCAGCGTTTCGCGTGCGACGGGCGAGGCGCTCGGCGCGCCGCAGATCGAGGTGATGGGGCTTTCGGTCGCGCCGCGCACGCCGTTTGCCGTGGCGCTGAAATCGATCTCCATGAATGTACGCGCCGGTGAGGTGCTCGCGATTGCCGGTGTGGCCGGCAACGGGCAGGGCGAGCTGTTCGATGCGCTCTCAGGCGAATATCCCGTTTATGATAATGACGCTATCCATTTGCGGGGCAAGCCGGTTGGCCGGATTGGCATCAATGGCCGCCGGCTGATGGGTGCGGGTTTTGTGCCGGAGGAGCGCCACGGTCACGCCGCCGTTCCCGGCATGAGCCTTTCCGATAATCTGTTGCTTGCGCGGGCGCGGTCAGACCGCAAGGCCTTTCTGACCGGCGGTTTTCTGCGCATCGTCAGAGGTTCGGCCATCAAGGCGGCGGCGCGGCGCATTTCCGAAACCATGGATGTGCGCAAAAGCGGGGCCGATCCGCTGGCAGGTTCGCTTTCGGGCGGCAATCTGCAGAAATTCATCGTCGGGCGCGAGCTTGACCGTCAGCCGTCCGTGCTTGTCGTCAACCAGCCGACCTGGGGTGTGGATGCGGGTGCCGCAAGTCGTATTCGCCAGGCGCTTGTCGATCTTGCCAAGGCGGGATCGGCCGTCATCGTCATCAGCCAGGATCTCGATGAAATCTTCGAGGTTGCCACTAATATCGCAGTGATTTCCGACGGCAAGCTTTCCGAGGCTCATCCGGTGGAGGAGATGACGCTTGAAAAGATCGGCCTGTTGATGGGCGGCATTCACACACATTCGGGGGCCGCCCAGCATGCGCATTGAGCTTGAAAAACGCGCAGGGGTTTCCCGGCTTTTCACCCTGCTTTCGCCACTGTTGGCGCTGGTGCTGACGCTGCTCGTCGGCGCCATCATGTTCGCCCTGCTCGGCAAAAATCCGGCCCATGCGCTTTATGCTTTTTTCGTCGAGCCGCTGCTGGAAGTCTGGTCACTGCATGAGCTGGCGATCAAGGCTGCACCGCTGATCCTGATCGGCGTCGGTCTTTCAATCTGTTATCGCTCCAACAACTGGAATATCGGCGCGGAGGGGCAATTCACCATCGGTGCGATTACCGGCTCCATTCTGCCGGTGCTTTATCCCGACTGGCATTCGCCGCTCATCCTGCCTCTGATGATGGTGATGGGTGCTGTCGGCGGTGCGCTTTATGCGGGTATTCCGGCGCTGTTGAAAACCAAGTTCAACACCAACGAAATCCTCGTCAGCCTGATGCTGGTCTATGTCGCGCAGCTTTTCCTCGACTGGCTGACGCGCGGCATCTGGCGCGATCCGGGCGGTTATAATTTCCCGCAGACCAAGCCCTTCAACGAGAGCGCCGTGTTGCCGGAAATGCTGGCGTCCGGCCGGGCGCATTGGGGCTTTGTGTTCGCCATCGTTGCAGCCGTCGCGCTGTGGTTCATGATGCGCTACATGCTGAAGGGCTTTGAAGTCACCGTGCTCGGCCAATCGGCGCGGGCAGGGCGCTTTGCTGGTTTCTCATCAAGCCGCATGGTATGGTTTTCGCTGCTGCTATCAGGCGCGCTGGCCGGTCTTGCGGGCATTTCGGAAGCATCCGGCTCCATCGGCCACCTCCAGCCCAGCATTTCGCCTGGCTACGGCTTTACCGCCATCATCGTTGCCTTTCTCGGTCGTCTCAATCCGCTCGGTATCATCGTCTCGGGGCTGGTGCTGGCGCTGACTTATCTCGGCGGCGAGGCGGCGCAGCTTTCCATCGGCGTTTCAGACAAGGTGACGCGGGTGTTTCAGGGGCTGATGCTGTTCTTCGTATTGTCCTGCGATACGCTGATTTTTTATCGCATCAAGGTGGTCTTCAACGGTAAGACGCATCGCAGAGAAGGAGCGGCGTGATGGATATGCTTCAGGCCATTCTCCTCACCGTCATTACGGCCGCCACGCCGCTGGTCATCGCCGCCTCGGGCGAGCTGGTGGTGGAGCGTTCGGGCGTGCTCAACCTCGGCGTCGAGGGCATGATGATCATGGGCGCCGTCTGCGCTTTCGCGACCGCGCATATGACGGGTTCGCCCTATCTCGGCATTCTCGCCGGCATCGCCTCGGGCGCGGTATTTTCGCTGCTGTTCGGTTTCCTGACGCTGACGCTGGTGACGAACCAGGTGGCGACGGGTCTTGCGCTTACCATTCTCGGGCTCGGTGTTTCGGGCATGCTGGGCGAAAGTTTCGTCGGTCTGCCCGGCATCAAGCTGCAACCGATCGTGTTTCCCGTCCTGTCGGAAATACCCTTCATCGGGCCGCTCCTGTTCCGGCAGGATCTGATCTTCTACATGTCGATTGCGCTGGTCGCCGGCATAGGCTGGTTCCTGTTCAAGAGCCGCACGGGCCTTAAAATCCGTGCTATCGGCGACAGCCATGCTTCGGCTCATGCGCTCGGCATCAACGTTATCCGTACCCGCTATCTAACCGTCATGTTCGGCGGCGCCTGCGCTGGCCTTGCCGGTGCACAGCTATCGCTGGTCTATACGCCGCAATGGGTGGAAAACATGTCGGCCGGGCGCGGCTGGATTGCGCTGGCGCTCGTCGTCTTCGCCTCCTGGCGTCCTTGGCGTCTGCTGGCAGGCGGTTATCTGTTCGGCGCCGTCACCATCGGCCAGTTGCACGCGCAGGCCTTCGGCATCGGCGTGCCGTCACAGCTGCTTTCGGCGCTGCCCTATATCGCCACTATTGTCGTGCTGGTCCTCATCTCGCATAATCGCCGCACGACCTTGATCAATACACCGGCATCGCTGGGCAAATCCTTCGTGCCGGACAGGTAAAACTATCCAGTCTCCAAACCAACAGGGGTAAAAATGAAAAAACTGGTCATCGCACTTGCCGCTTCCATCGCGGCGCTTGGAGGCGTTGTTTCCTCCGCTGAAGCCGCCGACGCCAAGAAGGTCTGCTTCATCTATGTCGGCAGCCGCACCGATGGCGGCTGGACGCAGGCGCATGA
>JAEXMK010000005.1 GCA_023444445.1 Pseudomonadota bacterium | reverse complement strand
CTTCCTTATCAGCTTCCCCATCGCCCGTTTCGGCGGGTATCTCGAAAGACGGTGGTCCCCCAATGATTGAGATCGAAAACGTCCGCAAATCCTTCGGCCCGCTGGAGGTTCTGAAAGGGATCAACCTTACCGTCAACAAGGGTGAGGTCGTCACCATCATCGGCGGTTCCGGTTCCGGCAAGTCGACGCTGCTCACCTGCATCAACGGCCTTGAGCCGATCGACAGCGGCAAGATCGTCATTGACGGCACCGAGGTGCATGCCAAATCGACCGATCTCAACAAGCTGCGCCGCAAGGTCGGTATCGTTTTCCAGCAATGGAACGCCTTTCCGCATCTGACGGTGCTGGAAAACGTCATGCTGGCGCCACGCAAGGTGCTCGGTATTTCCAAGGAGAAGGCCGAGGAAATCGCGGTCAAGCAATTGACCCATGTGGGTCTTGCCGAAAAGCTGAAGGTCTATCCGAACCGCATGTCCGGCGGCCAGCAGCAGCGTATGGCGATTGCCCGCGCGCTCGCCATGTCGCCGGAATATATGCTGTTCGACGAAGTCACGTCAGCGCTTGATCCGATGCTGGTGGGCGAGGTGCTCGATACGCTGAAGATGCTGGCGGATGAAGGCATGACGATGATCTGCGTCACCCATGAAATGGCGTTTGCCCGTGATGTCTCGAACCGCGTTGCCTTCTTCCATCAGGGCGTGATGGCGGAAATCGGCACGCCGGACCAGCTGTTCGGCGCGCCGCAGCATGCAGAAACCCAGAAGTTCCTGGCGAGCGTGCGGTAATGCCTGCACATGATGTCATCGTCATTGGGGCCGGCGTCGTCGGCCTCTCGGCGGCAATCGCGGCGCAGAGCCGCGGTCTTTCGGTCACGGTCATAGACCGCGAGGGCCCGGCAGCTGGCGCCTCTGCCGGCAATGCCGGCGCTTTCGCCTTCACCGATATCCTGCCGCTCGCATCGCCCGGCATTCTCTGGAAGGCGCCGAAATGGCTGCTCGATCCGCTTGGGCCTCTCAGTGTGCCGCCGGCCTATGCGTTGAAAATCGCGCCGTGGATGTTTCGTTTCTGGCGGGCCTGTGCGGCATCGAAGGTCGAGCATTCAACCGCCGCGCAGACGGCGCTGATGGACCTTTCCAAAGCAGAGCTGGAGCCGTTTCTCAAAAAGACGGACACCATCACCATGCTGCGCAAGGAGGGCAACCTTCAGGTCTATGAAAGCGAGGCGGAATTCGAAGCTTCGCTTGCCGGCTGGAAGGCGCGCGAACGTCACGGCATCGAGTTCCGGCATCTGAACGCCGAGCAGATGGCCGAGATACAGCCAGGCATCGCGCCGCGTTTTACCTGCGGCACCTTTACGCCCGGCTGGTTTTCCATCGCCGATCCCAAGCTTTATACGCTGGCGTTGGCCGAGCATTTCCGCACCATTGGCGGCCGCATCGAATGCCTTGATGTCGCTTCGCTGCGACCGCTGGAAGACGGTGTCGAGGTGCTGAGCCATGATGGCCGCACCCGCAAGGCAGGCAAGGTGGTGCTGGCGGCCGGCGCTTTCTCGCACCGCATCGCCCGTTCACTTGGCGAAAAAATTCCGCTGGAAACGGAACGGGGTTATAATACCACGCTGCCTTCCTGTGCTTTCGATCTGCGCACGCAGGTGACCTTTGGCGGCCATGGTTTCGTCGTTACGCGGCTTTCCTCCGGCATTCGCGTCGGCGGTGCGGTTGAGTTGGGCGGGCTGGAGCTTCCGGCCAATTTCGCCCGTTCCGAGGCGCTTTTGACCAAGGCGAAGGCCTTCCTGCCGGGCCTGAAAACTGAAGGCGGCAAGCAGTGGATGGGCTTTCGCCCCTCGCTGCCGGACAGCCTGCCGGCCATCGGGCAAGCGCGGCACACGGCACGGGTGGTTTATGCTTTCGGCCACGGGCATCTGGGGCTGACGCAATCGGCAGGCACGGCCCGCATCGTCGCCGATCTTCTGACGGGCCAAAGACCCGCCATCGATACAGGGGCATTTTCGCCGCAACGCTTCTAGAGAGTTTGGGCTTTTCTCCGAAACGCAAAAATTCTCTGGCTCTTTTTTCACGCATTTTCCGGGCGTCACACCGCGACGCATGTTTACTGGAAATGCTTCAGGGAGATTTTCGATGTCTTCTGCCGTTTCGCCAGTCACCACCCCTGAGGCACGCAGCATTCTGGCTGGTGCCGCTGAAGGTAAGGTCATCGCCACGACCGAGGCGCTGAGCTTCTGGGGCGGGGTCGATCCCGCCACCGGCAAGGTGATCGACGTGCATCACCCGCTGCACGGCGTCTGTCTCACCGGCGGCGTGCTGTTCATGCCCACCAGCCGCGGCTCCTGCACCGGTTCCGGCGTGCTGCTCGATCTCATCCTCACCAGCCGTGCGCCCGCGGCGCTGGTTTTCTGCGAGGCGGAAGACGTCTTGACGCTCGGTGCCCTCGTTGCAGCGGAAATGTTCGACAGGGCTCTGCCGGTTGTCCGTCTCGATGCGGATAATTTCGCCCGCTTCTCGCGTGCTGCGCATGTCAGCATCAATGAGAACACCATTGAGGCCGACGGTATCTCGCTTGCCATCGCACCGCTGGCGACGGCCCATCTCGACTTGAAGGAAGACGACGGCGCAATGCTGGAAGGGCGCGACGGCATTGCCGCGCGGCAGGCCATGCGCATCATCGTCGCCATGGCCGCCCAGCAGGGGGCATCGGCGCTTGTTGATGTGACGCAGTGTCATATCGATGGCTGTATCTATGCCAGCCCTGCCAACCTCACCTTTGCCGAAAAAATGGCTGACATGGGCGGCAAGGTGCGGGTGCCAACCACCATGAACGCTATTTCGGTGGACAAGGCGCATTGGCGGGCGCAGGGCGTGCCCGAGGATTTCGGCGATCCGGCCGCAAGGCTGGCGGATGCCTATGTTCGCATGGGCTGCCGCCCCACCTTCACCTGTTCGCCTTACCTGCTGGACAGTGCGCCAAGTGCCGGTGAATCGATCGGCTGGGCCGAGTCGAATGCGGTGATCTTCGCCAATACGGTGCTCGGTGCCCGCACCGCAAAGCACCCGGATTTTCTCGATCTCTGCATTGCGATGACGGGCAGGGCGCCGCTTTCGGGCGTATATCTCGAAGAGAACCGCCGGCCGCAGCGCATCGTCGATGTGGCCCTGCCAGCTGGTATCGATGACGCCTTCTGGCCGCTCGTCGGCTATCTCGCCGGCAAGGCCGCACCGGATTGCATTCCTTTGCTGCGTGGTCTTGGAGCTGCAAAACCGTCGCGGGATGATCTGAAAGCGCTTTGTGCCGCCTTCGGCACCACCTCTGCCTCGCCCATGCTGCATATCGAGGGTGTGACGCCGGAAGCGGAACTTGCGCCGCTCGAAACTGCCGGGACGGTGACTATTTCGCTCGCCGATATGGCTGCCGGCTGGTCGCTACTGAATGAGGGACCGGTAGAGGTGCAGCTCGTTGCCATCGGCAGCCCGCACGCCTCGCTGGAGGAATGTCGGGCGCTGGCGGCCGTGTTTAATGGCCGCAAGCGCCATGCGGATGTCGCCGTCATCGTCACCGCCGGTCAGCAGGTCATCGATGCGGCCGTGCAGGACGGCACGCTGCAGAGCCTGAAGGACAGCGGCGTGCAGATGCTGCCGGATCTCTGCTGGTGTTCGATTTCCGAGCCGGTCTTTCCGACGAAGACAAGAGCGCTGATGACCAACTCCGGCAAATACGCCCATTACGGTCCGGGCTTGAGCGGTCGCGCGGTGCGCTTCGGCAGCCTTGCCGACTGCGTCGACAGTGCGCTGACCGGCCGTGCCGTATCCCGCCTTCCTGTCTGGCTTTCGTGAGGAGAACTGAATGCGCAGTATCAAGACAGTTCATGTGATTTCCGCCCATGCGGAAGGTGAGGTGGGGGATGTGATCGTCGGTGGGGTGAAGCCGCCGCCGGGCGATACGATCTGGGAACAGAGCCGCTTCATCGCCCGCGACGAGACGCTGCGCAATTTCGTGCTCAACGAGCCTCGCGGCGGCGTCTTCCGCCATGTCAACCTGCTGGTGCCGCCGAAACATCCTGACGCGGATGCTGCCTTCATCATCATGGAGCCGGAAGACACGCCGCCCATGTCCGGCTCCAACTCCATCTGCGTTTCCACAGTGCTGCTGGATGGCGGCATCGTGCCGATGCAGGAGCCGGAAACCCACATGCTGCTGGAAGCGCCCGGCGGACTGGTTAAGGTGCGCGCCGAATGCCGCAACGGCAAGGCCGAGCGCATTTTCGTGCAGAACCTGCCGAGCTTTGCCGCGAAGCTCGATGTCGAGCTTGAGGTTGACGGTCTCGGCACGCTGAAGGTCGACACCGCCTATGGCGGCGACAGCTTCGTCATCGTGGATGCCGAATCTATGGGTTTCAGCCTGAAGCCGGAAGAGGCGCATGAGATCGCCCGCCTCGGCGTGCGCATCACCAATGCCGCCAACAGGGCTTTGGGTTTCGACCATCCCGAAAACCCTGACTGGCGGCATTTTTCCTTCTGCCTGTTCGCCGGCAAGGTGGAGCGCACGGCGGAAGGCCTGCGGGCAGGGGCGGCCGTCGCCATCCAGCCGGGCAAGGTGGACCGCTCGCCGACCGGCACGGCGCTTTCCGCCCGTATGGCCGTGCTGCATGCACGCGGCGAAATGAAGGAAGGTGAAGCGCTGACGGCAGTGTCGCTGATCGGCTCGACCTTCACCGGCCGTATTCTCGGAACGACAACAGTTGGCGACCGCCCGGCCATCCTGCCGGAAATCTCCGGCCGAGGCTGGATCACCGGTATCCACCAGCACATGCTTGATCCGTCCGATCCGTGGCCGGAGGGGTATCGGCTGACGGATACCTGGGGTGCGAGGTAGGGGGCTTTCCAGGTCACTTAGGTGGAATGTTGAGATATGCCACGGCGGTGCCGCATATTTATTATCCCCCCCGGGGAGAAGGTGGCCCGAATGGTCGGATGAGGGGGCAACGCTAACGATATGCGGAGAGCTTGCCCCCTCATCCCGCTGCCGCGGACTTCTCCCCGGCGGGGAGAAGAAACAAGCGGCCCCCGCTGGTTCTGATCGCTAAAGCTTCACTGAGCCAACCGCCTTGTCGTCTCCCGCACGATCAGCTCGAACCCGACATCCACCCGCGCGCCTTCGGGAACAGCGGCATCCTTTTCCGGCTCCAATATCGAAAGCAGCAATTCGCCGGCCTTGCGGCCGATCATCTGGGCATCGACACGGATCGTTGAAATTGCGGGATAACATTGCCGGCTGATATCGAAATCGCCAAAACCGAGGATCGACACCTGATCGGGCACGGCAATGCCGCGGCGGTGACATTCCATCAGTGCGCCGACGGCGGAAATATCGGAGACCGCAAAAATGCCTTCGACATCGGGCGCCTTCGCGAGCAGGGAGCCGAGCGTCTTTGCCCCGTGATCATAGGAGACCGGCGCGCTGCCTTCGCGGATGATGAGATCGTCGGAAATGCCGGCTTCGCGCAGCGCTGCCGCAAACCCGACAAGGCGGCTTTCGCCGCGCCAGTCGTTCACGGCGCCATCAGCCCGGGAGCCGAGTGCGCCGATACGCTTTAAACCAAGCGATATTAGATATTTGGCGGCGTTTCTTCCCACCTCATAGTTGGAAAAGCCAACCGCATGGTCGATCGGGTGTTCCGGAACGTCCCAGATTTCCACGATCGGGATGCCGGCGCGCATCAGAACCTCGCTCGCCATCTTGGTATGCACCGTGCCTGCGACGACGATGGCATCGGGGCGGCGCTCCATCATGGTGCGGATGACGCGCTCCTCTTCCTGCAGGTCATACATCGTGTAACCGATCAACAACTGGTAATCGGCCGCGCGCAGCGCCTTGGCCAGCCCCTGCGCGCTGTCTGCGAAGTTGGAATTGGTGAGCGTCGGCAGGATGGCGGTGATGAAATTGGTGCGCCGGGAAGAGAGCGAACCGGCGATTCGATCCGGCACATAGCCAAGCTTCTCGATCGCCTTCATCACCTTCTGGCGTGTCTCTTCCGACACCAGGGCAGGATCGGCCAGCACCCGCGAAACGGTCATCTTGGAGACGCCCGCGAGTTTCGAGACGTCGCTCATGGTTGCTTTTTTTGACGTGACTAACGCTGCGGCCAAGGGCGTGC
>JAEXMK010000007.1 GCA_023444445.1 Pseudomonadota bacterium | reverse complement strand
TTCTTCTCCCCGTCGGGGAGAAGGTGGCCCGAAGGGTCGGATGAGGGGGCAACGTTGCCGGAATTCGGAGAGCTTGCGCCACTCATCCCGCTGCCGCGACCCTCTCCTCGGCGGGGAGTAGAAACAGGCGGCGACCACCCAATTCACCGTCGGCTGCGCTATGCGAAGAATGCCCGCCCCACCAGCACCTTCAATTCACCCGCGTGGACTTTAAGCGCCACATCCCGTTCCATCGGCAATAATTCACCATCGATCACGCAACGCACGTCGTGGCGTTTTTTAGGGAAATGAAGCTCAACGTCCGTCACCGTCATGGCGGTCACCGCGGCATTTTCCTTGAGTTTGCCGCGCAGAATATCGAAGGCGAGTCTAGCGACGCCGGAGGGGCGAAGCGGATCCGTGAGATAAAAACCGAGGTGACCGCCGGAGACATTATCCGCCACCAACAGCGAGTTCTGGCCGAATTCATTGTTGGAGACGGAAATGGCCGAGACCTTGCGATGCTGCGTTTCGCCGTTCACCGTATATTGCACCTCGAAGACCGGTGGATTGAGGATGACGTTGACGGCCGCACGGATGCTTGCCTTTATCTTGCCGAGACGGGAGGCGAAGGCGAGGTTGTTGCGATACCGCACCATCCGCGAGTGCAGGCCCGCTGAAAACTGGTGGACGAAGAGCCGGTCATTGGCGCTGGCGATATCGACACTGGCAATTTCGCCATGCGCCAGCGTTTCCAGCACCTGACGGATGTCGAGCGGCAGCTTCAGCGAGCGGGCGAAGAGGTTCATGGTGCCGGCGGGCACGATGCCAAGCGCAATGCCGTTTTTCCAGGCGATGGCCGCGGCGGCGGAAATCGTGCCATCGCCACCGCCGGCAATGATGCCCTCTATACCCGGCTCCCCGGCGGCGCGCTCCATCTCCTCGACGATATCCTTTCCGGAAACCAGACGGCAATCGATCTCGTGGCCGGCGCGTGTGAAGACCTCGCCGGCGTTGTCGCAATAGGCATCCATGTCCGTGGTTCGAAAGGTGCCGCCGTCACGATTGAAAATTGCAATAAGCTTCATGTTTCCAATCCGATTGAGGAGTGCAGCCGCGCGTAAATGTCTCTCATCATATAGGGTTCCAAACACCATCGCGTGAAGATGTTCTTTTGCCAAGAATCGCTCTACCGCAACGCGTCATTTCATGTTAGGGGTCACTTAAGGTCATTTTCATGACCGCGCATCTCCAGTCAGGGCAGACCGCTCCCATACGGTCTTGCCCTTTTTTCTTTGGGCCCTGCCCGCCTTTCAGGTCACGATGAGCCAGTCGAATATTTCCGAAGCCCGCCTTGGCGCGGAGAGTGAAACCATTGACGCGGCCGCGCCGGCCCCCACTCTTTCACCACTTGCCGTCGCGCTGATCGAACTGGCGCTAGCTGCCGGCGGTTTCGGCATCGGCACCGGCGAATTCGCGATCATGGGCCTCCTGCCTGACGTCGCAACCACCTACGGCGTCACCGTTCCGCAGGCGGGTTATGTCATTACCGCCTATGCGCTGGGCGTCGTCATCGGCGCGCCTATCATCGCCGTGCTTGCGGCGCGCATGACGCGGCGCGCACTGCTTCTTGGCCTGATGGGACTTTTTGCGGTCGGCAATATTCTGAGCGCCATCGCACCGGATTTCCTGAGCTTCACCGTGCTGCGCTTCATTACCGGATTGCCGCACGGCGCCTATTTCGGCGTTGCGGCGCTGGTGGCCGCCTCCATGGCGCCGATCCACAAACGCGCCCGTGCTGTTGGTCGCGTCATGCTCGGCCTCACCATTGCCACGCTCCTGGGCACACCGCTTGCAACCTTTTTCGGCCAGGTTTTCTCCTGGCGTGCCGCCTTCATGATGGTTGGCGGGATTGGCATTTTGACAGTGGCCTTGCTCTGGCTTTTCCAGCCGCGCGACAGGGTGGAGGAAGGCGCAAGCATCTGGCGCGAACTGGGCGCTTTCCGCCGCGTACAGGTTTGGCTGACGCTCGCCATCGCCGCTGTTGGTTTCGGCGGCATGTTCTCGGTCTTCAGCTATATCGCCAAGACCACGACTGACGTGGCCATGATGCCGGTGTCCACCGTTTCCATGGTGCTGGCGCTGTTCGGCATCGGTATGAATGTCGGTAATGTCGTCGGTTCGCGGCTGGCTGACATCTCGCTCAATGGCACGATTGGCGGCATGCTGGCCTTTAACGTATTGGTCATGACCGTCTTCGGCATGACGGCGGACAATCCTTTCATGCTCTGCCTCTGCGTGTTCCTGATCGGCTGTGGTTTTGCCGCCTGCCCGGCCGTGCAGACGCGGCTGATGGATGTGGCGCAGGATGCGCAGACGCTGGCGGCGGCCTCCAATCATTCCGCCTTCAACATTGCCAATGCGCTCGGCGCCTGGCTTGGCGGCATCGTCATCGCCATGGGTTTCGGTTACGCCTCGACCGGTTATGTCGGCGCGGTCCTCTCCCTTCTCGGGCTTGGCGTTTTCCTTGTTTCGGTCACCGTCGAACGGCGCGCAAAAGCCGGCTGAAAGCGGGTTTTTCTGCGATCGAGACTCCTTTTCCGGCGTCCTCTCAAAACCTTACGGAAAATTCACAATCGGCTCGCTTGACTCTTTTTCGTTTCAGGCGCAACACGGCGTTACGCACGGGCCGTGACCCGGAACTGTGCGGATTTCAACGGAGCATCATTGGATGTCTAGCGACAGTAGTAGTCGATTGCCTTTGCCGAAAGCGGCGAACGGGAACTGATCCGACCTCTGTCGGCTCACCACCGCGTTCGCCGTAATCGGCGAATCGACGGAAAGGTGAGCAATCATGAACTTCCACACCCTCTCCCAGAGAGCCAGCAAGGCCGCACGTCTTCTCCGCAGCGGAAATGCCGGTTCCACCACCATTGCAGAACGTGTCGAGCACCTCAACACGCTTGATACCGATGCGGCCGTAGCAGCACTGCTTGCCATGCCGCAGGCAAAGGCGGTCGCCATTCTCGACCGGCCGGAGCTGCATGACGCAGCAGCCATCATTGCCAGCATACCCCTTGAGCAGGCTGCCCGCTTCGTCAACCTGATGTCCGACGACCGTGTCGCCGACGTCATGGCTGACATGGAAGACGAGCCCCGCGCCAAGCTGTTTGCCCGGCTGGACCGCACCACAGCGCTCTCCATCCAGCATCTGATGGGTTACCCGCCGCGCACTGCCGGCTCGATCATGACCACGGAATTCGTCAGCGTGCCCGACAGCTGGACGGTGGAACAGACCCTTTCGCACATCCGCGTTGTCGAGCGGTCGCGTGAAACGGTCTATGCCATCTATGTGCTGGCGCAGGATGGGACACTGACTACCGTGGTGACGCTGCGTCGCCTGCTAACCGGCGAGCCCGGCGCTTCCATCCTCTCGGTCGCATCGAAGGAAGGCATTGCCTATGCAAGCCCCCTGATGTCGCAGGAGGATGTGGCCCGGCTCATCCGCAAGCACGACCTTCTGGCCCTGCCCGTGGTTGACGACCACTCCCACATCCTCGGCATCGTCACCGTTGACGACGTGATCGACACCATGATCGCCGACACCACGGAAGATGCCCACAAGTTCGGTGGTATGGAAGCGCTCGGCAAGCCCTATATGACGATCGGCTTTCCGGACATGATCCGCAAGCGCGCCGGCTGGCTCGCAGCCCTGTTCCTCGGTGAGATGCTGACGGCCAGCGCCATGCAGCATTTCGAAGGCGAGCTGGAAAAGGCCGTGGTGCTGACGCTGTTCATTCCGCTCATCATGTCCTCGGGCGGCAACTCCGGTTCGCAGGCCACCTCGCTCATCATCCGGGCGCTGGCGCTTGGCGAATTGAAGCTTTCCGACTGGTGGCGGGTGCTGCTGCGGGAAATCCCGACGGGGCTGACGCTCGGCTGCATCCTCGGCGCCATCGGCTTCCTGCGCCTGACGATCTGGCAGCAGGCAGGTTTCTACGATTACGGTGAACATTGGCTGCTCGTCGGCGCCACCGTCTTTGCGGCGCTTGTCGGCATCGTCACCTTCGGTTCGCTCGCCGGTTCCATGCTGCCATTCGTCCTGCAGCGCCTGCGGCTCGATCCGGCCAGCGCGTCGGCCCCCTTCGTCGCCACCCTGGTGGATGTCAGCGGGCTCGTCATCTACTTCTCGGTGGCGCTGGTTATCCTCAGCGGCACGTTGCTTTAAAGACAAAAGGCCCGCTCGAAAGAGCGGGCCTTTTCATTTGCGATGAGGAAATGCGAGAAGCCCCTGCCCTCAGCCGCCGGCGCTGATGACGCCGGTTCCCAAGAGCGCGAGCAGAATGAAGCCGATGACTACGCGGTACCAGACGAAGGGCATATAGCTCTTGGTCGAGACCAGCTTCAGGAACACAACGATCACCGCGTAACCGACGATGAAGGCGATGAGGGTCGCAAGGCCGGTCTGGCCCCAGCCGACCGGATTGTCTTCGCCGATGCTTTTGAAGAGTTGGTAGAAACCGGAGCCGAAGACGGCGGGCACGGCGAGCAGGAAGGAATATCGGGCCGCCGCCTCGCGGGTATATCCCAGAAGCAGACCGGCGCTGATGGTGCCGCCGGAACGCGAGACGCCGGGGATGAGCGCCATGGCCTGCGCGAAACCGAACAGGATGCCGTCGCGCCAGATCAGCTGGTTCAGCTTGTAGCGTTTTTTGCCGATCCGGTCGGCGACGCCGAGGATGATACCGAAGACGATCAGCATCACGGCGGTGATATAGAGGTTACGCAGCGAATGCTCGATGGCGTCCTTGAAGAACAGTCCCAGAAACACGATCGGCACGGAGCCGACGATGATGAGCCAGCCGAGACGGGCATCGGCCTTGTCGTATGGCCCAAGGCGAAGATTTTGCCTGAGCCAGGCGGCAGCGATCCGCATGATATCGGACCAGAAATAGACCAGCACCGCCATTTCCGTGCCAATCTGGGTAATGGCGGTAAAGGCAGCCCCGGGGTCTGCGCCTGATGGCAGGAATTCCCCGGCGATCCTTAGATGCGCGCTTGAAGAAACCGGAAGAAATTCCGTAAGTCCTTGCAAAAGACCGAGAAATCCGGCCTCCATCCAACCCATGCTCATGTGCTTTGATGTCCCTGCTGCGAATCGGTTTTGCAGCATTATGCATCAATCGGGGCAAATCCGTGTTGCATCGCACCATGAAAAATGGCTTCCGCGGAATGTGCTTTTACCCGTGATTTCTTTCAGGCCGCCTTCTCGGGAGCCTGCGGAAGCTGGGTGTATTTCGCGCCGTTCTTGCACACGACATGGGCATCGCCCCAGCTTTTCAGCGCTGAAATAACCGGGCGCATCGTCTCGCCAAGCGGCGTCAGCGCGTAATCCACGCGCGGCGGCACAACCGGGAAAACGGTGCGGGAAATCAGGCCCGCCTCTTCCAGCTCGCGCAGTTGCTTGGTCAACATGCGCTGGGTGACGCTGGGAATATGGCGGCGCAGCTCGTTGAAACGCAGCGTGCCCTCATTGATGAGGTGATAGAGGATCACGCCTTTCCATTTGCCATCGAGAAAACTCAGGGCCGATTCCACCGGGCAGCCGGGAAAGTTGCCTGTCAGTTTGGCGCGCGGTCGCGACATCTACAGTATCCTTTTTGTATGTATCATCAGAAAATGTGCATTCTTGCGATCGTTGTTCATATGTATCAAGTAAGAGGCACGCAAACAAGCAAAGGAGACTGTTCATGCGCGCCATCGGTTACAAGACGAGCCAGCCCAGCACCGCCAGAGACGCCCTCATCGACATCGACCTTCCGCAGCCGGAGGCCAAGGGGCACGACATTCTGGTGGAGGTGAAGGCGGTTTCGGTGAACCCCGTCGATACCAAGGTACGCCGCAACCAGTCGCCTGAAAATGGCGCCACCCGCGTGCTTGGTTTCGATGCCGCTGGCGTGGTGAAGGCTGTCGGCGACAAGGTCTCGCTGTTCAAGCCCGGCGATGAGGTGTTCTATGCCGGCGTCATCAATCGCCCCGGCTCCAACAGCGAATTCCATCTGGTCGATGAGCGCATTGTCGGTGCAAAGCCGAAATCACTGAGTTTCGAAGAGGCGGCGGCGCTGCCGCTCACCGCCATCACCGCTTACGAGACGCTGTTTGACCGGCTGCGGGTGAAGGAACCGGTTCCGGGTGCGGCCAACGCCGTTCTGGTCATCGGCGGCGCTGGCGGCGTCGGCTCGATCGCCATCCAGCTTCTGCGGGCACTGACGGACCTCACCGTCATCGCCACCGCGTCGCGGCCGGAGACGATCGAATGGGCCAAAGACCTCGGCGCGCATCATGTTGTCGACCACAGCAAGCCGATCGCACCGCAGGTGGAGGCACTGGGCCTCGGCGCGCCGGGCTTCGTCTTCTCCACGACGCACAGCGACATCCACGCCGCCGACAGCGTGGCCACTATTGCGCCGCAGGGCCGCTTTGCGCTGATTGACGATCCGGCCGGCGGCTTCGACGTCATGGCCTTCAAGCGCAAATGCATCTCGATCCATTGGGAAATGATGTTCGCCCGCGCCGTTTTTGAAACGCCTGACATGATCGAACAGCACAAACTGCTCAACCACGTTGCCGAGCTTGTCGACGCCGGCAAGATCAAGACCACGCTGACCGAAGTTTTCGGCACCATCAATGCGGAAAATCTGATCAAGGCGCATGCGCTGATCGAAAGCAACAAGGCCAAGGGCAAGATCGTGCTTTCGGGCTTCTGATCAGCGGCGAGGCGTCCGCATGACGGAGGCCTCAGTCGCCTATTGGAGCATCTGCGCCGCGCGAGAGAAACGCGCGGCCATTCAATCAATCGTCGTCGGGATCTTCCGGGCACGGCCAGGAAGCAGGCGCGGTGAGGCCACTCGGCAATTTGGTCTTGGCGTCACCGCAGGCAATGTCGATCTGTTTCTGGTCGAGGCCGGTGGCCATGGAGAGATCGACCCCCTCGATACGGGTCAGCAGCAGGAAGGCGCTGGTGAAATCCACCGGGCCGCCAAGCGTGGCGCCGCCGAAGCGGGCACGCGACAGATTGGTCAGGGAAAATTTCGAGCCGTTCAACGACGCGCCCTCGAAATCAGCACGCCCGAGTTCCGCCTTGGTAAAATCCGTGCCGTCGAGCTTGGTCTTCTCGAATTTGGTTCGCTGCATTTCGGCATTGACGAACTTGGCATTGGTGGCATCTGCAGAGGAAAAATCGCTGCGGTAGGCTTCCACCTTCGTCAGATTGGCACCCTGCAGGTTCGCCTCGCCCAGCGCGGTGCGGATGAGCTTGGCCTTTTCGAGATTGGCACCCTTCAGCGACGAGCCGCGCAGGTCAGTATAGGTGAAATCCGAACCATACAGCATTGCCGAATCCAGATTGCTGCCGCCCAGCATCAGCATGCGCTTGTTGCATTCGCGCCAGTCTATCCCAGCCATGGCGTCACTACGACAGCTTGCCGCCGCAAGCGGGCCAGTGCTGAAAGAAACCGCAATCGTCGAAAGCGCTGCCACGCCGACAACAAGCCCTGTTTTCCGTACGATATTCAGCCTTTGAAAGCCGGACATTCTCTCACTCCCTGTCGCCGGGCGACGGCGCAAACGCAACAGCTCTCGAGCCGAACCGGGACCATATGCACATTCAAGGCGTTGCCACATTCAGCGTCCGCAATCCACGGGCAAGGCAATGCTACAACACCCCAACATCCTATATGTAAGAAATCGAAGAGCAATCCACAAATACTGAGGGGGAAGAGGCTGTGGCGGCGGCTGTTGCGTTATGCAGACATCGAGGATCGACATTCTTGGCGCGCTCCACCACCTCCGTCATGCCGGCCTTGAGCCGGCATCCAGCCAGCCCAAGTCCTTGGGCTGGAAAGACTCCTTTCGCCGCGCGGACGCGCGT
>JAEXMK010000251.1 GCA_023444445.1 Pseudomonadota bacterium | reverse complement strand
ACATTCGACAAGGTTGCCGACATTATCGCCGAAACCAGCGAAATCGACCGCGAAACCATTACGCCGGAGAGCCACACGATCGACGATCTGGGCATCGACAGCCTCGACTTTCTGGATATCGTTTTCGCGATCGACAAGGAATTCGGCATCAAGATCCCGCTTGAGCAGTGGACGCAGGAAGTCAACGAAGGCAAGGTTTCCACCGAAGAATACTTCGTGCTGAAGAACCTCTGTGCAAAGATCGACGAATTGCGCGCAGCCAAGGGCTGAGACGAAGATGCCCGCTTCAGGCGGGCATTTCTTTTTAAAGCCCGCCGTTATGGCGGGTTAAACCGACCAGAGACGGGCCGGACGGATGCTGCTTGAATATTTTCAGATGATCGACAAGGTCGAAGCCGTGGACATGGCGACGCGCACGTTAAAGGCGCGGTCCGTCGTTCCCGACAAGAGCCCTGTTTTTGAAGGCCACTTTCCCGGCATGCCGCTGGTTCCAGGCGTGCTTCTGATCGAGACGATGGCGCAGGCCTCCGGCATGATGATTCTGGCCTTCAGCGATTTTGCGTCCATGCCGTTCCTGATGTCGGTCGATGGCGCCAAGATGCGCACCTTCGTGGAGCCCGGCGCTGTTCTTGATATCGAAGCGGTGCTGGAGCATGACGGTTCAGGCTTTACCGTCACCAAGGCGAAAATCACCAGCGGTGGCAAGAAGGTTTGCGACGCGCAGCTGAAACTGCGCACCATGCCGTTCAGCGAAATCCCGCTTGGGCCTATCGTCAAGAAGCGGGCCGAGGAAGTCGGCCTGATGGCGGCGATTGCCGCAGATGCGCAGAAATAAGCGTTTTCGCCCGTCTGAAAGACGAGCGTTTTTTCCTCGACCCGGTTTTGAAGCACGAAAATCGTGGGCTCGCGACGGCGGATCGGGCCTTCACCATTGCCAATCCGCATCGCGCGCTTTATTCCGCAACGCATGAAGTGGTTGTTCGCAACCGCCGTGGATAGCCGTGACCGTTTCGGCGGGGCCGGCTGCAAAGGATGACAGACGATGAAATCTGACAATGATGTGGTGATAACAGGGGTCGGCATCGTGACCTGTCACGGCGTTGGCAGCCAAGCGCATGTGGCGCTCCTTTCTGGAGCCGCCGCGCCGGCGACGATTGTCGAGACCGAAAAATTCAAACCCTATCCGGTCCATCCCATGCCGGAGATCGACTGGTCGGCCCAGATCGCCAAGCGCGGCGACCAGCGGCAGATGGAAAACTGGCAGCGTCTCGGCGTTTTTGCTGCCGGTCTTGCACTTGATGATGCCGGCTTGAAGGAAAATGCCGAAGCCTGCGCCACCATGGACATGATCGTTGCCGCCGGCGGCGGCGAGCGCGACATCAATGTCGATACGCTGATCGTTGACGAGGCGTTGAAGCGCAACGACCGCGAAAAGCTGCTGAACGAAAAGCTGACCACTGAACTGCGTCCGACGCTGTTTCTCGCGCAGCTTTCCAACCTGATGGCCGGCAATATCTCCATCGTGCACAAGGTCACCGGCTCTTCCCGCACCTTCATGGGCGAAGAAGCAGCCGGCATCTCCGCCGTCGAAACCGCGTTTCACCGCATTCGCTCCGGCGAATCGAGCCACGCCCTCGTGGGCGGCGCCTTTTCCGCCGAACGTCCAGACATGATCCTGCTGTTCGAAGCCATCGGCGCACATGCGCAGGGCGAATGGCAGCCCCTTTGGTCACGTGAGGGCCATGAAGGTGGCGGCATGATCTCCGGGTCGCTCGGCGCCTTCCTCGTGCTGGAATCACGCAAACATGCCAGCGAGCGTGGGGCGCGCATCTATGCCCGTATCGACGCCATCGAGGGTGACCGCGGCAGCCGCGAGGACGGCAAGATGGAAAAGCGCATGGAGCGTCTGCTGGCCCCGGCCAAGGACAGCACTACGACCGTCGTGTTTTCCGGCGCGAGTGGTTATGACGACGTCACGGCCCGCGAGAAGGATATTCTCGAAAAGGCGCTGCCAAAGGCTGCCATTCGCGGTTTTGGCGGTATCACCGGCCATGGACTTGAAGCGCAGTTTCCACTCGGGCTCGCTCTGGCGGCGCTGACGCTTGAAAGCGGTGCCAAGGTTCCTACCTTCGACGCGGCTGCGGAAAAGCCAATGGTCGAGGCGGCTACCGAGGCCGTTGTCACCACCGTCGGCCATGTCCGCGGCGAAGGTGTCGCCGTTCTGTCCCGCGACGTTTGAGGAGAAAAGACCATGGCTTCCAACTTCAGGGATCATCTCGGTCGCCCGATCGTCGCCGTTACCGGCATGGGCATCATCACCTCGCTCGGGCAAGGACTTCAAGACAACTGGGCGGCGCTGACATCAGGCAAATCCGGCATCCATAATATCACCCGTTTCCCGACCGAGGGTCTTTCGACCCGGATCAGCGGCACGGTGGATTTCATCGATATCCCGGTTCCGAATTCGGTCGAGCGCTCCTATGCCTTTGCCCGCGAAACCACCATCGAAGCGCTGGCGCAGGCCGGCATCTCCGGCGACTTTGACGGTCCCCTGTTTCTCGCAGCGCCGCCGATCGAGCCGGAATGGAGCGCCCGTTTCGAGCTTGCTGACCGCTCTCCGCCAGCCGCCCAGCCGGGTGACGCCTATGAGCGTTTTCTCACGGCCTTCCGCCAGCGGCCCGATCCGGCATTCCAGGAGGCAGCACTTTTCGGTGCGATTTCCGAACGCCTTTCCGATCGTTTCGGTACGCGCGGCCTGCCGGTCACGCTGTCGACCGCCTGTGCATCCGGAGCGACCGCGATCCAGCTTGGCGTCGAGGCCATTCGTCAGGGCCGCACCGAACGGGCTTTGACGGTCGCGACCGATGGTTCCGTGAGCGCCGAAGCGCTGATCCGCTTCTCGCTTCTCTCGGCGCTTTCGACCCAGAACGACCCGCCGGAAAAGGCTTCCAAGCCGTTCAGCAAGGATCGCGATGGTTTCGTGATCGCCGAAGGTGCCGCAACGCTGGTGCTGGAATCGCTCGAAGCCGCCGTTGCACGCGGCGCGAAGGTTCTCGGCATCATCAAGGGTGCAGGGGAAAAGGCTGACAGCTTCCACCGTACGCGCTCTTCGCCCGATGGCGGACCGGCGATTGCGACGATCCGTGCGGCGCTGGCCGATGCGGGCGTGGCCGAAAGCGATATCGGTTATATCAACGCCCACGGCACCTCGACGCCTGAGAACGACAAGATGGAATATGGCTCGATGCTGGCCGTCTTCGGCGAAGGCCTGAAGAACATTCCGCTGTCGTCCAACAAATCGATGATCGGTCATACGCTGACCGCCGCAGGTGCCGTGGAAGCGGTGTTCTCGCTGCAGACCATGCTGACCGGCACGCTGCCGCCGACGATAAACTACAACAATCCCGATCCGACCATCACGCTCGACGTGGTGCCGAATGTGAAGCGGGATGCTGAGGTGGGGGCCGTTCTGTCGAACTCCTTCGGGTTTGGCGGGCAGAATGCGAGCCTTGTCATGACGCGGGAACCGGCTTAACCGGTTGGTTACAACAGGGGCGTTTCCGAATGACTTGCGGAAACGCGCCCGTTTCTTTGATTTCGCATTCCAGCCGCAAAACCGTTACAGAGTTTTGCTGGAATGATTTTAGATAACGCCTTCGGGCGAAGGACTGATATATGCGCGCTCTTCAACTCGTCGACGACCGGAAGCTCGAAAAAGTGGACCTGCCCGAACCTGACGCTCCGGGCCCGGGCGAGGTGACGCTGCGCGTCAAGGCCGTGGCGCTCAACCATATCGACGTATGGGGCTGGCGCGGCATGGCTTTTGCCAAACGCAAGATGCCGCTCACCATCGGTGCCGAGGCCTCGGGCGTTGTCGAGGCCATTGGTCCCGGCGTTTCCAACGTGCTGCCGGGCCAGCTCGTCTCTGTCTATGGAGCGCGTACCTGCGGGCTATGCAAGCCCTGCCGCGAAGGCCGGGACAATCTGTGCGAACATGTTCAGGGCGTTCACGGTTTCCATCTTGATGGTTTCGCGCAGGAAAAGATGAATATTCCCGCCCGTCAGCTCGTGCCGGCACCGCATGGCATCGACGCCGTTGCTGCGGCGCTCGCGCCAGTGACGTTCGGTACTGTCGAGCACATGCTGTTCGACAATGCCAAGCTTGAGCCTGGCGAAACCATTCTCATCCATGCCGGCGGTTCCGGCATCGGCACGGCGGCGATCCAGCTTGCCAAGAAGATGGGCTGCACCGTTATCACGACAGTCGGTTCCGATGATAAGATCGAACGGGCGAAGGCGCTCGGCGCCGATCATGTCATCAACTATCGCACTGACCGTTTCGAAGGCGTCGTGCGCAAGCTGACGAAAAAGAAGGGTGTCGACGTCGTGTTCGAGCACGTCGGCAAGGACACCTTTGTCGCGTCGATGTTCTCGCTGAAGCGCGGCGGCCGCCTCGTTACCTGCGGCTCCACATCGGGTGTCTCCACCGAAATCAATCTGATGATGCTGTTCCAGCAGCAGCTGAAACTGCTCGGCTCCTTTGGCTGCCGCATGGAAAACATGGCCAACGCCATGCAGAAAATGGCGCGCGGCATCGTTCATCCCGTTATCGATACCGAAGTGACCTTCGACGATATCGACCGGGCGCTGGAGCGCATGGAGACACGCCAGGTATTCGGCAAAATCGTGCTGCGGATGGACTGAGCATCTTGAAGCTTTTCCTGACACGGATTGTCCTGAAACTGGACCACTTCCGGCAGTGGCTGATCGCGACACTCGCCTTTGGTCTCCTCAACCTGCTGAAGCTCTTTCCCGCCGATGCGGGCATTCGCGCCGCCGACCGGCTGGCGCGCTGGGTGGGGCCGAAAACCGGCCGCCACAAGCTGATGCTTTACAATCTGGCCCGCGCCTTTCCGGAAAAATCCGAAGAGGAACGGCTTGCAATCGCCATGGACAGCTGGGCCAATATGGGCCGGCTTGCGGCGGAATATGTGTTTCTCGACCGGCTGTTCGATTTCGATCCGGAAAAAAATGAGCCGGGCCGTATCGAGGTCGAGGGCATCCCGACCTTTCTCGAGCTGCGAGACAATCCGCGACCGTTCATCGTCTTTACCGCCCATAGCGGCAATTTCGAGCTCTTGCCGGTTGCCGGGTCGGCTTTTGGTCTGGATGTGACGGTATTGTTCCGTCCGCCGAACAATCCTTTCGTGGCCGACAAGGTATTCAATTTCCGCAAGGAGCGCATGGGTAATCTCGTGCCCTCGCATGCCGGTTCCTCCTTCGCGTTGGCGCGGCAGCTGGAAAAGGGCGGTGGTGTCGGCGTACTCGTCGACCAGAAATTCGGCAAGGGCCTGACGACGAAGTTCTTCGGCCTTGAAGTGCGCACCAATCCCTTGCTTGCCAAGCTGGTGCGGCAGTTCAACTGCGATGTCTATCCTGCCCGTTGCGTGCGTCTTCCCGACAATCGCTACAGGCTAGAAATAGAGCCCAAGGTTGAAATTCCGCGCGATGAAAAGGGCAACGTCGACATTCAGGCGACGGCACAGCTGCTGAACGACAAGGTGGAAAGCTGGGTACGCGAATACCCCGGACAATGGCTGTGGTATCACGACCGATGGGACGTGAAGCACCAGATTTAAGGTGATTGCCGTGCGGCCGGATTCTGTACAATTTCTGCGACATTCGGCCAGAGCGTGAGGCGTTTCAATATTTTTCCGTGTTAGCGGAACCTCATTTTTCGTTCATGGATTATCGAAATTGAAAAATTGGCCGCTGTCGTGGTATTTTGGACAACAATCCCCGTGGCGTTCCTGCGTTTCGTTACGTCATTTTTAAGCGCAAAGACGCTATTATCAGGGGGCAAAGGGTTAATCCGTTCGCATTGGGAACCGGGTTATGCCCGTTCAGGGAGAGTTGGGTTGAAAGATTTGATTGAGTTGTTCTGGCTGCGTTATACGGAACTGCAATCTGCCGTTGGTAAAAACGAAGCCGACAAGATTGCCGTGCTGGAGCGTGAACTGGAACAGCTCCTCGAGCGGGTTGTCGGACGCAAGACAGAGAATTCCGAGGATATCCGCGAGCAGTTCCGTTTCGCCATCGACCTCCTCAATCACGAGGCGGAGGATCTGGGCTGCGTGCAGCGCAACTCCGAGCTTCTGCGGACACTCGTTGATCGTTACGTCGGCATGCCTTCGAAGGCTAAAGTCGTTGGCGACGAGGATGAGGACACGCTGGAGTGGCATCATCGCCACCTGATCCTCGATGAAGACATGCTGAACGATCTGGACGATCCCGTTGTGATCGTTACACCCGGTTATCGCGTTTCGTTCGCCAATTCTCTCGACGCATTTCAGCGCAATGCGCCGGAAGGGCTTGTGGGTTGCCATATTGCGGAGCTTGTCGGCGTCCACCGATTCCAGAACGACCTCAGGGACAAGCTGGATAATTGTTTCAAGGGCGATACGTCGAAGTATACCTACGCGGAAGACCAGAACGGCCGCACGATCGTGAAATCGTTGGAAATGTCGCCGTGTTATTCATCTGCCTACAAGCTTGTCGGTGCGATGGTCGTCATCCGCGAAATCGAGGACCGCAGACGTCGCGCGACGGCATGATGTTATACGCGGGCCTTTGACGGCAATCCCGTTTATTTCGGGAATATCGTTTCCCATATCGTCGCGATGGACCACGCGGATGAAGCGTCGATAAGAAGCTTCGTCGCCATGGCCAGGCAGGAAAGCACCAGCAGCGGGCGGATGATCTTCGCGCCGTTTTTCATGGCGAAGCGGGAGCCGATCTGTGCGCCGATGAACTGGCCGACGCCCATGGCGAGGCCGAGCTTCCACAAAACCGCACCCCCTATAGCAAATACAACGAAACCGCCGAAGTTCGAGCCGAGGTTCAGAAGCTTGGTATGGGCGGTTGCCTTCAGCATGCCGAAGCCGGCGAGCGCCACGAAGGCGAGCATGTAGAAGGAACCCGCACCGGGGCCGAAAACGCCGTCGTAAAAGCCCACCAGCGGCGCGACGGTGAAGCCGAACACGAAGGGGGTGATACGGCGGTGGCTGTCGATATCGCTCAGCTGCGGCTTGAAGGCGAAATAAAGCGCAATCGCGATCAGCAGGAACGGCATTATGGTGCGCAGCACGCTCGAAGGCACGAAGCCGGCGGCGACCGCTCCGAGCCCGCCGCCAAGCATGGCCATAACGGCCATGGGCAATTGTTCCCTCAGATTGACATGGCCGCGCCGGGCATAAGCGATGGTGGCGGAGGCCGAGCCGAACTGCGATTGCAGCTTGTTGGTCCCAAGCGTATCGAGCGGCGCAATGCCCATGATCAGCATCGCCGGAATGGTGATGAGACCACCGCCGCCGGCGATGGAATCGATAAAGCCGGCAAAGATGGCGACGCAGAAGAGGACGATGAAAACGTTGAGGGCGATGTCTTGCACTTGATATGTCCGGGCGGGCGGAAGGAGAGGGCTTCTTCTTTCACTGAAAGGGCCATGGCGCAATCTCTTTCTCTGCGTCAGGCAACGGGCAGGGGATTGCGGTGTGGCCGCTTATCGCTATGTTTCCGTGGCGCGTCGCCGGAAGGACGGATGACGCCTGATACAGATGGATGAGGGTATTATGCATAAAGTGATATTCGATACGGACCCCGGTGTGGATGATGCGATGGCGCTTCTTTTTCTGCACCGTCACCCCGATATCGATCTGATCGGCGTCACCACCGTTTTCGGCAATGCGCCTATCGACATCACCACCCGCAATGCGCTTTTCCTCAAGCGGGAATGGCAGATGACCGCGCCGGTCGCTAAAGGGGCGGGCGTGACCTTTGATCCTGCCCGCAAGGAAGGCCATTGGCCGACCTTCATTCATGGCGAAAACGGCCTCGGTGACATCGATATTCCTGCCACCATCGACCTCCCGCTCGACCCGCGGCCCGCGCATCGCTTCATCATCGAAACGGTCAAGGCCAATCCAGGCGAAGTGACGTTGATCGCTGTCGGCCGCATGACCAATCTGGCGCTGGCTTTGCGCGAAGAACCTGACTTCGCCGCTCTGGTGAAGGAAGTCATCGTCATGGGCGGCGCCTTCGACATCAACGGCAATGTCTCGCCCGCGGCCGAGGCCAATATTCATGGCGATCCGGAAGCGGCCGATCTTGTCTTCACCGCGCCGTGGCGCGTCGTTGTCGTCGGTCTCGATGTCACGACGAAAACCGTGATGACGAGCGCCTTCATGGCTGAGATGGCAGAGGCGGGCGGCAAGCCGGTGCAGCTGCTTTCGGACCTGTCGCAATTCTATATCGATTTCTACAAGACCCGCACCGGTGACGGCATGGTGGTGCACGACAGCTGCGCCTGCGTTTATCTCGTCGCGCAGGAACTGTTTACCACCCGCAGCGGCCCGGTGCGCGTCGTCTGCGGCGGTCTTGCCGATGGCCAGACCATCCAGAAGCCTGACGGACGCGCCTTTCCGCCGGGCGACTGGGATGGGCATCCGAGCCAGCTCGTCTGCACGGATATCAAGCCGGAGCGCGTGCTTTCGGTCATCCGCGCGGCAATTGTGAAGGGCGAGCGTGGCTGAACGACAGGAATGGCCGTTCTTGAGCATGGCTTGCCTTGCATTTTCCCAGAATCTGGCGTTATGCAAGTTCCCTGATTATAGTGCGCGATCCGCCTTGCCGAAGGGGTTGAGAAGGCCGTGCCGAAAGGACGGGCGGATCACCGCTACGCGGCGTTGGCCCGAGAAAAGCCTTGTGGGTTTTCCCGTGCTTTGCGCTACAATGAATAACGCCTGCCGGGTCGGTTCGTGTCGGCGGCGTTTAACAACAAAAACGAACCTTCGTTATGGGCCGGCAGCACCGGTCCATTCCCATGAGGAAAGAGATGGAAGAGTTTCACAAGGTCCGGCGTCTGCCGCAATACGTCTTCGAACAGGTCAACCGTTTGAAAGCGAGCGCGCGAGCGGCCGGGGCCGATATCATCGATCTCGGCATGGGCAATCCCGACCTT
>JAEXMK010000212.1 GCA_023444445.1 Pseudomonadota bacterium | reverse complement strand
TGAGGGGGAGATGTCCGGCAGGACAGAGGGGGGTAATACCCACTCTCCACCCTCGCGTAACTAATTCCACCACCGATAAAAATGATGCACCGGCCCCCGCCCATGTCCAACGGCAAGCCCCCGCCCGGCATCGAGCGCCCCATTCAAATAGTCCTTCCCCAGCCCCACGGCCTCCCGCAATTCGCGCCCCATCGCAAGATGCGCCGTAATCGCCGCCGCCAGCGTGCAGCCGGTGCCATGGTCGTTTTTTGTCTCCACCCTCGGCGAAGAAAGCGCCTGCATGGTGTCATCTGCAAAAAGATAATCCGTGCTCTCGGGCCCATCGCCATGTCCGCCCTTGATGAGCACCGCCTTCGCACCGGCCTTTAGGATCAGCTGGGCCTGGCGGGTAATCTCCTGCGTCGTCCCCGCAATCGGGGTTCCGGTTAGCAATGCCGCTTCGGGCAGGTTCGGCGTGACGATGGTGGCTAGCGGAAGAAGCTCGCGCCGTAACGTCTCGATGGCATCCTCATGCAGCAGCCGGTCACCTGATGTTGCCACCATGACCGGGTCAAGCACCACCGGCTGCTGCGATTGCCGCCGAAGCCGTTCCGCGATGGCGGCAATGGTTTCGATTCGCGAGACCATGCCGATTTTCACGGCATTGACGGCGAGATCGGAAAAAACCGCATCCATCTGCGCGACAATCGTGGCGACCGAAATATCCTCCACAGCGGTCACGCCCTGCGTGTTTTGGGCGGTGATGGCGGTGATGACGCTGGCGGCATAGGCGCCCAGTGCGGAGAAGGTCTTGATATCGGCCTGGATGCCCGCACCGCCACCGCTGTCAGAACCGGCAATCGTCAATGCAATTGAAGTCATGGCTGTCTCGCTTTCAGCGCCGCGTCGATTGCAGAGCGGAAGTCCTTGGTTGCCCGGGCGATATCGGCTGCGCGGAAAATGGCGGAAATGACTGCGACCCCATCCGCACCAGCGGTGACGACGGCAGGCACACGGGTAAGATCGATACCGGCGATTGCACCCACCGGCATATCCGGCCGCCACTCCTTCAGCAGGGCACGCAGCATCGTAAAACCGTCGATACCGACCGGTTTGTCCGGATTGACCTTGGAAACGGTCTCAAAGACGCCGCCAATACAGGCATAGTCGGCGGGCATGGAAGCTGCCCGTTCGGCATCGACGCGGTTCTTGACAGTAAGACCGATGATCGCCCTTTCGCCGAGAATGCGCCTTGCGGTCTTCGCATCCATGTCGTCGGCACCCAGATGCACCCCATCGGCTCCGGAGGCGAGCGCCACGTCCACGCGGTCGTTGATAACAAGCGGCACGCCGGTGCCGCCGATCGCCACGCGAATGGCGCGGGCGTTTTCGATCATCTCCCGTGTCGAGCCGTGTTTGTCGCGATATTGCAGGATGGTTGCCCCGTTGAGTGCAGCCGCCAGAGCAAGTTCCGGCAACGCTGCGACGTCGGAAAGACTGGCATCGACCAGCGCGTTGAGGCGGTAATCAACCTTGTTCATGCTTAATCCTCGCATGCTTCATGATGTCTTCACCGGAAATTTCGGAAAGCGCATCCAGAAATGCCGGTTCGAATGTGCCGGGGCCTTTGGCCTGCTTCGCGGCGAGTTCGGCAGAAACGCCCGTCACTGCGAGGGCGGAAGCCGCCGCTGCCAGCGGGTCTTTTTCCACTGCCATGAAGGCGGCGATGACACCGCCCGAAAGGCAGCCCGTGCCCGTCACCTTCGCCATCCAGGGATGCCCGTTGACGATGCTGACGTTGCGGGTTGTGTCGCGAAGATGATCCACCGGCCCGGTCTCGATCCTCACCGTATTCGGCACGTCGCCGATCAGGCTCATTTCTGCGCGGTTGCCACGGACGATCGTCGGGGAAAGGGTGATGAGTTCGCGTGCAAATTCCAGCCGGGACGGCGAGTAATCGCAATGGACGGGATCAACGATCCACGGCTTTCCCGCTTTGTTGGCGATCTCGATGGCCAGTCGGATGACCTTTCGCCGTTCGGCATCCAGCGTGCCGAGATTGATGGTAAGTGCATCCGCCTTGGTAACGAAGCTCTCGATTTCTTCCATCGAGGTCGTCATGGAGGGAATGCCGCCGATGACGGTGATGCCGTCGGCGGTGAATTTCTGCACCACGGTGTTCATCAGGCAATGCACGCGCGGACGCGTCTGGCGCACACGCTCGAGAATCTCGGCGGCCTTTGCCGCTGTCGGAAAATTACCGCTCATGGCTGTTGCAACTCCACGGCGATATCGTCCGCTGGGGGGGCCTGCTTGATCAACTGCATCTCCTGCATGAAGGCACCGAAACGGGCGTAACGGGCGCGGTCGAGTGCTGCCGGACGCTTGGCGAAACGCGGCAGGGTGTCGAAGAAGGCCTGTTTGTTCAGGGCATCGTCAAGGTTCGGATAGGCCTTGATGAAAAGCTGCCAGGCGTCCTGCGGATGGTTGGTAATAAAGATTGCGGCCTGCTCCACGGCGGAGAGGAAACGCGGCAGGCGGCTGTCTTTTACAAGATCGGTGTGGGTGACGAAGATCAGCTCGTCATAGGCCGGCACGCCATGTTCCTCGGGGAAAAAGGAACGGCCCTCGTGGCCTTCGAGTTTCATCTGCGTCAGTTCGAAATTGCGGAAACCACCCAGAGTGGCATCCACCTTGCCGGCGATCAGTGACGGCGAAAGCGAGAAATTGACGTTGACGAGTTCGACATCGTCCTTCGTCAAACCATCCTTTTCCAGCATGCGCTTCAGCATCGCATCCTCGAAACCGGAAACGGAAAAACCAACCTTTTTACCTTTTAAGTCCTTCAGGCTCTTGATCGGCCCATCGGCGAGAACCGTGACGGTGTTGAGCGGGGTTTCAACCAGCGTGCCGAAACGAACGAGCGGCAGACTGGCTTCATGGTCGAGATAGAGGTTCGGCTGGTAATGCACACCGATATCGGCCTGCTTTGCCGAGACGAGACGCGGCACGGCGGAGGGATCGGCAGGCGGCACCAGTTCCACTTCCAGCCCGGCCTCGGTGAACAGGCCGCGTTCCTTGGCTATCACCATCGGTGCATGATCAGGGTTCACGAACCACTCAAGCAACACGGTCAGCTTGTCGGCGGCCTCAGATTGCATGGGAGCAAGCACGCTTGCTGCGGCGATGGCGAGGGAAAGAAGAGTTCGTTTCATGGTGCCGAAAGTCTCCGTAAATATCTGAAAGGAATGTTGTGTTCTGTTTCTTTGGCCCAGGGCGCGAGATTGGCTGTCGCCCGGTCCACGATCAGCCTGAGTACCACGGCCATGACGGCCAGAATGGCCATGGCGGCGAACATGGTATCGGTCTGCATACGGGCATTGGACTGGATCATCACGAAACCAAGCCCGGCCGATGAGCCCACCCATTCGCCGATGACGGCGCCGAGTGGGGCGAGTGGCGCCGCCACCCTCAAGCCCGAAATCAGCGAGGGAAGCGCCAGCGGCACGCGCAGCCGGGTGAGGATCTGCCAATGGCTCGCTTGTGTCAGCGAGGCGGCGTCGAGAATGGCGCGGTCCGTGCGGTTGAGACCATCGGTGAAAGCCGACGCGACGGGAAAGAAGATGATGATCGCCGTCATAACCACTTTTGAAGCCATGCCGAAGCCAAACCAGAGGACGAGGATGGGGGCGAGCACGAAGACCGGAAAGGCCTGCAACACCAGGACCGTGGGCCAGACGAGGCGGCCGAAGCGCGGCGTGGCGGCAATCGTGAAGGCGACGAGGACACCGGCAGTAACGCCTGCCGCAAGCCCGAGCGCCATTTCGCCAAGCGTCATCGTGGCCTGACCGAACAGGAAACCTGGCTGTCGCAGGAAGGCGGCCGCGACATCAGCGGGCGACGGCAGGATGTAACGGGGCGGCGCAAACAGCCATGTCCCCGTCTGCCACAAAAGCAGCAGAAGACCGACACCGTTCAGCGCATGGGTGGCACGCATGAGCCGGGCCTCAGACGCAAACGCACCATGTGCGAAGGACGGAAGGTTTCAGCATCATCGGTCGTCTCCAGCTGTGGCAATCACGGAGATCAGGCAGAGCGGAGAAGAGAAAGGGCAGCGCCTCCAGGGCGCGACAGTTCCGTTCCTACGCCGGCATGACCCGGATCAGGTTCAAGGGTCCGGCTCAACGCCATCTCAGCACCGTGCGGTGCTCCCCTCGGAAGAGCTTGTTTTGTAGGTCAAGTTTTAAAAATGTCAACGTCCCCGCCGACGATGCTTCGTCAGACGTGATCGCGTTCAGCCGTCTTTCATCGGCCTATTAGTTATTAAGGAAATTAGATTTATCGAAAATTAGTTATCTCTCGAAACTGCCCTTCAATATTGTACGACTATTTTGACCCCCGGGGAAAAATTACGGGGACCAACTTGAAAACCTTCTGGCAGGATAAATCGGGAAATTTCGGCATTCTCAGCGCCCTGTTGATGGTGCCTCTGATTGGTGTCGCGGGCGTGGCTCTCGATGTGGCGCATGGCATGACCGTGAAATCGGACCTGCAGATGGCCGCCGATGCCGCGGCCCTCGCGGTGGTGTCCGACACTTCGGCGAGCGTTCACAAGGCAAAGGAAATGTCTGGTGATGGGGTCATCACGCTTGGTGGCGATGAGGCCTCCGCATTTTTTGAAGGCAATGAGAGAGCCAATCCCGACTACAAGCTGCTGTCCCTCGACGTATCGGTTGTCAAGCACGGTAACGCGATCGAATCGGAGGTCAAGTTCAAGGCGTCCGTCGGCACGACGCTTTCACGGATACTTGGAGAGGATCTCGTCACTGTTGCGGGCAGGGCGACCGCCAAATATGAGACGGAAACATTCAGCGACTTCTACGTCCTTCTGGATAACACCCCGTCGATGGGCGTGGGCGCCACACCGGCCGATGTCGCAACCATGGTTGCGAATACCAGCGACAAATGCGCTTTCGCCTGTCACATCGTGAAAGACGGGGTGGTTGATACGAACAGCTATTATTACAAGGCCAAGAGCCTCGGGGTGACAACGCGCATCAACGTGGTCGCAAAGGCGACGGCAAGCCTCATGGACACGGCGAAGTCCATGCGTAAAAGCAGCAATCAATATCGTATGGCAGTCTATTCCTTCGGAGAGAAAGCTGAGGATACGAAGCTGCTCGAAGTCGTGCCGTTGACGTCGGATCTGGCGACAGCCAAGAAAAAAGCCGCTGAAGTCGACCTGATGTCGATCCCCAAACAGGGGTTCAACAACGACCAGCAGACCGATTTTGACCGGGCCCTGACCCAGATTGGCGACAAAATTGGCAATTCTGGCACGGGCGCAAGTTCGGCGAGCCCCGAGAAGATCGTCTTCTTCGTGACTGACGGTGTCGGCGATAGCTACAAGCCGTCCAGTTGTACCAAAAAAACGACGAGCGGCCGCTGCCAGGAGCCAATCGACGTGAAATATTGCACGAAGCTGAAGGAAAAGGGTTTTCGGATTGCCGTGCTCTACACAACCTATTTGCCGCTACCGACAAACGGTTGGTACAACACCTGGATCGCACCCTTCCAGTCGGAAATCGGCACACGCATGCAGCAATGCGCTTCTCCGGGCCTGTTCTTCGAGGTCAGCCCGTCGCAGGGTATCAGCGACGCGATGACCGCGCTTTTCAAAAAGGCCATCACATCACCGCGCTTGACGGGGTGATGGAAAGACGAACTCTGCTATCGTTCAGCGGATGGTGCGAACCTGTTCAAACAGCTGACGATGGCCGCTATCGGCACGATAAAAAACCGCAGGCTCGCCGAGCGGCGCTGCAACGGTGACCTCTTGCCCGCCGCGGTACTGCGTGCCACTCCACAGGTGCACCCATTCGCCATTGCCCGGCAAATAGAGCGAGCGTTGCGTTTCGTCCGCCTTCCAGACCGGTGCGACCAGCATATCCGCGCCGTAGAGATAGCAGTCCTGAATGGCATAGGTTTGCGGCTCATTCTCGTAATGCAGGAAAAGCGGCCGCTGCACCGGCAGGCCCGTCTTTGCCGCCTCGGCGGAAAGCGATTTCAGATAGGGAGCGAGCGCGACATAGACCGTCGTCATGCGGGCGAAATGGGCGAGAACCGTTTCATTCTGATCGATCTGCAGATTGTCGCGCGGGCGGTTGCCCTCATGGGTGCGCATGACCGGCGTGAAGGCGGCCATTTCCGTCCAGCGCATGATGAGCTCTGCGGTGCGGACATTGCCGAACAGGCTGGTGTAACCGCCGATGTCGGAATGGTGATAGGCATTGCCCATGAGCCCGGAGGAGAGCGCACCGCAAATGACGGTGACAAGTCCATCATGACGGGAGAAGTCGACGGACTGGTCGCCGCCCCAGATCAGAGGGCAATGGGCCTGCACGCCGGTGAAACCGGCCCGCATGAAGAACAGCGCTTCGCCAGTCTTGCCACGACTTTTGACGCCTTTCGCGTTAACCTCAGCCCAGAGTGTGGGCCAGGCATTGTGCATCAGCTTGGCGTCGACGCCGTTCGAAAGCTGGATGTCGATCGGCAGATATTCGCCGAAATCCGCCATCCAGCCGGACAGGCCGAAATCGAGCATGTTTTTGCCGATGATCTCTTCGGCGAACCAGTCGGCAGCGGCCGGATTGGTGAAATCGACCACGCCGCAATAGAATTCGCCGAAATCAACCAGCGCCGTTTTGCCCTCGGCGTCGGTGGCGAAATAGCCGGCTTTTTCAGCCACCGGGAACAGCGGGCCGTCGACGCAGAGGTAGGGGTTCACGTAACCCAGAAAACGGATACCCTGGTCGGCTAACTCGGCGATTTTCTGGCGCAGATGCGGGTAGCGGGTCTCATTTGCCTGCCAGTCCCAGAAGAGGCGGGCGCCGAAGGATGTCTGGCGAAGCCCCACCCAGTCCTCGCACCAGAGGCCGGACACCTTCGTGCCGGCCGCACGGATTTTCTCCAGCCGGGCAAAGGAGTTGACGCCGTCCTTTAATCCGATGATCGCGCCGTTATAGACCCAATCCGGCAGTTGCGGCTGGCGTCCGAACCGCAGCGACAGGGCGGAGACGATATCGGTGAAACTGTCACCCGTAAAAAATTCGATCCTTTCAGGGATGGCCCAGATTTCGATTTCGTGGAAATCGCCATTGCGGAAATCGAAGACCGAATAGGCGCTTGTCTCCACATGGAGGGCATATCTGCGCGACGACAGGTAAGTCGGCTGCGGGTAGTTGGTGTTGTAATAATCACCGCCCGCCTTGCCGCTGACATCGGATTTGAAGGTGATCTCGGTGGTCTTGTCGCGGCCGACCCCCGGCTCGGAGGTCCAGAGCGGAAAGCGGCGACCGCGCATGTCGAAATAGGACATCTGCTCGCCGCCGCCCCAGACATGCTCGTCCGTTTCCGCAAAGACGCGCAGCCAGAGACGGTTGATGGTCTTATCCAGCGCCGTTAAGAGGATGGCATTCCCTTCGAGTGTCAGGCGAAGGCGAGGGGTCTGTCCCGGTGCGGAGGAAAGCGTGACGCTGTCGCCGTTCACCTCGGCGTGGCGCAGGGCGGTTCGTTCGATGACGTAGTCTTCGATATCGAAATTGCCGCGATACATATCCATCCGTTCCTTGCCGAAACCGGCGAACAAGGCCGGCTCGTCGGGCGAGTGGGAGAGGATGATGCGGTTGCCGATTGCGAGCGTGAAACCGTCCGGGGTCTTTTCGAAATGCATGACTTAACCTTTTAGCCCTTGAGACCGCCAGCGGTGAGGCCAGAGACAACCCGTTCCTGGAAGATGACGATGAGGATCGCGACCGGCACGATGCCGACCACCAACGCTGCCGAAATGACCGGCCAGGGGAAAGCGAACTCCCCCTGATAAAGCTGGATGCCAACGGGCAGGGTGCGCAGTGCGGGGTTGGAATTGAAGGAGAGCGCCAGCAGAAACTCGTCCCAGGCATTCACAAAGGCAAGAATACCGGCGGTGAAAACACCAGGCGCACAAAGCGGCACGACGACCTTGAACAGCGCCCCGATGCGGGTGCAGCCATCGATCATGGCGGCGTTTTCGAGATCGCGCGGAATGCTTTCGAAGAAGGAGACCAGCATCAAGGTGCAGACCGGCAGCGACAGCACCGTGTAGGGCAGGATCAGCGCCGTCCAGCTGTTGAGCAGGTTCAAGGCACGCATGATTTCGAACAGCGGTACCAGCAGCGTCACCAGCGGGAATGTGGAGACGGCGATGATAAGCGAGAGGATCAGCGCCCTGTACTTGAGGTTCAGCCGCGCCAGCGCATAAGCCGCCAGCACTGAAATCAGGATGGTGAGTGCGGTGGAAAGCAGCGCCACCATGAAGCTGTTGAAGAGGAAGAGGTGCAGCGGCTGATCGGAGAAGGCCTGCATGTAATTAGCGAGCGTCGGCGCGTGCGGAAACCAGGTGATCGGTTTGACCGTCAGCTCTGCCTCGGTTTTCAGCGAGGTAAAGAGGATCCAGATCGCGGGAAAAAGGCCGTTCACCAGAAGAATGGAGGCCGCGATGAAGCGGAGCGGCTTGCCGGAAAAGAAGGAGGACAGACCGGAGGAGGTGGCAACGGTGCTCATGGCTCAGTCCTTCGTCCTGATAATGCGGAGATAAACGGCGGTGACGCACATGGAAAGTGCAAACATCATAACCGCGAGCGCCGAACCGTAACCGAGATCGAGAAAGGAAACGGTGTTCTGGTGGATGTACATGGCAAGCGTCGTGGTGGATGTGCCGGGGCCGCCGCCGGTCATCATGTAAGGAATATCAAAGGTCTGCAGCGCGGTGATGGTGCGGAAGATGAGGGCGACGACAATCGACGGCTTCAGAAGCGGCAGGGTGATTTCGAAAAACTGCCGGATTTTGCCGGCGCCATCCACATCCGCTGCCTCGTAGAGCGAGCGCGGGATTGTCTGCAGGCCGGCGAGGATCATCAACGCCATGAAGGAAGAGGTCTTCCAGATGATCGTCAGGCAGATCGCGGCAAAGGCCCAGTTCGGGGAGTTGAACCAGATGATGCCTTCGAAGCCAAGCCGGTTGAGCACATCATTAACCACCCCGTATTCGTAATGAAAGAACCAAGCAAAGATGAGTCCGGCAAAGGAGAGCGGCAGCGCCCAGGGAATGAGCAGCGAAAGCCGCATAGGCCATTGCATTGAAAAGGGCAGGTTGGCGAGCAATGCGAGGCCAAGGCCCATGAAAAGCGCACCGGGCACGGTGATCAGCGTTATCAGCACCGTGTTCCAGGTCGTTTCCCAGAAAATCGGATCATCGAACATCGCCGTGTAATTTTCAAAGCCGATGAATTCCGCCGGCAGGCCCGAGGTCAGCGACAGACTGAAGAAGCTCGTATAGACGAGCCGCGCCACCGGATAAACGATGATAAGTGAAAGCAGGATCGCCGCCGGCGCGAGAAGCAGCACGGCAAGCGACCGGTCGCCGAGATCGAGCCAGCGCGTCCAGCGCGGCTGCGGTTTCTCGTCCACCCGAACCATGGTTCTTTCCGGCATTGTCACACCTGCCACTCCCGCAACTGGATTCACGTCGTCATCTCCCGAGCGGACCGGTTCTGATCCGGCCCGTTTATCGCGCCCTTTAGGCGGCCTTATTTCTGTCAGTCGAAGCGGCCGGAAAGGGCATGGCAGGCATGCCGCTTTCCGGCCCAAAGCTTAGCGCAGAACGCGCCGCAGACGGCTTTCCATCTGCTTTGCGCCATCTTCCGGCGTCATGACGCCGGCAAGCACGCCATTGACCGTGGTGCGGATCGTCTCGCTGACCTCGTTGTAACGCGGCGTCACGGGGCGGGCCTTGGCAGTCTCGACGACGGGCAGGGCATCCGCGAACCACGGAATCGCCTTGGTCACATCCGCATCCTTGTAGAGTGCGGCATAGGTGGGCAGAAGCGCGGCGTTGATGGCCATGAACTTGGACACATCCTGACCGGAGAGATATTCGACAAGCTTCTTGGCTTCATCCTGCTGCTTGGAATAGGCGGAAACGCCGAATTCCCAGCCGCCAAGGCAGGTCGTCTGCTCGCCGCCCTTGACAGCCGGCAGGCGGGCGACGCCGACCTTGTCGTTCACCTGCGATTCCTTGCCCTGGAAATGGGTCCAGGCGTAGGACCAGTTGACGGCAAAGAGAACCTTGCCGGCCTGGAATTCCTTGCGGGTGTCGTCGGTCGCGACTTCCGAAATATTCTTCTTGGAAATGCCTTCGTCGACAAAGCTCTTCCAGAGCTTCAGCGAATCCACCGCAGCCTTGTTGTCGAAGTTCAGCTTGCCGTTTTCAACCAGCGACTTGCCTTCGCTCCAATAGGGCAGGAGGAAGGTGCAGACAGCGCCTTCGATCGCCTTGCCCTGGAAGGACAGGCCCTGAAGCTCCGGGTTCTTTTCGCCTTCCATGACCTTCTTGGACGCTTCCTTCAGCTCATCCCAGGTGGTCGGCGGCTTGATGCCGTATTTATCGAGAAGATCCTTGCGGTAATAAAGGAACATGGAGTCGGCGAAGGCTGGCAGCGCCACGATCTTGCCGTCCACCGTGTTGGCCTCGGCATAGGTCGGCAGGTAGGCGGACATGTCCTTGCCGGCAAAATCGCTGGTCCAGCCGGCTGTGGCGAATTGCGCCGGGCGGATGACGTCGAGCATCAGCACATCAAGGCTCGAATCCTTGGCCGACATCACGGTGTTCAGGTATTGCGCTTGCATTTCCGAGGTGTTGCCGCCGGTCTCGATCACGACCTTAACGCCGGGCGTCTTGGCCTCATATTGATCGAGCGCCTTGCGCCAGATATCCGGCTGATGCTGGCTCGAAACGAATATCTTCAACTCGGCATCGGCAAATGCCTGTCCCGAAAAGATGAGCATGGTTGCGCAGAGAGCCGCGCCCATGAGGGCTTTGCCCCTGAAAGCTTTGAGTGTCATGTGTTCCTCCCGTTATTAAACGCTTGTCTGCGGTGCTTTTCGCCGGGCAATCAATGGATTGAGCGTTCCGTCGTCGCGTCGAAAAGATGGACTTTGGATGGATCGACGCCGATCCGCAGTTCCTCATTCGGCGTCGGCCGAAGCTGCGGCGGCATCCGTGCGGTCAGCGCCGCATCGCCAAGGCTGAAATGGACGAGCGTGTCCGAGCCCAGCGGTTCTACAACCTGCACCTTCACGGCAAGCTGGCTGCCGAAGCCTTCGGCGGGGCCAAAATGTTCCGGGCGGATTCCAACGATGACGTCGCGTCCCTCAAGCGCCGTTTCGCGCGATGGCCGGATGGCCGCCATCGGCAGAGAATTGCCGTCGGAAAATGTTAGCCGGTCACCATTCACCCTGGCGCGGGCGAAATTCATGGCTGGCGCACCGACGAAACCACCGACGAAGACGCTTTCCGGCCGGTTATAAACCTCATCCGGCGTGCCGACCTGTTCAATATCGCCGCCGCGCAGGATGACGATGCGGTCTGCGAGCGTCATGGCCTCCACCTGGTCGTGGGTGACGTAGATGATCGTCGTGCCAAGCTGCTGGTGCAGGCGCTTGATTTCCGTGCGCACCTGTCCGCGCAGCTTGGCGTCGAGGTTGGAAAGCGGCTCGTCGAACAGGAAGACCTGCGGGCGGCGCACGATGGCGCGGCCCATGGCTACGCGCTGACGCTGGCCGCCGGAAAGCTGTCCGGGCCGACGATCAAGCAGGTGTTCGATGCCCAGCATCTTTGCCGCCTCATCGATACTGGCATTGGCCTGCGAAGCGCTCACGCCGCGCACCTTCAGGCTGAAACCCATGTTTTCGCGCACGGTCTTGTGCGGATAAAGTGCATAGTCCTGAAACACCATGGCGATGTCACGCTCGCGCGGCGGCAGCTTGTTGACAACACGGTCGCTGATCTTCACCTCGCCGCCTGTGATGCTTTCCAAGCCCGCGACCATGCGCAGCGTTGTCGATTTGCCGCAGCCGGAAGGGCCGACGAACACGACGAATTCGCCATCGTTGATTTCAAGGTCGATGCCCTTGACGATGCGAAGCGCACCGTAACTCTTGTCCAGCTTGCGCAGGCTGACCGAAGCCATATTTTCCTCCTCACGAACGGCACGCCCAGAATGTGAATGGACGCAATAGCCGGTATCAACCTTCAAATTCCCCGTATCGCATCTTCGACAATCGATCCCGATCGTCTGGCAATAGCGAAAGCCCTGTCTCCCTTGAGGTCGTGATATTACCTTTCGTAAAAAGGAAATCAATAGTGTATCAATTTTATTTCTGACAGAAATCAAAAACTATTAAGTGGTTGATTAAAAGAAATATAACCGCAAAAGCGCCCGCGCGGCAGGCCGCAACGTTCTTGCCTGCCGTCAAATTCCTTCATCCGCGTGGATCACGCGAAATTTGCGCAATCTCAACGTATGCGAGAAACGTAGCGGGCGATGGTATGGTCAAACCACGTCCATGAAACTTCGGCCACCGCGCCATCCTGTGCCTGGCTGAGGCGCAGCACCCGCGGCACGGATGCGCCGGCTTTCTGGCCGAAAACCTCGGGCGCCCATCCGGGCACGTCACCGAGATCAATCCGATCCTCCGCCTTCGATATCCAGAGGTTCAGGCGAGTTCGGTAATAGAGATAGAGGGATTCCGACATGTTCTCGATGGCGATGGTATCGACGTAAGAGCCATCAAGCCAGATCTCCTCGATGGCCGCTGGCTTGCCCGCAATGCGCCGCAGGCGGCGAATTCTGTGTCCTTCGGCCGATGTGCCGAAGGCGGGCAGGTCAGCGGGCTTGGCAAGGCGCGTAACATCCAAAACCTCCGCCGTCGGCAGGCCGCCGCCCTCGATCAGTTCAAGCCGGAAGAAGGCGTAGACACTTTGCGGATCACTGACCGCACGGATGTAGTTGCCGGAACCCTGCACGCGCTCGAGAAGGCCGCGCTCCTGTAACTCGGCGAGCGCCTTGCGTAGCGTACCGACGGCGATGCCGAGATCGGCAGCCATATCGCGCTCCGGCGCAAGCTTCTCCCCGTCGATCAACCGCCCTGCCGCCACCTCGCGCACCAGCATTTCGGCGATCTGCATATACATGGGCAGGCTGCCACCAGTGTGTTTCATCTACCGTTTCCTCCCCCCCGAAACAAAAATTGATACATCATTGATTTACATATTTCTTGATGTTATGCAAGAAAAACGAGAGCGGCCCTGAGGAGGAATTGCATGACCGTCGTACCCATCACATCCGCTGATCTCGATGCTGCCGAGGTCTCCTGGTTTTCCGCTTTGTGTTCCGATGATTACGCCTATCTCGGCGTGCCGGATGGAAGCCTGCGTTCCAGCTTCGAACATTGCTCGGATATCGTCAAAAAGGCTGAGGAGCTTGGTTTCCGCAACATTCTCTGCCCTTCGTCCTATCAGGTCGGACAGGATACGCTGAGCTTCGTCGCCGGCTGCGCGCCGATCAGCGACCGCATCAATTTCCTTGCGGCCATCCGCTGTGGCGAAATGCAGCCGATCATGCTGGCGCGCACGGTTGCCACGCTCGACCACATGCTGAAGGGCCGTCTGACGCTCAACGTCATCAGTTCGGACTTCCCGGGCGAAGTCGCCGACAGCGCCTTCCGTTACAAGCGCAGCCACGAGGTGGTCGAGATTTTGCGTCAGGCCTGGACGCGTGACACCATCGACCACGATGGCGAGATCTACCAGTTCAAGGGCGTATCGACTGAACCGGCGAGACCGTACCAGCAGAATGGCGGCCCGCTTCTTTATTTCGGTGGTTACTCTCCCGATGCACTGGAACTCTGCGGCGCACAATGTGACGTCTATCTGATGTGGCCAGAGACGAAGGAACAGCTGGCAGACCGCATGCGCGCCGCCAATGAGCGCGCCGCCGCCCACGGCCGCACGCTGGATTATGGCCTGCGCGTCCATATGGTGGTGCGCGATACCGAACAGGAAGCCCGCGAATATGCCGAACATCTGGTCTCCAAGCTCGATGATGAATATGGCCAGCTGATCCGCAACCGCGCCCATGACAGTGGTTCGCTTGGCGTGTCGCATCAGGCACGGGCCCGCGAACTCGCTGACAAGTTCGGTTATGTCGAACCGAATCTGTGGACCGGCATCGGCCGGGCGCGCTCCGGCTGCGGTGCAGCACTTGTCGGCTCAACAGATCAGGTTCTGTCGGCGCTGGAGGATTACCAGAAGATGGGTATCCGCGCCTTCATCCTGTCCGGTTATCCGCATCTTGACGAGGCTGAACATTTCGGCACCAAGGTTCTGCCGCAGATAAAAACCTGCTCCCTGCCGCATGCCTATGGCCGGGTGCCTTCTGAAACGCCAGCCACGCCGCTCGGCAACGGGGAACGCCACTGATGGAACGTATCGCTCTTTCTGACAAACTCGAAATTAGCCGCATCGTTTATGGCATGTGGCGCATCGGTGACGATGCCGACACATCGCCGGCGCATGTGCAGGCTAAGATCGAGGCCTGCCTCGCGCAGGGCATCACAACCATGGATCAGGCCGATATCTACGGCGGATATACTGCTGAAGCCATTCTTGGCGCCGGATTGAAAGCCGCGCCAGGACTACGCGACAGAATAGAAATCGTCACCAAATGCGGCATCGTCGCACCAGCCGGCCGCCACGCCGCCGCCCGCGTCAAGCATTACGATACGACTGCGGGCCACATCAACGCTTCGGTTGAGGCGTCGCTGCGCGACATGGGAACGGATCACGTCGACCTGCTGCTTATTCATCGGCCTGATCCGCTGATCGATGCCGAAGAAACCGGCAAGGCGCTCGATGCTTTGGTGGCGTCGGGCAAGGTCAAGGCGGTTGGCGTCTCCAATTTCCGCCCCTGGGATTTTTCGCTGCTGCAATCGGCCATGAGCAACCGGCTGGTGACGAACCAGATCGAAATGAGCCTTCTTGCCGCCGATTCCTTCACAAGTGGCGATCTCGCCTACCTGCAGGAAAAGCGCATTTCGCCGATGGCCTGGTCGCCGCTCGGTGGCGGGTCGCTCTTCTCCGGTGCGCATGGCGGCACCATGGCTGCCCTGCAGCGCATCGGCAAGGAACAGGGCGTCGATGCGACGGCGGTCGCGATTGCCTGGCTGCTGCGCCATCCGGCAAAGATCGTGCCGGTGCTCGGCACCAACAATATCAAGCGTCTCAGAACCGCGGGCGATGCGCTTCGCGTGACGATGGACCGCCAGACATGGTTCGAACTCTACACCCTTGCGATTGGAGAAGAGGTGGCGTGATGACAGTTGCAGAAGCAATAAAGATGCCCAATGAGCATGTATTCGTTCCCGGCGGCGAAAACAGCCGCAGCTTTCGCAATGCGCTCGGCGCTTTTACCACCGGTGTCACGGTGGTGACGGCAACGACGCCGGAAGGCCCGATCGGCATGACGGTCAACAGCTTTGCGTCGGTTTCTCTCGATCCGCCGTTGGTATTGTGGTCGCCGGCGAAAAGCTCGTCACGCCATCCGGCTTTCAGTGAGGCGACCCATTTCGCCATCCATGTGCTAAGCGCCGATCAGGATGCGCTGAGCGCTCGTTTCACCCGCAACGGCCGCGCTTTCGATGATCTGGACTGGGAGGTCAACGACGAGGGCGTGCCGGTCATTCCGGGTACGCTCGCCCGTTTCGAATGCCGTCGCGCTGCCGCACACGACGCGGGTGACCATACGATCATCGTTGGTGAGGTGCTGCGCGCGGCCCATCGCGATGGCGATCCGCTGTGCTTTTCGGGTGGGGCCTTCGGTCGATTTTCCAAGCAGTAGACCGAGCAGGAGGCTTTTCTCTCCGCGTCTCCGGTGAAGGAGTTAGTTGTACCGGTCTTGTCAAATAATGAACGGAGCGTGCCAGTTGCGCTCCGTTTTATATTTCTTGAGACAGTAAAGTCTCGTTTTACACTGTTCAGATTCCAAATCATCTTTAAAACGGGCCCAATCGGCTGGTTCAGAAATGATTCGCCAGTTGAGGGAAAGCCGCGTCTTTCGCAGATGAAGGAGATTGAATGTCCGCTTGCTTCTGCCACCTTTCGGAAGGGGACGCCTGTCCGGCCGCGGAAGTGTGCAGAGTGACGTTGCGGGGGCTGGTTGTCTGCGGCCTGACAAGTGCTTTTTCTGTGATCTTCTCGCTTATCGCTGCGCCTGATGCAGCGGCCGAAACCTTGCGCTGGACAGGTTCGGGCGGTGGTGACTGGTTTACCGGCGCGAACTGGGGACCGTCGCGCCATGTCCCGGGCGCTGGCGATAATGTGTTGATCAATGGTTTCGGGCCTGCAATCACGATAGGTACAAATGCCGAAGCCTACGAACTCTCTGTTGGCATCGATGCAGGCGATGCCGGTACGGTCGTGGTGCAAGGCGGCCTGCGGACGAACTCGCTTGATCTCGGGATCGGCAGCGGCTCGTCCGGTACTGCCACCTTCTCCGGCGCGACGTGGGAAAATGAGGGTGCCGTTCACGTTGGCGGTAACGGCACGGGCGAACTTGGTTTGGTACACGGCACGACGGCGTCGTCAAAGGACGTCCTTATTGGCGGGAACGGCACGGGAAACGGCTCGCTCACACTTGACAATTCGTCCAGTCTCAAAAGTTCCGGCACTGTTTCGGTGGGAAACAGCGGCGGCGCGTTGCGGTCCGGCGCTAATGGCAGCCTGAATGTGCTTGGCGCCAGCACTTTGGACAGTAAAGCGGGCATGCTGGCCGATGATCTCGGCGCGACGGGAACCGCCCTCGTTTCAGGCAAAGATAGCCGCTGGACCGTATCGAACGGCATGGTGGTCGGCAACGCTGGCGTCGGCACGCTGACCATCACTGGCGGTGGTTCCGTTGTCAGCCAGACGACGACGATCATCGCCAATCTGGATTCGGCGGATGAAAGCACTGTCACAGTCAGCCGGCTAGGCTCTTTACTGCAAACCGGCGGTACGCTCGTCGTCGGTAATGGCGGAAATGCAAAGTTACTGGTCGAAGCGGCGGCAACGGTTACCAGTGGTGAGGCCATTATCGGCCGCCATTCGGCAAGTGAGGCGACGGTGACGGGTGACGGATCGGCGTGGACGACCGGCGATTTGCAGGTCGGCGGTGACATCTCGGATCCGAGCGGCGCGGCTGGTAACGGGACGCTCAACGTGACGGCAGGCGGTTCCGTAGATAGCACCGCTGCGCACCTTGGTGTCGTTGCAGGCTCAAGCGGCTCCGCGATCGTGGACGGACAGGGGTCGGTGTGGACCGTCGGCCGCAACAGTCTCGAGGTCGGGGTGAGTGGGACGGGCTCGCTGGCGGTGACTGGCGGTGGCCTTGTCGATGCAGCGAATATCATCATCGGAGCAGGAACCGGCGGCGATGGCTCGGTCAGGGTTTCGGGGGCCGGCAGCACATTAAAAAGCCGCTCCGATCTCAATGTCGGCCTTTACGGCAACGGTTTCATGACCATAGAGGCTGGTGGCGTCGTCAAAAGTCGAAACGGCTATGTTGCCACATATAACGGGTCCACTTCTGCCGTGACGGTAACAGGCGCCGGGTCGAGCTGGGTGATGACCGGCACGTTTTTTGTCGGATACGCAGGCGGAGCCACTGGAGATGTAACGGTCAGCAACGGCGGCGGTATCAGGGCAACTGGCGTCACGCTTGGGGATATCGCCGGGGCTTCCGGAACGATGACGATCACCGGGGCCGGTTCGAACGTCACAGCTTATGTCGACAATGGCGCGGCAAATTCCGGCTCTGTCAATGTCGGTTTTCAAGGTTCCGGAAGTTTGAATGTTGTAAATGGCGGATCGCTTGATGCCTATAGTCTTTATATCGGCAATGTGTCGGGATCGAGCGGCGCCGTTCTGGTCAGCGGTGTCGGGTCAAATGTCTCCGTCGATGGCCTTATGGTTATCGGCAGTGCCGGAAACGGTTCCGCGGAAATAACGGGTGGCGCCTCGCTCGCGGCCCCAACCATACTCATCGCCACGGCAGCAGGTTCAACGGGAGTGTTGAGCATTGGTGCAGGTGCCGGCCAAACGGCGCGGTCGGCCGGTGCGGTCGAGGCGCGTGCGATAACGTTCGGCGCCGGGAACGGCAGTATTGTTTTTAATCATTCCGAGACCGGCTACACGCTGTCCGCCGATATTTCAGGTGCGGGCAGGGTGATTGCAGAGGCTGGCGTCACCACGCTTTCGGGGAATAACAGTTACTCCGGCGGAACCACCATTTCGGCCGGCACGCTGAAAGGCACGTCGAAAAGTTTCGGCTCCGGCGGCATCGATAATAATGCTGACCTTGTCGTTGACGGCGGGGGTGTGCTTTCCAATGCCATCAGCGGTACTGGCAGCTTCGAAAAGACTGGTTACGGTAATCTGGTCCTGACCGGAAACAGCACCTATACCGGCGCGACGGCGGTATCCTCTGGAAAGCTCAGCGTCAACGGTTCGCTTGCAAGCAGCGTCTCGGTCGGCAGCGGTGCGACGCTCGGTGGCACCGGTACCATTGGTGGCCTGACCGTCAATTCGGGTGGCACGCTTGCGCCCGGCAATTCCATCGGCACGTTGACGTCCACGGGCAATGCGACATTTGCGAGCGGCTCGACCTATGCGGTGGAGATCGATGCGGATGGCAGTTCAGACAGGCTTGTGGTCACCGGTACCGTTACCATCGCAAACGAGGTCAGCCTTGTCGTCACGCCGCTTGCCAGCCATTCGGCCTATAGCCTTGGCACGCGATACACGATCCTGACCGCGACGGGCGGAGTTACCGGCACATTTTCGGATGTTGAAGAAAATTTCGCCTATCTGAGCGCAAAGGTCTCACAGAGTGCCGATGACGCTGCCACCTATCTTTCTTTCCTTAGGACATCGTCCACTGTCGGGTTACTGGCCACTGCGACATCGACCGTCAATGCGCGGGCGGCGGCCAATGCCGTCGAGGCACTCGGAGAAACCTCGCCCCTATACGATGCGGCGGTGTTTTTGCAGCAGGGCGAAACACAATTGGCTTTCTCGCAGCTTGCCGGAGAAATCCACCCCTCGCTCGCCATGGCATTGATCAATCGCAGCGGGCAAAGTCGGGATGTCATTCTCAACCGGTTGCGCAGCGCTTTCGAGGGTGTCGACGCGCGCCCAATCCTGCCGGTCGCTTATGCCGAAGGCGGTGAGAGTCCCTTTGCAGTTGACGAGGGCGCGCTTAGCTTCTGGTCCAATGGTTTCGGTTCTCGCGGGCGTATCGATGGCGACGGCAACGGTTCATCTTTCGACATGACCGGTGGCGGCATCCTGTTCGGCGTTGATGGAGAAGTTGGTGACAGCTGGCGCGCTGGGGTTGCTGCCGGCTACGGCCATGACGGCATCAAGCAGACCGCGCTCGCCGCATCGGCAGATGTGGACAGCTATTATCTGGCCGCTTATGCTGGCACGATTATCGGCCCCGCTTCTCTGCGGCTGGGCGCAATCCATGCTTTTCAGGATACGGAAACCCGCCGGTCGATTTCTTTTTCGACGCTGGAGGAAAGCCTTTCCGCACGTTACGGCGGTTCCACCTCGCAGGCCTTTGCCGAAGCCGCCTGGCGTTTCGACTTCGATCTCACCCATATCGAGCCTTATGCCAACATTGCTTATGTGAATACACGCACTGATCCCTTCCAGGAAAAGGGTGGCATCGCCGCTGTTTCCGCCGGCTCTACCCGTTACGACCAGTTTTACACGACGCTCGGTGCGCGGATCAGCCGGGATATCGCGCTGGAAGGCATGCTCGGCCGTGCGATGTTCGATCTGGCGTGGCGCCACAATTACGGCGATACCGCCGTGGGAAGCAGCCTGTACTATGAGGGCGGCGGTGCGTATTCGGTGACGAGCACCTCCAACTCGCGCGATGCGGCGTTATTGAACTTGGGGCTGAGCTACGATCTTACGCCATCGGCCACTTTGACATTCCGTTATGGTGCGGTTTTCGGAGCAGGTGTGCTGGATCAATCCGCTGCCGCCCAACTTGGAGTGCGTTTCTGATGAGATATGGTCAAAGCTGCATCGTGAAAGCGGCTCTCGCGCTTTTCCTTTGCACTGGTGCCACGGAGGGTGAGGCGTTTGCGCAGGCGACGGGGAAAACCGCACCATCCCTCCATGAGATTCACGGAAGCTGGCAGCTCGCCTGTGCGGCCGTCGCAAAAAAAGACGGCACCGATGCTGACCCTTCTACAGGAGAAGACGCGAAGCCGGCTTGCGCCATCGCCCAGGTTCAGCTGGAGGAAAAAACCCGCAAGCTTGTCGTTTCCGTCGAGTTCCGGCTGGATGGTGCCGCAACGACTGACAAACTCTCAGGCACTATCGTCATGCCTTTCGGCCTGGCCGTTACCAAGCTTTTTTCGGTGAAATCGGGAAACATGCGCTTGCAGGAAGTGCAGGTCAGCACCTGTCTGCCGGTGGGCTGCATCGTGTCCTTCACGCCCTTCATAGAGCTGGTCTCGGCACTGAAGGCGGAACAGACACTGACCATCGAGGCACCTGATCTGCAGGGTCGCATAGTGTCGTTCCAGCTGCAGGGTAAGGGGTTTCCCGAGGCGTTGAAACGCCTCGGGGAGGTACGTTAGGCCGCTACGGAGTCCGGTTCGGACTTGCCTTGCGGTTTTTGCTGTTCGCCATGGAGCTCGACTTTTTTCCGGCGGGAAAATAGTCCGGTGAGGAACTGGCCGAAGCGGTCCATCTCCACGAAGATCACAGGGGTGATGAACAGCGTCAGCAGTTGCGATACGATGAGACCACCGACTACGGCGATGCCGAGCGGCTGGCGCAGTTCCGAACTCGCGCCGGAGCCGAGTGCGATGGGCAGTGCGCCCAGCAAGGCGCAGAAGGTCGTCATCATGATCGGCCGGAACCGGCGCACGCAGGCTTCGTGAATGGCGATTGCGGGTGGTTCCGCCTTTTCGCGCATCAACTCCACCGCCACGTCGATCATCATGATTGCGTTTTTCTTCACGATACCGATCAGCATCAGCAGGCCGATGAGCGCGATGATCGAGAAATCCATTCCCATCACTTTCAGCGCCACAAGAGCGCCAAAGGCGGCAGCCGGCAGGCCGGACAGGATAGTCAGCGGGTGGATGAAGCTTTCATAGAGCACGCCCAGCACCACATAGATGGTCAGCACCGCCGCCAGAATGAGGATGCCGGTATTGCCCTGGCTCTGCTGGAAGATCGCCGCCGTGCCGCCGTAGCTGGTGAACACATCCTGCGGCAGGCCGATCGTGGTCTTCAGCTGATCAATCCGGCTTGTGGCATCGGAAAGCGCCACCCCGTCCGGCAGGTTGAACGAGATGGTGGTGGAGACGAGCTGGCCCGTCTGGTTGATGGTAACCGGCGCCTGCGTGCGGGTCAGAGAGGCGAAGTTGGAAAGCGGAACCAGAACCCCTGATTTCGCGGACAGAATATTGATATCACTGAGGAAATCATCATTCCAGGATTTGGAACTGTCGAATTCGACAATGACGTCGTAGCTATCGCCGGTCGACTGGATCTGTGCTGCGGTATAGCCACCGAAGGACATTTCCAGTGTCTTGCGCAGCTGGTCATTGGTGATGCCGAAGGCAGCCGCCTTTTCCGGGTCAACGGATATCGTGGCGGCGATCGCGCCATTCTGGGCGTCGGAGGTGACGGAGGTGAATGCGTGGTCGCGACGCATCGCGTCCATCAGCTTGTTCGACCATTCAGTGGTCGTATCGGCATTCAAGCCCTGAACGACAAGTTGGTATTGGCTGGCGGAACTGCGTCCGCCGAAACGCAGGCTCTGCTGCGGGTTGATATAGGTGCGGATACCCGCCACTTTCGAGGTGGCCTGACCCAGTTCCGTCAGCACCTGGCTGAGCGGCGCGCGTTCTTCCTTGGGTTTGAGTTCCACGAACATCGAACCGTTGTTCAGCGGATTGCGTGAATTGCCGCCGACGGTGGAGGTGACATGCACGACGGCGGGGTTCTTGCGGATCTGGTCGGCAACCTGTGCCTGGAGATCGCGCATCGCCGTGTAGGAAATATCCTCACGCGCCTGTGTCGAGACCGAAAGACGGCCGATATCTTCCTGTGGGAAGAAGCTCGATGGCAGGGTTTCGAACAGGTAGACCGAGGCGGCAACCGAGGCGAGAAACGAGGCAAGCACAATGCGACGATGGGAAAGACACCAGCCGACGGCATTGCCGTAAAGGCGAAGCGTGCGCTCGAAGCCAGCATCGAACCAGCGGATGATGGCCGGCGGGCGGGAGGAATGGCCCGACAGGCGCGAAGCGAGCATGGGCGTAACCGTCAGTGAAACGAGCGCCGAGGCCATGATTGCCAGCGTGACGACCATGCCGAATTCGTTGAAGAGCCTGCCGATAACACCACCCATCAACAGAATGGGAATGAAGACGGCCACCAGTGAGATGGACATGGACAGGATGGTGCCGCTGACTTCCGCCGCGCCCTGCAGGGCCGCCTCGCGCATGGGCAGGCCTTTTTCATGCAGGCGAAGAATGTTTTCGAGCATGACGATGGCGTCATCCACCACCAGGCCCACCGACAGCGTCAGCCCGAGCAGCGAGATGTTGTCGATGCTGTAGCCCAGAACATACATCATGCCGAAAGCGGTGATGAGCGACAAAGGCACGGCGAGACCCGGAATGATGGTCGCCGTCAGGTGCCCGGTGAAAAGATAGATGACCGCAACCACCAGCCCGATGGTAAGAAACAGGGTGAACTGGACGTCCGAGATCGCATCCTTGATTGCGGTCGACGCGTCATTCATGACGTTGATATTGACGGAGGGCGGCAATTGCTGGTGAAGCGCTGGCAGCTTCGCCTTGATGGCGTCCACGACGTCGACGGTATTGGCGTCCGGCTGGCGCTGCACGGCGAGAACGATGGCCTGTTCACCGTCGAACCAGCTGCCGGCATTGGTATTGTCGATGCTGTCGGTGACATTGGCGATATCGCCGAGATGGATCGGCGCGCCATTATTCGTCGAAACGACCAGCGAGCGGAAGGCGGCCGCATTGGTGCGCTGGGTATCGGCCTCGATCGTCAGGCGCTGGTTGTCGGTCTGCAAGGCACCAACGGGCACCTGATTATTCGCCTGGGCGATGGCTGTTGTGACGGTATCGACGCCAAGTCCTCTTGCCTGAAGCTGCGTCGGATCGAGGCCAATACGCACGGCATAGGTTTGCGCACCATAGATGCTCACCTGCGCGACGCCTGAAATGGTGGAGAGAAGCGGCGAGATGATGTTCTCGGCGATCTCATCGACCTTGCTTGTCGGCATTTCCTTGCTGTTGACGGCAAGCAGCAGCACCGGCGCATCGGCCGGATTGGTCTTGCGATAGCTCGGCGTCGTCGTCATGTTGCTCGGCAATTGCCGCTGCGCGCGCGAAATGGCGGCCTGTACATCGGCCGCCGCGGCGTCGATATCGCGGTTAAGATCGAACTGCAGCACGATCGAGCTGTTGCCGAGCGTGTTGGTGGCGCTGATTTCGCTGACGCCGGGAATGGTCTCGAACTGCTTGACCAGCGGCGTCGTAACCGATGTCGCCATGGTTTGCGGCGAGGCGCCTGATAGCGACGAGGAGACGTTGATCGTCGGAAAATCCACCTTCGGCAGGGCGGCGACGGGGAGCAGGCGAAAACCGGCAAGCCCGGCCAGCACAAGACCGATGGCAAGAAGGGTGGTGGCGACGGGCCGGTTGATGCAGAACTTTGGGATCATTGGCTGCCAACCTGTTCCTGCGGAATATTGGCGGCCAGAGCGGCAGCCGCACTGCCCTTGTCGGAAAATTGCTCGACCACGAACTGGCCGTCGGCAAGTCCGGACTGACCCTCGACGATGACGTGTTCGCCGCCATTGAGGCCGCTTGCAATGGCGGTGAGATCGCCATTCGAGCGGGCGACTTCCACCGGCGTCATATGTGCATGGCGGTCGTTATCGACGGTATAGACGAAGTTGCCCTTCGGTCCTGGTCGCACGGCGACCGTAGGCACCACGATCATCTCATCATCCGAGACGAAATGGGCCGTCACGTTGACCGATTGGCCGGGCCACAAAAGACCACGGTCGTTCTTGAATTCCGCTTTTGCCAAGACGGTGCCCGAGGTCTGGTCCACCGTATTGTCGTAAAAACGCAGGAGGCCAGACATCGCCTCGCCTCCGGTCGCCGCCGGATCGACATCAACGGCGGTGTCCTTTGCCACACCTTCACGCAGTTGCGGCAGATAGCGCTGGGAAAGCCGGAAACTAACAGAGATCGGATCATATTTGGTGATCGTCACAATATTGACGCCTGCGCTGAGATAAGCACCGGGGCTGACCGTGATGTCGCCGAGCCGTCCGTCAAACGGTGCACGGATTTCCATGTGTTCCAGCGCCACCTGATCGGAGGCGAGCGTTGCCTTGTCGGCGTCGACCTTGGCGCTGGCGCTGTCGCGCGCTGCCCGGGCCTGATCCAGCACCTGTTGTGATTCCGCGCTTTGCTTGACCAGATTGGCGGCGCGCTGGAAGGCGACTTCCGTCTGCTCGAGCGTTGCCTGGTCGGCGGCGATGTTGGCTTTATCCTTGTCTACGGCGGCGCGGGCGATGCGGTCGTCCAGCTTGAGGATCAGATCCCCCGCCTTGATATGCTGACCGTCCTTCGCGCTGATTTCCGTGACAAGGCCTGCCTGAAGCGGTGCGATGTTGGTGATATCCGCTGCAACCGCCCATCCCGTCGCCTTTGCATCCATCGGCAGCGTTGCCTTGGAGACGGCGATCGTGCTCACCGTGGGAGGACCGCCATTGCGCCGTCCACCGCCCTGTCTTTGTCCGGGCTGCCGGGCAGGCTGGCCGTTCTGGGAGGACTGCGTTGCAGTTTCGGTGCCAGGCTGGGGAGACGTGCTGGCAAATTGTTTGAGATAGGGGATCTGATCAAGCGGCAGGTGATCCCTGTAATACCAGGTACCGGCGGCTGCAATGGCAAGAACGCTAATAGCGGTCCAGAAACGTTTCATCGGACGATTCCGCGTAATGAGAGTACATGTTTCCCGAACATGTGCGGCAAGCCTTGGGAGCAGCTTTCCCCCACAAGACACCCAATGCGCTGCAAAATCACCTTAAACTTTTGTAATGGCGGCGACAACGCCAGCACCCGCATTGCCTTGCCACGCAGGGGCTGAAGCATTTTCCTGAAAGGCTGTCGCGTCTGAAGCCCCGTACCGGGTTATCGCCACTTTTGCCGCGGAGACCACTAATAAAAAAGCCCCCTCGTTTCCGGGCGGCTTTGATGGGTCGGTGGGATGCCGAGCCTCAGAAGGCACGGATGGCGTTGCGCGTCCTAAGCACGTCCTGTCCAACGTTGCCCGTCGTTGCCGGAACGGACCCGATGAGATCCAGGAACTTGTAAAGCTCCGTTGCCTGCGAATTGGTGACATAGATGATGTCGCGATCCTGCATCGGGAACTTCGTGGTGGCGAAGAACGTCGACGGATCGCGCAGATTGGCGCGGAAGATGACCGGAATATCCTGTCCGGGGAATTTCGATGTATCGATACCGAGTTTCACGAGAAGATCGCGTCTCACGGTACGATAGATATAGACCTGGGCAGGGTCTGCACGGGAATCGAGCAGGCCGCCGGCTTTGCCGAGCGCATCCGAAAGCTTGAGATTGGCATCCTCGAACTCGAAACGTCCGTTCAGGCCGGAAGCGCCGAAGGCGAGATAGGTGCGGCGCTCGCGCTCCACCATGATGGTATCACCCGGAACCACATAAATATTTTCCGAGGGCGTGCTGACGAGGTGGTTGTAGTTGACGCGGGCGGTCTTGCCACGGCGGATCAATGTGACGTAGGATTCGATATTCGGCGCGCTCAGGCCCTTGGCATAGGAGATGACGTCGAGAACGCGATCGCCCGCTTCCGAAAGCTGAACCTTTGTCGGCTCCTTCACGTCGCCAAGCACGGAAGCCTGTGCGGAACGGCTGGAAATCTTGGTGATGAGGACCTGCGGTTCGATGGCGCGGTTGGCGAGCCGTTCCTCGATTTCGCTCTGCACATCCTCGACGTTGCGGCCGGTGGCGCGAATCTTGCCGGCATAGGGAACACTAATATTGCCCTCGCGGTCCACCGTCTGGTTCGGCAGGCTGATGAAGTTGCCGGGACGGCTGCCGGCATCATTGGGAATGAACAGGCCACCCGCCTGGCTTTCAAAGATGGCCACCTGCACAACGTCGCCGACACCCATCGGCAATGCCGGCACGCCACCCTTGCCGCCGCCGAAGCTGCCGAGCAGGGTGGTATTGGTGGTGTCCCCGACGTAATTGAGAATGGCGCTGTTGACATCGATCAGGGCGTAATCGACGCCTGCGGCCTTGTGTTTGTCCTTGGACGCAAATTTTACGGAAGCGTTGGATTCGATCGTCGCCGCATCGGGCCCGGAGGCCGCAGTAACCGTGCAACCCGACAGTGCTGCAGAGGCGAGCAAAATCGAAACATTCAATAAACGCATTTGGTCCTCAAAATGAAATTCTGTCCGAAAAAGTGAAAATAATCCGGACACCGTATAAGTTTATAAAAATAAGCACTTCATATATGACACCGGTAAAGGAAACCCCAACCGGCGTTACATCCCTTCAGCAGAATCGCTTTCCGAGATGTTTACATTCCCCAATCAGGCATATGCCTAACTTAAGGTGATGCTTCATGTTCCTCATCGCTCAGCCGCGCCGGAAAAATCCAGATCAGGCGCGATATTCGAATTGCCTGACGGTGTCAGTATTGTCGCTCTCTAATATTTAGTTGTCGTCATCATCTCTTTGATTGCCGCATTGTGCTAGTGCAGTTTTGTCACGCTTGCACGGTTTCTTTTGCGGTTGATTTTAGTGGTGATGAAATACCGCCTGATATGAAAGAGAGGGTCACGCCCGTTCAGCCAGCGCGAAATTCACCGTATCTGCGAATTCCCGAAGGAAGCGCTCGCGCGAGAAGCGGGCGGCATTGTCGATGCAGGCGGTTTTGTCGAAACGGTCGGAATTATCGACGAATTCCTGGACCGCAGCGCAGATCGCCTCCGGTGTCTGTTCACCGAAATATAGGCCGGTAGGCTGGTTTGAGGCGCCGAGCGGAACGACGGTTTCCAGCACGCCGCCCTTGCCATAGGCGATCACCGGGGTGCCGAGCGCCTGGGACTCGACGGGAACGATGCCAAAATCATCTTCCGCGGCAAAGACGAAAGCCTTGGCTTCCGCCATGTATTTGTGAAGCTCTTCATTGCCGACAAAACCGAGGATTTCGACATTCGGTGCGGCGATTTCGCGGATGCGCTTCATGTCCGGCCCGTCGCCTATGACGACAAGCCGCTTGTCAGGCATCTTCGCAAAGGCTTCCACGATCAGGTGCACTTTTTTATAGGGCACCAGCCGCGAGGCCGTAACGAAATAGTCGCCTTTCCTGTCGGAAGGGGAAAGATGCGCGGTATCGACAGGCGGGTAGATCACCGTGGAGTCACGCCCATAACATTTGCGCACGCGATTGCGGATGAATTTGGAGTTCACCGTCATGAGATCGACACCATGGGTGGTGCGGATATCCCACATGCGGATGTAGTGGAGAATGGCGCGCGCGATCCACGACGCGACGCCGCGATTGAGCCGGGTTTCCTTGAGATATTGATGCTGGAGATCCCAGGCATAACGAATGGGGCTGTGAATATAGGAGACGTGAAACTGGCCGGGACCGGTGATGACGCCCTTGGCGACCGCATAGCTGGATGAGATGACGAGATCATAGCTGCTGAGGTCAAACTGCTCTATGGCGAGCGGCATCAGCGGCAGATAGGAGCGGTATTTTTTTCGGGCGAAAGGCAGCTTCTGGATGAAGGAGGTGTTGACGAGACGCCCGCCGAGGAAACCCCGGTCCCGCTCGCTCATGAAGTCGACGAGGCAATAGAGGTCCGCGTGAGGATAAATTTCGAGAAGGTTGTGAAGCACTTTTTCGGCCCCACCTCGGTCGGTGAGCCAGTCATGCACGATTGCCGTCTTCATAATTTCCTCAATAATATCAACGTAATAAAAATTTATTGTCCGCTTTTGAATAAATGCGGCGGTATCGAATATCTGGTCTGTCTGCAGCCCTTGAAAACACGGCTGCGGGAAGGCGAATAATGCAACGATAAATAAGGGTGGGCGATTATGTCTATCTTAGTCTCATCTTCAATAGCACTTTGTTCGCAAATGCGAAACATCCATCCCGCGTAATTCTCCGCGCTCTTTCCGCCTCCTTAAAAAATCGGTTTCCAGTTCGCCGATCCCTAAAATCCGTCATCGGACCGCATTGTCATTGACAAGGCGTCTTATCGAGATATTCTCTTATAAAGATGCATATAACATAATAATGGAACATCAGGCTAGAACAAAGAGCTGGGAGCTTAACCATGAGACGTAAACTTGCATTTCTCGCCACCGCCGCAATGCTGCTCGCGCCCGGTATGATGATGGCCGCGGAGAAGGGTGGCGTCATCAACGTCGCGACGATCGGCGAGCCGCCGACACTCGATCCCATGGCCTCGACCGCCGATCTGGTCGGCATCGTCACGCAGCATATTTTCGAGACGCTCTACACCTTCGACAAGGGCTGGAAGGTGACGCCGCTTCTAGCCGAAAGCCTGCCTGAGATCAGTGCGGACGGCAAAACCTACACGATCAAGCTGCGCCAGGGCATCAAGTTCCATGATGGCAGCGACATGACCTCGGAAGATGTCGTCGCCTCGCTCGCCCGCTGGATGAAGATCGCCTCGCGCGGCAAGCAGGCAGCCGGTTTCATCGAGAATATTTCCGCGCCGGATGCCGGAACGGTGACGATCACCCTCAAGCAGCCTTATGCGCCGCTGACCTCGCTGCTTGCCTTCAATAATTCGGCGGCGATCATCCTGCCGGCTGAAAAGCAGGCAGAGCCAATGGCCGAATTTGTCGGGACCGGCCCCTATATGCTGAAGGAACGCAAGGCGGACCAATATATCCAGCTCGTGCGTTTCGACGGCTACAAATCCCGTGATGGCGAAAGCGACGGTTATGGCGGCGCTCGCCACCAGTACCTCGATGAGATCCGCTTCGTCCCGGTGCCTGATCCGAATACCCGCGTGGAAGCCGCTGTTTCCGGACAGTATGACTATGTCGATTCCATTCCGGTGGAGTCTTTCGACAAGGTGAAGTCTTCGTCGGCCTCGCAGCCGATGATGCTGAAGCCGTTCGGTTTCCCGGTCTTCGTTTTCAACACCAAAGAGGGGCTGTCTTCCAAGCTTGAGGTCCGCAAGGCCGTGGTCGAAGCGCTGAACATGGAAGACATGCTGGCCGCCGCTTTCGGCAGCACGGATTTCTACGCGCTGGACGGTGCCTATTACCCCGACAATTTCTCCTGGCACACGGAAGAGGGTGTCGAGGGCAATTATAATGTCGGCAACCCGGAAGCCGCTGCCGAAAAACTCAAAGCCGCCGGTTATAACGGCGAGCCGTTGCGCATCCTCACCAGCCGCCAATATGAGTTCCATTACAAGATGGCGCAGGTGGCGGCGGAATATTTGAAGCTCGCCGGTTTCAAGGTGGATATGCAGGTGGTGGATTGGGCAACGCTGACGCAGCGCCGCGCAGACCCGAAGCTTTGGGACATCTATATCAGCCACAGCCCCTTCCTGCCGGAACCGGCGCTGATGGGAGCTCTGTCCACCAGTTCGCCGGGCTGGTGGGACACGCCGGCACGTAAGGCAGCCGTTGACGCCTTCACCTCGGAAGCCGATCCGGAAAAACGCCTCGCGCTTTGGGCTAATGTGCAGAAGACGATCTATGCCGAGCTGCCGCTCATCAAGATCGGTGACTTCAATGCCGCAGCGGCCAAGTCCAACAAGCTTGATGGTGTCGACCCGGCTCCATGGCCGTATTTCTGGAATGCTTCGGTTACGAAATAAGACCGGGCTGGCAATCGGGCGCCGGGCTTTGCTTCCGGCGCTACGACGACACGGCCTCTTTTCCTCGTCGCATCTCCACCCTCATCCCTGTGCTTGTCACAGGGACCCAGTCAGCCCAAGTCCTTGGGCTGAGAGGAGTCTTTCCGCCGCGCAGACGCGCGTCGGCTGGATTCCTGTGAGAAGCACAGGAATGAGGGGAAGTATAAAGCAGACGCGGAAGGTCCGATTTTTACGACTGCGAGTGCCGGAATTGCCGGCACCCATCTTTAACTCAGTTCAACCGTCGCCTGGTCGCGGCCTATCACCCGCTTCGGAGCCTTGATACGTGATACGGTATATTTTCCAAAGACTTGCAGGAATGATCGTGGTGATGTTCCTCGTCGTCACCATCGTTTTCGTCATCCTGCGCGTCACCCCCGGAGACCCGGCTGCCGTGATGCTGGGGCCGGATGCCTCGGCGCAGGATATTGCGGAGCTGCGCACAAGGCTCGGCCTCGATCAGTCGCTTGGCGTGCAATATGTCTATTATATAGGCCAGTTGCTGAAGGGTGATCTCGGCCAGTCGATCTTTCTCAACATGCCGGTGGGATCAGCCCTGCTGGACCGGGCGGAGCCGACTTTCTTCCTGACGATATTTTCGTTGCTGATTGCCAGCGTCATCGCGCTGCCCATCGGCATCTACGCCGCTTACCGGCGTGGTTCCTTCGTGGATCAGGCCGCGACCACCATTGCGATGCTGGCGGCAAGCATCCCGAGCTTCTGGCTTGGCCTCATCCTCATGCAGGTCTTTGCCGTGCGGCTCGATTTGTTTCCGGTTTCGGGGTATGGCGGGCCGGGTGCTAGCTTCCTTGAGCGCATGTATCACCTGACCTTGCCGGCAATAGCGCTCGGCCTCGTTTCTTCCGCCCTCATTCTGCGCTTCACGCGCGCCTCGATGCTGGATGTTCTCGGCGACGATTATGTCCGCACCGCCAGAGCCAAGGGCGTGAAGGAGCGCCGGGTGGTGATGAAACATGCGCTGAAGAATGCGCTCATTCCCATCCTCACCGTGCTTGGCCTCACCGCCGCCGTGCTGATTTCCGGTGCAGTCGTAACGGAAACCGTCTTCGGCCTGCCGGGCGTCGGCAATCTTGTCGTCTCGGCCGTGCTCCGGCGAGATTATCCGGTCATTCAGGGCGCGCTTCTCATCATCGCGGGGCTTTACGTGCTCATCAATTTTGCAATCGACATGCTTTATCTGCTGGTCGATCCGAGGGTTCGTTACTGATGGCCGATATTGTTTCCACCGCCCCGCCGGCCCGCAACCCGACCATCCTTTTCATTCGGCGCCTGTTGAAGCGCAAGACGGTCGCTGCCGGTCTCATTGTTCTCGTTGTCTTTGTGCTGCTTGCTGTTTTCGCGCCGATGATTGCGCCTTATTCGCCGTCGAAATTGTCGATTGTGAACCGTCTGAAGCCACCGAGTGAGATTTACTGGTTCGGCACCGACGAGTTCGGCCGCGACGTGTTTTCCCGCACCATCTATGCCGGAAGACTTTCGCTTCTGGTTGGAGCCGCCGTGGTGGCGCTTTCGGCGCTGATCGGCATCACGCTCGGCCTGCTCGCTGGTTTCTTTCAGAAACTGGATACGCCGATCGCCCGGCTGATCGATGCGATGATGGCTTTTCCGGATATTCTGCTGGCCATCGCGCTGGTCGCCGCACTCGGTCCGTCGCTGACGACTGTCATCATCGCACTTGCTGTCGTTTATTCGCCGCGCCTTGCCCGCATCGTGCGCGCCTCGACGCTGGTGATCCGCGAATTGCCCTATGTGGAGGCGGCGAAGGCGCTCGGCATTTCCACCTTCCACATCATGACGCGGCATGTGCTGCGCAATCTGGTTTCGCCCATTCTCGTGCAATGCACTTTCCTTTTCGCCAGCGCCATGCTGGCTGAGGCGGGCCTTTCCTTTCTGGGGCTGGGTGTCAGCCCCGAAATACCCACTTGGGGAACCATGATCTCCGCCGGCCGCCAATATATCGGTCAGGCCGACTGGATGACCTATTTCCCCGGCTTTGCCATCATTCTTTCCGTGCTGTCGCTGCAAATGGTCGGCGACGGGCTGCGGGACATGCTCGACCCAAGACTGCGAAGGGATTTGTAAGATGACATCCGGCGAACAGGCGAAAACGCCTCTTCAAGCTCCCATTCTTCTCACCAATGTCAAACCTGTCGGTTTCGGAAAGGGGGCGTCTCACGCTTCGACCGATATTCTGATCGGCGGCGACGGCAAGATCGCCGCGGTAGGCTCTGCCCTGCAGGCGCCCGCGGATGCGCAGCGAATTGATGCCAAAGGTGCCTTCATTTCGCCCGGCTGGGTCGATCTGCACGTGCATATCTGGCACGGCGGCACCGATATCTCCATCCGCCCCTCCGAATGCGGGGCGGAACGCGGCGTTACGACCCTCGTGGATGCAGGTTCGGCGGGCGAGGCGAATTTCCACGGTTTCCGGGAATATATCATCGAACCTTCGAGAGAGCGCATCAAGGCCTTCCTCAATCTCGGCTCAATCGGATTGGTGGCGTGCAACCGCGTGCCGGAACTGCGCGACATCAAAGATATCGACCTTGATCGTATCCTCGAATGTTATGCCGAAAACAGCGAGCATATTGTCGGCCTGAAGGTGCGGGCGAGCCATGTCATCACCGGCTCCTGGGGTGTGACGCCGGTGAAACTCGGCAAAAAGATCGCCAAGATCCTGAAAGTGCCGATGATGGTGCATGTGGGCGAACCGCCCGCACTTTATGACGAGGTGCTGGAAATTCTTGGGCCCGGCGATGTCGTGACCCATTGCTTCAACGGCAAGTCGGGCTCCAGCATCATGGAAGACGAGGACCTGTTCAACCTTGCCGAACGCTGCGCGGGCGAAGGCATCCGGCTGGATATCGGCCATGGCGGCGCCTCCTTCTCCTTCAAGGTGGCGGAAGCGGCGATTGCACGCGGGCTGCTGCCGTTCTCGATCTCGACGGATTTGCATGGCCATTCGATGAATTTCCCGGTGTGGGATCTGGCGACCACCATGTCGAAGCTGCTGTCGGTCGATATGCCCTTCGAAAATGTCATCGAGGCCGTTACCCGCAATCCGGCCGCCGTCATCCGCCTCGATATGGAAAACCGCCTCGATGTCGGCCAGCGCGCTGATTTCACGGTTTTCGATCTCGTGGATTCCGATCTGGAAGCGACCGATTCCAATGGGGATGTGGCGCGTCTGACGCGCTTGTTCGAGCCGCGTTACGCGGTAATCGGCGCCGAAGCGATTGCTGCCAGCCGTTATATTCCAAGGGCGCGCAAGCTGGTGCGCCACAGCCATGGTTATTCCTGGCGCTGAACCCGACTGGAATGGCGGGGCTATACCTTCCGCCTTCCGCAGACACTTCGGGATAGACGTCCCGGCATTATGAGGAATTCGCGTGAAACAGTCTACGCTAGAAGCAGAAGGGCATCTTTCGCCCTATGACCGGCTCGCCGCGCTTGGCATCTCCCTGCCGCCGCCGCCGCCGCCAATTGCCAATTTCGTCACCCATGTGGTGGAAGGCAACATGCTTTATCTTTCGGGCCAGGGACCTAGGGAAGAGAACGGCCATCTTTATGCCGGCAAGGTGGGCGCGGAAATCGGCCTGGAAGAGGCCTATAACCATGCACGTCTCACCGGTATCAACCTGCTTGCCGTCATGCACGAGGCGCTGGGTGATCTATCGCGGGTAAAAAAGGTGGTTAAGCTGCTCGGTATGGTCAATGCGGTCAGCGATTTCCGCGATCACCCGAGCGTCATCAACGGCTGCTCCGATCTCTTCATCGATGTGTTCGGCGATGCGGGACAACATGCCCGCTCCGCCGTCGGTTTCGGCTCGCTGCCGGGCAACATCACCGTTGAGATAGAAGCCATCGTCGCGCTCAAGGATTGAGGCCGTTTAATGGTTGCGCCAGCCCATCAGCTTTTCGATCCGTTCCGCCGACACCCTGACCTGTTCGGTGTAATGGCTTTCGTCCGCCAGCACCTTCTGTTCCGGCAGCACGATGGAAATCGTCGCAACGCATTCGCCCCTGTTGTCGCAGATCGGCGAGGCGATGCAGGCGACCGCGTAATCGGATTCGGCGACCTGTATCGACAGCCGGTCATGGAAAGCGGCGGCCGCCGATTGCGACAGGGTCTCGGGATTGATTTCCGCACGGCCGGTGGGGGAGGAGCGGGCGCAGCGTCGGAAAAGTTCGAGGCGCTCTACCTCCGGCAGATGCCCGACCAGCAGGCGGCCGGACGCCGTCCAGTTCAGGGGAACACGGGTGCCGACGCGGGACGCGACCTGAAAATGGCTCGGACCATCGGCCATGGCCAGAACAAGCATGTGATCGCCATCGCGGCCGCAAAGCTGCACGGTTTCACCCGCATGGCGGCACAGATCGTGCATTTCGTGGGTGGCGACACCCATGAAATCCAGCGAGCGGGCATAGGCGAGGCCATAATGGTAAAGCCGCGCGCCGAGCCAGATATTGCCATCGGCATTGCGCGCCAGCATGTTCTTTTCGACGAGATCGTCAATGATCACATAGACGGTGGAAAGCGGCGCCTTGATCGCCTTGGCAATGGCGTAAGCGCCGGCCGGCGATCCGGTTTCGTAAAGATAATCAATAACCTGAAGCGCACGGTCGATGCCGCTGACGCGCGAGCGCTTGGCCGCCTTCGCGTCTGCGTTTTCGGCGGCCTCGGACAGGGCGGTTGAAGGCGTTTCGTCCAGTCTATGGGCGTCCAATTTTGGCTCCTCAAGGGTTTTGAGAAGCTATTACATTATTATGGCATATATGTCGATGCCCATTGCATCGCAAAGACAGGAGAAAGACATGACCGAGGATATCAGAAGCAGGATCGGCCTTCGCCCGGTCATCAACGTCTCGGGCACCATGACCTCGCTCGGCGCGTCGATCGTCGTTCCCGAGGCCGTTCAGGCCATGGCGGCCATCCTGCCGCAATTCGTCGAGATCAATGATCTGCAACGCAAGGCAAGCGCGATCATTGCAAGGCTGACGGGCGGCGAGGCCGGTTTCGTCACGGCGTCCTGCTCTTCCGGCATCAGCCTTGCTGTGGCGGGTGCGATCACCGGGAACAATCTACTGGCCATCGAAAAACTGCCCGATGTGACCCCGGAAAAGAACGAGGTTTTGGTCCAGATGGGCCATGTGGTGAGCTATGGCGCACCGGTGGATCAGGCAATCCGCCTCGGCGGCGGCAAGGTGGTGCTGATCGGGCAGGCTACATCGACCCATCGTTTCCACATGGAAAATGCCATCACTGAAAAGACGGCTGCGGCGGTCTATGTTGTCTCGCACCATGTGGTGAATTACGGTCTGCTGCACCTGTCCGAATTCGTTGAAATCGCACATGCCAAGGGCGTGCCTGTTATCGTTGATGCGGCGTCCGAATATGACCTGGAGCTGTTTCTGGCAACGGGGGCGGATGTTGTCCTCTATTCCGGTCACAAGTTTCTCGGCGGCCCGACGTCGGGCATCGTCGCCGGAAGTAAGGAACTCGTGCGAAACGCCTTCCTGCAGAATATGGGTATCGGCCGCGGCATGAAGGTCGGCAAGGAAAGCATCTATGGCGTGATGGCGGCGCTGGAAGCCTGGGAAAAGCGCGACCATGCTGGCATTCGCGAGCGCGAAACCGGCTACCTCAACCTCTGGAAAGAGACGCTGGATGGACGTCCGGGCGTGACGGCGCTGATCGAGCCCGACCCGACCAACAACCCGCTCGACCGGCTCCGTGTCATCATTGATGCCGAAGAAGCTCATATCACGGCATGGGACCTGACGACGGCGCTGGCCAGAGGCAATCCGCCGATCATTACCCGCGATCACGAGGTAGAACATCGCTATTTCTATCTTGACCCCTGCAACCTGCATCCAGGCCAGGAGACCGTCGTGGCGTCCCGTCTGGCGGAAGAGCTGGATAAGGCGCGCGCTTCCAACGAGGTAATTGCCACGCCGTTCGAAGACCGCAGCCGCCACCGTTTCGATGGCATGCTGCGCTGGCCGGACTAATAACGACTGCATATGGAACGAGCGGGTGCCGCGAGCTTCTTCTCCCCGCCGGGAAGAAGGTCGCGGCAGCGGGATGAGGCGGGCAAGGGTGCTGTCAATCGCTAACGTTGCCCCCTCATCTGACCCTTCGGGCCACCTTCTCCCCCTTGGGGAGAAGAAACTCGCGGCAACTGCCCGCCCTAGCATTGAAACCAGAATAAAGAAAAGGGAACGATCATGACCATGCCGCAGGCAGCACCGTTCGGTGACGAAGATGCCGTGCTTTCCGTCCGCAATCTTACCACGTCCTTTCACGTGGATGGCGGCTGGAAACCCGTGGTGCGTGATATTTCCTTTGATGTCGGGCCGGGCGAGACGGTCGCGATCGTCGGTGAAAGCGGTTCGGGCAAAAGCGTGACATCGCTCTCCATCATGCGGCTGCTGGATCAAGAAAGCAGCAGGGTCGAGGGCAAAATTCTGCTCGGCGGTCGCAACCTGCTGTCACTTTCCGAAGACGCCATGCGGCAGGTCCGGGGCAATGAAGTCGCCATGATATTCCAGGAGCCGATGACCAGTCTCAATCCGCTCTTCACCATCGGCGACCAGATTTCCGAAGCCCTGTTGTGTCATCAGCCGATGTCGAAAGCTGATGCACGAGCCGAAACGATCCGCCTGCTGGAAAAGGTCCGCATCCCCTCGGCCGCCTCACGTTTCGATGAATATCCGCACCGCTTCTCCGGCGGCATGCGCCAGCGCGTGATGATCGCCATGGCGCTCGCTTCCCGGCCAAAGCTCTTGATCGCCGACGAGCCGACGACGGCGCTTGATGTGACCATTCAGGGCCAGATTCTCGACCTCATCAAGACGCTTCAGGAAGAGGAGGGCACCTCCGTCCTGTTCATCACCCATGACATGGGCGTGGTGGCGGAGATCGCCGACCGTACGGTGGTCATGTATCGCGGCGAGCAGGTGGAAGTCGGCGCGACGGCGGATATCTTCCACCGCGGCAAACATCCCTATACACGCGCACTCTTGTCTGCCGTTCCGGTTCTGGGTTCCATGACGGGTGAGGAAAGACCGCTGCGCTTTCCCATCGTCAACACCACCACGGGGGAAACGCAGGAACCGGCGCGCCCGGCCGATACCGTTGACGCCAGCGCTCAGCCGGTGCTGAAGGTGGAGGGGCTGACCAAGCGTTTCGACATTCACTCCGGCCTGCTGGGGCGGCTCAGCGGTCGCGTTCACGCTGTGGAGAATGTGTCCTTTGATCTGACAGCTGGGGAAACATTGTCGCTGGTTGGCGAAAGCGGTTGCGGCAAGTCGACGACTGGTCGCGCCATCATGCGGCTGATCGAGCCGGATGCCGGCTCGGTGATGGTCAATGGCCAGAATATTCTGGCTCTCGATAAGTCCGGCATGCGCGAGATGCGCAAGACGGTGCAGATGATCTTTCAGGACCCCTTCGCCTCGCTCAATCCGCGCATGACGGTGGGTGCGGCGATTGCCGAACCTTTTCTCGAACACCGCATGGGCAATGCCCGCGAAGCGAAGGATGTGGTGGCCGATATGCTGGAAAAGGTCGGGCTCTCGCCCGATATGGCGGCGCGTTACCCGCATGAATTTTCCGGCGGCCAGCGGCAGCGCATCTGCATCGCCCGCGCGTTGGCATTGCAGCCGAAGGTGATTGTCGCTGATGAAAGCGTCTCGGCGCTGGATGTCTCGATCAAGGCGCAGGTCATCAATCTCATGCTGGACTTGCAGCAAAGCCTCGATCTTGCTTTCCTGTTCATATCCCATGACATGGCTGTGGTGGAACGCGTCAGCCACCGGGTGGCGGTGATGTATCTCGGTGAGATCGTCGAGATCGGCCCGCGTGCTGCTGTCTTCGACAATCCGCAGCATGACTATACCCGCAAGCTGATGGCGGCCGTGCCGGTGCCGGATCCGGACCGACGCAATACGCGGCGGGGTGCGGCGAATGATGAACTGAAAAGCCCGATCCGCGCCGTTGATTATGTCGTCAAGCCACGTGAATATCGCGAGGTTTCACCCGGCCATCTCGTCGCCAGTTAAAGCCCCGGTACATCCGACGTTGCGAAGGGTACGCGATAACCGCGCTTAAAACTTTCCCGCTGTCCAAGCTGGCGATACCACCGCTGTACCGCCGAAAAATCATCGAGATTGATTTTGTGGCGCGCGAAACGCGAGACCCATGGCCAGATGGCGATATCGGCGATGGAAAAATCCCCCGCCACATATTCCCGCCCCGTTAAACGGTCGTTCAATGTCCGATACAGGCGCTCCACATCCGCGGCGAAACGCGTCTCGGCAAAGGGGGCCTCTCCTGCATTATAAGTCAGGAAATAATGGGCATAACCGAGTGTCGGGCCGAAATTGGCAGTCTGCCACATCAGCCATTCGGTGACTGTCAGTCGCTCAGCGGTAGAGGCGGGCAGAAGCGTCCCGGCCTTTTCGGCGAGATAGAGGAGGATCGCGTTCGATTCCGTCAGGACGGTGCCGTTGTCCGTATCCACGATTGCCGGAATTTTTGAGGCGGGGTTGATGCGGGTATATTCAGCCGCGAACTGCTCGCCCTTTTCGATGTCGATGGCGTGGCTGCAATAGGGCAGGCCAAGTTCTTCCAGTGCAATCGAGATTTTAAGTCCGTTGGGCGTGATCCAGGTGTAAAGGTCGATCATGCTAGTCGAACATTGCCTCATCCAGCGGCAAAGCCCTTCTGCCTTTCTTGCCGGTCACATCGGAAAGGTCCGTGTAGAGACCGCGTAATGTCAGAACCAGCTCAACGATACGCCGATCGGTGACACGATAGATCACCGCCTTGCCTTCCCGTGAGCCTTCGATCACACCGGCATCGCGCAATTCGGCAAGCTGCTGCGAAAGCGTTGGCTGCTGGATGCCGAGTTCATATTCCAACGCGGAAACGGACGCTTCCGTTTCCATGAGGTAACAGACGATGGCCAGACGGTTGGCGTTGGCGACAAGCTTCAAAAGCTCGCTCGCTTCCACCACGCTGCGGCAGATGAGATTGGAAACCGGTTTTGTCACACTACTGGTCCCTGTTTCAGACTATAAAAAAGTAAAGTGTATAGCGATAAATTTCAATGGCTTGATGTCGGTCGATTTTAGTCGGCTTCAGAATTTTTAAAATCTACAGGGTTAGTAGATTTCTCTTTCGCTTTCCGGCCGAGGATCGCCAAAACGTTTCTCGAAAACATTCTATAAAAAAGTAGATTGACTGCGAAATGAGGTGTCCACATGAAAATCGGGGTCCATCCCAACAATCTGCATTTATGGCTCGCCCGGCTCTGGCCCGGCGCTTTCGAGCAATTTAACCCGGAATTCGTGGCCTATCGCGAAGGGCGCGATACAGCGGCGCTGCTGGAAAAAGGCGAAATCCATTTCGGCGGTACGGGTTCGACGCCGCCCATCGAGGCGGATGCGCGCGGGCTTTCCGCAGCTTATATCGCAGCCTCGGCCCCGAGGCCGGCGAATGGCGCGATCCTCGTGCGGCGCGACAGCCCGATCCGCTCTGCCGGGGATCTCCAGGGAAAGCGCATCTCGCTGATCGACGGGTCGTTTCACACCTATCTGCTGGCGCGCAGCCTGGAAGGGGCGGGTCTTGGTCTTTCGGATGTGGCGCGGATTGAAAGCGGTGACAGCGACAGCCTGCTCGACCTCGTGGAAGGCCGCGTCGATGCCTGGGTAACGATGTCGCCACGGCTGGAAAAGGCTCTGACCCATGAGGAGATCAGCCTTCTGGTCCGTTGCGGCTCCACCATTCCCAACCGCTCGCTGTTCTGGACGCTGGCGCGTCACAATATAGCGCAGGAGACACGACAGGCAATTGCGGCCGAGCTGGACCGCGTCGGCCGCGCCGTCATGGCGGATATCGACAAGGCTGCAGCGCTGCTCGCCGCCGAGCCAGGCAGCGAGGGCGATGCGGCATCCTGGGCGAAGGTGCTGCGCTCGCGCGATCTTTCCGTGGTGCCCGCCACTAAAAATATCCTTGCCGAACAGCAGGAGGAGGCCGATACGCTTTACAGGCACGGCCATTTCTCTCTACCGGTTCAGACCGGGCAAAGAACGGCCCCACAATCAGCCAGCGTCGGAGGCGACAGATGAACGTTTTCTGGTACATGTGCGCGCCCGACGGCGCCTATCCCTGGCAGCCGGAAGGCTCCCGTAAGGTCGATCTCGGTTATTACAGGCAGCTGGCACTGGCTTACGATCAGCTGGGTTATACCGGCGCGCTGTTTGCCACCGGCGCGCATGACGTCTGGGTTCTGGCGGGCGCACTGCTCTCGCATACGGAGCGGCTGAAGCTGTTGGTGGCCATCCATCCCGGGCTGATCGCCCCAACCCTGCTTGCCAAGATGGCGGCGACACTTCAGGAGTTTTCGCGTGGACGCCTGCTGATCAATGTCGTCTCTGGTGATGCCAAGATGCTCGGCGCTTACGGCATGACCATGCCGCATGACGAACGCTACGATATGGCGGATGAATATCTGCAGATCTGGCACCGGCTTTTCGCCGGCGAGACGGTGGATTTCAAGGGGCGGCATTTCCAGACCGAGGGCGCGAAACTCGCACTGCCGGTGGGGCAGGGCATCGAGCCGCCGCCCTTGTGGTTCGGCGGTTCTTCGGACAAGGCCATCGAAGTTGCGGCGAAACATGTCGAGACCTACCTCTCCTGGGGTGAAACGCCCGATCAGATCGGCGCGAAGGTCGATCTCGTCAAGGCGCGGGCGGAACAGCTTGGCCGCGAACTGGAATATGGTATTCGGCTCTATGTCATCGTGCGTGATACCGATGAAGAGGCCTGGGCCGCTGCCGCCGACCTTTACGGGCGCATGGATGAGCGCGCGATTGCCGCCAACCAGCGTTTTGTCGGCAAGACCGATTCCGTCGGCCAGCAGCGCATGACGGCGATGCACGGCGGGCAGAAGCCGGAAAACCTGCGCGATCTGGAAATCGCGCCAAATCTCTGGGCCGGCATCGGACTTGTCCGTCCGGGCCCGGGAACCGCGATTGTCGGTTCGCCGGATACGGTGATCCGCACGCTGGAGGCCTATAAGAAAGCGGGTGTGAACACCTTTATCCTCTCGGGCATGCCATTGCTGGAGGAAGCCTTCCGCTTCGGCGAAAAGGTCCTGCCACGTCTCGATGTATCGCGGGAAGTGTCAGCGGCGAAACAATTCACCTGGTCGACCCTGTTCGACCGCGACCTTTCGACCAAGGCTTCCTGAGCATGGTACGGGAGTGGAGAAGAACAACATGACGGCAAGTCCGGCAACAACAATCGCGCAACGGCGCCTGGGTCCACAACGCCTAGCCGAACGGGTGCTTGCCGTTCTGGACAAGGCGCTCGGCGCAGTCGCCGCCGCCATCCTTGCGACGCTTCTGGTGGTGGTGCTGGTCAATGTCGCGCTGCGTTATCTGTTTCACACCGGCTTCATCGGCGCGGAAGATCTGGGCATCTGGCTCAATGTGGCGATGATCGCGGTCGGCGCGCCACTCAGCCTCAAGAGCGCGCTGGCCATGCGGCTGGATGTATTCGTGCGCTTCCTGCCGGAACGCTTTCATGCCGCAACCGAAGTTCTGGCCGATGCCTTTTCGTTCGTCGCAGCTCTCATCCTCGCCTTCGGCGGGGTGGAGATTGCGGCCATGCTGGGCGGCACGTCGCCAACGCTGGGTCTGCCGGAATGGGTGCGCTTCGGTTTTCTCGGTGCAGGCGGCGCGCTGATTTTTGTCTATCTGGCGCTTCAGCGGGTCGGTGAAGGCAAGGCGCTTGCCGCTCTGCTCTCCGTCGCCATTGCGGTCGTTTCTTATGTCGGCTTGCCGGAACTGTTTATCGATACGAGCCTGCCGCCGAGCCTGTTTCTGGCGCTGACGGCGGCCGTGGGGCTGGTTCTGGCCGCACCGCTCGCCCATGCCTTCCTTGCCGCCGCCTATGTGGCGATCGCCTTCGGCAGCACCCTGCCGGAACCGGCCATCGTGTCCTCGACGGTGACGGGCATGTCGAAATTCCTGCTGCTGGCCATTCCCTTCTTCCTGCTGGCCGGAAGCCTGCTGACGGAATCGGGCGTCGCCAACCAACTTGTCCGTTTCGCTTCTTCTATGGTTGGCCATCGGCGTGCAGGGCTGGCGCAGACAACGCTTCTGACCAGCGTGCTGTTTTCCGGCGCATCCGGCTCCTCGGTCGCCAATGCCGCCTTCGGCGCTTCCACCTTTCAGCCGGAACTGGTGAAACGCGGTTATCCACCGGCACAGGCAGGCGCGATCATTGCCGCCACCTCGGTGCTGGACAATGTCATTCCGCCATCCATCGCCTTTCTCATCCTCGCAACAGCCACCAATCTGTCTGTCGGCTCGCTGCTGGTCGGTGGTTTCTTCGCCGGTGGGCTGATGGCGATCTGCCTTGCGGTGGCAATCCATCTCAGCGTGCGCAGCGTCGATACCCTACCGCGCGCGACAGGCAGCGAACGCTGGCGCTCGGCCGTGGCCGCCATACCTGCCTTCGGGCTTGGCGTCATCGTGGTGGTCGGCATCCGCATCGGCGTTGTCACCACCACGGAGGCGGCGGCTCTTGCGGCGCTCTACACGCTGTTTCTCGGCTTCGGTTATCGGCTGGGCGCGGGCCGCATTTTCGCAACCTTCCGCCAGTCGGCGGGTGAGGCTGCGGCGATTGGCCTCCTGATCGGCACGGCTGGCCCCTTCGCCTTCCTGCTGGCGGTGGACAATGTCTCCGGCCTCGTCACGGATTTCGTGACGTTGCTGGGCGGCAGCAAGATTGCGGTGCTTCTGCTTTCAAACCTCATTCTGCTCGCGGTCGGGCTGGTGCTGGATATCGGTGCCGCGATCCTGCTGTTCGGGCCTATCCTATTGCCCGCTGCCGTGGCAGCCGGCATCGATCCGATCCATTTCGGCGTGATCCTCGTGGTCAATCTGATGATCCACGGCCTGACACCGCCGCTCGGCATGCTGATCTTCGTGGTCAGCGGCGTCACCCGCATTCCGGCGACAGCGCTTTTCCGGGCCGTCGTTCCCTATCTCGTCTCGCTTCTCGTCTCCCTTGCCATTCTCTGCGCCTGGGCCATTATTTTCTAAAACCGGGGTTTTATTCATGACTATTATCGATCGCCGCAATCTCCTGAAACTTTCCGCCGTCGGTGCCGCCACGCTGGCCGCTCCCGCCTTCGTGCGCACGGCAAATGCTAGAACTCGCAATATTACCGTTGCCTCGCTGTTTGCCGACGATAAGCCGGAGACGAAAATCTGGGTGAAGATCAGCGAGCTGGTGGAGGCAAAGCTTCCGGGGCGTTTCCGCTTCAACATCGTCAAGAGCGGTGCTCTGGGCGGAGAAAAGGAAGTGGCGGAAAACAGTCGTCTCGGCTCGGTGCAGGCCAGCCTTTCCACCGTTTCCTCGCTTTCCGGCTGGGTGCCGGAGTTGCAGATTCTCGATCTGCCTTTCTTGTTCCGTGATGCCGACCATGTGCGCAAGGTGGTGACGGGCGAGACCGGCACTGATCTGAAGACAAAGCTCGCCGCCCAGCAATTCATCGCCGCCGATTTCATCAATTACGGCGCACGCCATCTTCTGACCAAGGAGCCGGTAACCCGGCCGGAGCAGCTGGAAGGCAAGAAGATCCGCGTCATCCAGAGCCCGCTGCACACCAAGCTGTGGAGCGCCTTCGGCACGACGCCGGTTGGTATCCCGATAACAGAGACCTATAATGCGCTGGCGACCGGCGTGGCCGACGCCATGGACCTCACCAAATCCGCCTATGCCGGCTTCAAGCTTTACGAGGTCGTGCCCTATCTGACCGAAACCGGTCACATCTGGGCCTCAGGCGTCGTTTATTACGGTGCGACTTTCTGGAACCAGCTGGACGACGAAGAAAAGAAGGTGCTGTCGGAGGCTTCTAGCGAAGGCGCGAAGTACTTCAACCAGCTGATCGTTGAAGATGAAACGAAGTCCGTTGAGCTTGCGCTGTCCAAGGGTGGCAAGGTGCTGCAGCCGGAAGCGCTGGATGAATGGCGCAAGGGCGCTCAGGGCGTCTGGCAAGATTTCGCCGGCATCGTTGGGGGTATAGAGAAGATACAGGCGGTGCAGTCTGCCTGAGACTATGGGTTAGACGAAGAACAGGGGAGGCGTGTGAGCGCCTCCCCCTTTTTTTAGCGAATGTCTTCCGGCAGAACGTCCGAAGGAATGTTCTGATAGGAAACCGGACGCATGAAGCGGCGGATCGACATGGTGCCGACAGAGGTCGCACCGAAGTTCGTGGAGGCCGGGTAGGGGCCACCGTGAACCATGGCTTCGGAAACTTCCACGCCGGTTGGGAAACCGTTGGCAAGAACGCGGCCCGCCTTGCGCTCCAGGATCGGCAGCAGCTTGCGGCCAAGTTCGGCGTCGCCTGCATCGAGATGCATGGTTGCCGTTAGCTGGCCTTCGAAGCTCTTGGCAACTTCCAACATTTCTTCGGTGCTATCAACAGTCACGATCAGGCCGAGCGGTCCGAAGACTTCTTCGGCAAGCGCATGGTTTGCAACCCAGTCCTTGCCCGAGACGCGGAACAGGTAAGGCGTGGCATTGCGCAGGTTGCAGGTGGTGGTCAGAACGTCGCGCACGCCGTTTCCGGCAGCGATGCGGTCGCGGCCATCACGATAGGCAGCGGCGATACCGTCTGTCAGCATGACCTGCGGGCCAACTTCGGAAAGAGCGGCACGTGCGGTTTCAGCAACCGCATCCGCCTGCTCGGAGAGGATGACGGCGATGCCGGGGTTGGTGCAGAACTGGCCCGCACCCATGGTCAGCGAACCCGCCCAACCCTTGGCGATGGCTTCACCACGGGCGGCAACGGCCTCCGGCAGCAGGAACATCGGGTTGACCGAACCCAGTTCGCCGAAGAAGGGGATCGGCTCGGGGCGCTGGGCGCAGAGATCGAACAGCGCACGACCGCCAGCGAGCGAGCCGGTGAAGCCGACCGCCTTGATGCGCGGATGCTGGACGAGCGCGGAGCCGACATCGCGACGACCGCCCTGGATCAGCGAGAAGACGCCGGGATGCAGATTGTGCTTCTTGACGGCGGCGAGAACAGCTTCGGCAACGATTTCGCCGGTGCCGGGATGCGCGGAGTGGCCCTTGACGACAACAGGGCAACCGGCAGCCAGAGCCGCAGCGGTGTCACCACCGGCCGTGGAGAAGGCGAGCGGGAAGTTCGACGCGCCGAAAACGGCGACAGGGCCGATCGGGCGCTGCATCAGCCGGATATCCGGGCGCGGCAGCGGCTGGCGATCCGGCAGCGCTTCGTCATGGCGGCGGTCTAGATAGTCGCCCTTGCGGATGTGCGAGGCGAAAAGACGCAACTGGCCAACGGTGCGGCCGCGTTCGCCCTGCAGGCGTCCAGCCGGCAGACCGGTCTCGGACGAGCCGATTTCGGTGATGGCGTCGGCGCGTGCTTCGATCTCATCGGCAATGGTGTCGAGGAAGGCGGCGCGCTCTTCTCGGGTGGTGTAACCGTAGCTCCAGAAGGCTTCTTCGGCGGCTTCCGCAGCCTTGTTCACCAGATCGACGGTGCCGACCGAAAAATCGAAAGCCTCGCCATGTGCAGGCTCGCTGCGGAATTTTGCTTCCGTTTCGACCCATTCTCCTGCAACCAGATGTTTGCCGTGCGGCTTGAAACTCATTGTGCTCTTCCCTGAAAATCTGATCCTGTGTGGAAAACCCACCCGACACCGTGACATGAACCGAAGGGCGACAGCATAAGCGCCATCAGCCGCGATCCTCGCCCGGTTGCCTTCTGCCTTAGCCCGTGCGAGGCCTTTGCGAAAGCCGGTTTTTCAACTATCTGACCGAAAAGTGTGATTAATTGGGCGGGGCGTGAAAAAGACGCGCTTCCGTTTCCTCGGTCGACGCTCTATTGTGACGCCATGATGACAAACAGATTTCCGAAATATGTTGCCTGGTCGCTTCTACTGCTGATCGTAATCGTGACTGTCAGCCCCATTGGGCTGAGGCCACATACGTTGACGACGGTCAGTATTGATCGCGCCGGCGCATTTGCCGTCTGCGCGGCGGCATTCGTGCTTGCCTATCCGCGTTACTGGCTAGCCATCATCGCTGCCGGTATCGTAGCGGCTTTCGGCATCGAGGCGCTGCAATTCCTGTCTCCCACACGCCATCCGCATCTGACCGACGCAGCCGTGAAGGCCGCTGGGGCTGTTGCCGGCGGATTGGCCACCTATTCATACCTCATGTTTCGGGCGAAGATGGCCGCAGGCTGACACATCCCCGGCGGCCAGTTCCGATTAGCCATTCCCATTCGCGAGACCGAAGCGGCTGTGTGACAGCGTCCGCTCGATGCCGCGCAGTTCCGCCAGCCCCTTCAGCCTGCCGACGGCGGGGTAACCGGGCTGCGCGCCGCGCGTCAGGTCGTCAAGGATTTCCTGCCCGTGATCCGGCCGCATCGGAATGGTGTGGTCTTCACGGCCCTCGGCGCGTCGACGGGCTTCTTCGGTGATGAGGGCAGCGATGACGGCCACCATGTCAGTTCCGCCTTCAAGATGTTCGTCCTCGAAGAAGGAGCAGGGCACGGTATCGGTCTCGCGCGTCACATTGCGCAGATGCACGAAATGGATTCGATCGGCAAAACGGCTGGCGATAAAGGGCAGGTCGTTATCCGCGCGCGCGCCGAGAGAGCCGGTGCAGAGCGTGACGCCGTTGGCGCGGCTGTCGACCTGCGACAGCATATGAGCGTAATCCGCCTCTGTTGAGAGAATACGCGGCAGGCCGAGCAGGGGCCATGGCGGATCGTCGCCATGGGCGCAGATGTTAATGCCGACGTCTTCGGCAACTGGGGTCACCTCGGAGAGGAAGTCGATCAGGTTCTGCTGCAGCCTTTCACGGTTGACGCCGTGATAGGAGCGCAGTTTTTCGAGGAGTTCCGGAAGGGTATAGCCATCCGCCGAGCCGGGCAGGCCAGCGCCGATATTGCGCGACAGCGCGGTGATTTTTGTGTCGGGCATCTCGGCGAAGCGTTTCGCCGCTTCCTCCAGCAGCCAATCCGGGTAGTCTGCCCTGGCATCTGGACGTTTCAGAATATGAATGTCGAAGGCGGCGAAATCGGAAAGATCGAAGCGCATCGCCTTTGCGCCGTATCTGGTTTCCCAGCGCAGGTCGGTACGGGTCCAGTCCAGCACCGGCATGAAATTATAGCAGACGGTGCGGATGCCGGAGGCGGAGAGGCGCCGCAGGGTTTCCTGCCAGTTGGCGACGTGGGTTTTCCAGTCGCCGGTCTGGGTCTTGATATCTTCGGAGACGGGCACGCTTTCCACCACGTCCCAATAAAGCCCGCCGGCGTTGATCGCCTCATGCCGTTTGGTGATTTCGTCCACCGGCCAGACATCGCCGGTGGCGATATGGTGCAACGCGCTGACGATGCCTTCCGCACCCGCCTGAGCCGCATCCTGAACGGTGACCTTGTCGACCGGGCCGAACCAGCGCCATGTATGTCTCATCTTAAACCCTCAAATATCAGTCTGCGGAAAATGTCAGTTGCACCTTGCAGGCGGCGGAGCGGTCTCCGGCCTGCTCGAATGCGGCCTTCGCCTCGGCCAGCGGATAACTGTGGGAAATGATCGGCCGCACATCGATCTTGCGCGTTGAGATAAGCCCGGCGGCGACGGCGAATTCATCATGAAAGCGCTGCGAACCGCGCCAGACGATTTCCTTGCTGACAAGCGCATTGAGCGGAATGGTGATGTCGCCGGTGACGCCCACCTGCACGATGGTGCCGCGCGGGCGCACGCAGGCAAAGGCAGTGCGGAGCGCGGGGCCAGCGGCGGAGCAATCGAAAATGACGTCGAAATAACCCTTGTTATCCTGATAGGGCAAAAGCGCCTCGGCGTCCTTCGCGACATTGATCGTGCGGTCCGCGCCCATGGCCGGCGCTCGCTCCAGCGCCGCATCGGTCAGATCGGTTGCGACGATGATACTTGCGCCCGCATGTCGGGCGGCGGCGATGGTCAAGAGGCCGATCGGGCCGGCTCCCGTCACCAGTACCTTCGCGTCGGTAAGATCGCCAGCCTGGGCGACGGCATGGAGACAGACCGCAAGTGGTTCGGTGCAGGCGGCCTCGGCGGGCGAGGTCGCGTTTGAAAATGCTGCGCATTGTTTTGCGCGAACCACCAGCCGGTCGCGGAACATGCCCTGCTCGTGCGGCAGGCGCATGGCGCTGCCCATGAAGCGCATCTCAAGGCAGTGGATAGGCTGGCCCTTCAGGCAGAACTGGCAATGGCCGCAGGGTTGCGAGGGATTGACGGCGACGAGCTGACCGATGGCGAGCCCGCTGACGCCTTCCCCCAGCGCCCGCACATGGCCGGAGGCCTCATGCCCGGAGATGATCGGTTCGCGCACCCTGACCGGGCCGAAACCGCCATCCTGATAATAATGAAGATCGGAGCCGCAGATGCCGCCCGCCGCCATGGCGAGCAGCACTTCGCCGGGTCCCGGCTCAGCGAGATCCTGCGTCTCGACGCGAATGTCCTTCTCACCGTATAGACGTGCCACGCGTGTCTGCATGACGATGCCCTCATGTCTGGATATGGAATGATGAACCCGCGCGGCGAACCGCGCGGGCAATGATGTTTACGTCAGCGGATCAGGCCCATCTCGGTCGGCAGCCACAGGGTGATGGCCGGAACGAAGGTGATCAGCAGTAGCGCCACGAACAACGGCACCAGCCACGGCAGGATGGCCATGGTCGTGCGTTCGACGGAGAGTTTCGCCACGCGCGAGAGCACGAACAGCACCATGCCGAGCGGCGGATGCAGCAATCCGATCATCAGGTTGAGGGTGATGATGAGGCCGAAATGCACCGGATCGATATGGAACTGGAGCACCAGCGGCAGAAGGATCGGCACGAGGATGGTGATGGCCGCAATCGTATCGAGGAAGCAGCCCACGAACAGCATGAGCAGATTGACCAGCACTAGGAAAATCCACTTGCTGTCCGTGATCGTCAGGATCGCCGCCGACAGAAGCTGCGCTGCCTGGCTGACGGTCAGCAGCCATGCGAAAACCGAGGCAGCCGCAACGATGAAGAGCACCGATGCGGTGGTTTCGATTGTGTCGAAGGTCGATTTCGCCAGCGTCTTGAAGGTCATCGTGCGATAGCGGACGAGGCCGAGGAACAGTGACCAGAGAACGGCCGCGACGGCTGCTTCCGTCGGTGTGAACCAGCCCATGGTCATGCCGCCGATCAGGATCACGGGCGTCATCAGCGCCATCACGGCGGAGAAGTCGAAATACCAGTCGCAGGCGAGCAGGATGACCAGCACGATCAGGATCGACAGGTTGAGCGACAGGCCGAGCGCCGTGAGGATGTAGATGCCGAGTGGCACCATCATGACGATAAGGACTTCCAGTGACGCGCCGAAAATGGTTCTGAGGTTAAACGGCGTATCGGAGCCCCAGCCTTTGACATAGGCGAAGACGGCAACCGTGATCATCATCAAAAGCGTCATGACGACGCCGGGAATGATGCCTGCCATGAACAATGCTCCGATGGAGACATTGGCCATCATGCCGTAGATGACGAAGGGCAGCGATGGCGGGAAGATCGGGCCGAGCGTTGCGGAAGCGGCAGTGACGCCGACGGCCGCTTCGACCGGATAACCGTGGTCCTTCATGGCCTTGATTTCGATGGTGCCGATGCCGGCGGCATCGGCAAGTGCCGTGCCCGACATGCCGGAAAAGATCACCGAACCGATGATGTTGACCTGGGCGAGACCACCCTTCATCCAGCCGACGAGTGCCACGGCGAAGGAATAGATACGTCCTGTCACGCCTGCCGTATTCATCAAGTTGCCGGCTAGGATGAAGAAGGGAACGGCCAGAAGCGGGAAGCTTTCCACACCTGCGATCAGGCGCTGCGCCGCGATGATATCGGGCGCGACGTTGTAAAAAACGATGTAGAGCAGCGACGCTGAAGCCATGGAGATGGCGACAGGCAGGCCGATCAGCATCAATAGAAGAAATGAGCCGATGAGAAGCAGCATCTGATCAATCCTCCGCGCTCTGGAATTCTTCGGGCCGTTCCAGAACGGAATAACCGCGCTGCATATTGGCGATGAAGACCTGCACCGAACGGAAGAACATCAGAACGAAAGCGGCCAGAACCGTGTAGAAAACGATATTGCGCGGCAGCGCCACGGTGACCATCTCCTCATCCGCGACGATTTCCAGATAACGCCACATCAGCCATGAGGTGTAGGCGAAGAACAGGATCCGCAGCACATCGACAAGGATCGACATGGCGCGGGCCACCTGCGGCGGCACATAATGATAAAGCACATCAACCTGGATGTGGCGCGACATGCGCACGCACATGGCCGAACCTAAAAACACCACGCCGATCAGGCAGTTGACGGCGATTTCTTCGGTCCAAGCGTAACTGTCGTTGAGCACATAGCGGGTGAAGAACTGGAGGAACACGCAGCCCGTCATCAGCCAGAAAAGGCCAAGCGTGACCCAGTCCTCGAATGAATAGACCTTGAGATCGACCTCCGGCGGCGCCTCATCGAACGTATGGGCGAGTTCCTCAGGCGTGACCTGAGTATGGATTTCCTGCGACATTGAGATATCCCGTCTGGAGAGAAAGGGCGGTGCGGCAACGGGGCCGCACCGGATCTTGGCTCACTTGACGGCGCGAATGGCTTCCCAGTCGGCCTTGTCGTAACCGAAGTCCTCGAACTTCACTTTTTCGATGACGTTCTTTTCGAAGTCGGCCTTGTCGACTTCAGCGACCGTCAGGCCGCGCTTCTTGAAGTCTTCCACAAGGCTTTTCTCGCGTTCATCGATGGTCTTTGTGGTGCGCTCTGCAGCCTGCTGCATGACTTCGGTGAAGATTTTCTTGTCTTCATCTGACAGCTTGGACCACAGGTTCTTGGAGACCACCGTGTTGAGGTGATCGACGATATGGCCCGTGAGCACGATGTTCTTCTGCACTTCGAAGAACTTCTTCGCCTCGATGGTTGTCAGCGGGTTTTCCTGCGCATCGACGGTGCCGTTCTGAAGCGCCAGATAGACTTCCGCAAAAGCAATCGGCGTGGTGTTCGCGCCGCAGGCGCGCGGCATGGCGAGATAAGCGGGAACGTCAGGAACGCGCATCTTCAGCCCGGCCATATCCGCGCAGGTGGCGATCGGTTTGTTCGAGGTGGTGTGGCGCGTACCGTAATAACTGACGGCGGCGATGTGGTTGCCGGTTTTGTCCTCATAACCTTTGGCGAGCCGCTTGAAGATATCGCTTTTGGTATAGGCGATTAGATGGCTCGGGTCGCGAAAGATATAGGGGAAGTAGGTGACGCCGATCGGCTTGAAGTCACGCGCTGCAAAGCTCGAGCCGGAAATGATGATATCAACCGTACCGATCTTCAGGCCCTGATTGATATCGGCTTCCTTGCCGAGCTGGGAGGCCGGAAAGACATCGATCTTGTAGCGGCCCTCGGTGCGCTTGGCGATCTCTTCCGCCGCCCAGACCGAATCGGTGTGGAACGGTTCGGAGGTCTCGTAGACATGCGCCCATTTCAGCGTGGTCTGCGCCTGTGCCGCCAAGGCGGAAAGCAAGATGGCGGCTGTTGCGCCCATCAAAGTCGACAATCTGATTTTCATTCTTAACTCCTCCCGAATTAAAGCCAGATTTCTGTTTTTCCCGTCGCCGGTTGTGGCGCGGTTACTCTTCTCCGATCGTTTCCTCCCCGAAACTTTCGGAAAATCTCTTTTGCGACAGCGTCAGATGCTGTCGCATCGCCTCACGCGCACCTTCCGGGTCGTTGGCGGCAATGGCGTCACGGATCACCTGGTGCTCCTGGACCGCGAGGATCCATGTATGCGGACCCTCGAAATAGCTGGCGAGCTTCTGGAAATAGGGCGAAAGGCTGCGTTCGTCATAGATCAGGCCGGTAAAGCGGTTCAGTGCCGAATTTCCGATTATATCGGCAATCGCGGTGTGGAAGGCCCGGTCGAGATTGAGCGCCTGTGGCGAATTGTCGAGGGCGCCGGCCATGCGCTCGATAATGTCGTCCAGTTTGACGATGCATTGCGGCGTGGCGAGCCGCGCGGCTTCTTCCGCAATCGCGCTTTCGATGATGCAGCGCGCCTGCAGGATTTCGAACGGCCCATGGGCATCCGGCACCGGCGGCTTTTCCCTGGCCTGTTTGCCGGTTGCACTTACGTAGACGCCCGAACCCATGCGAATATGGATGTGGCCTTCCACTTCCAGAACGATAAGCGCTTCACGAACAGTGGGGCGCGATACGCCGAAGCGTTCGGCAAGGTCCCGTTCCGCCGGCAGGCGCTGACCTTCGGTCAGCTCCCCGCCTTCGATGAGCAAGCGAATTTGTTCCGCAACCAGCCGATAAAGGCGGCGCGGCTCCAGAGCCACAAACATACTGTCCCTCCCAGCGCGAAGGTCTCCCCCCAATCGCGCAAGCGGTAAGATGGTCTTACCAATTTTATTAGGACGCATTTATGCGAGGCTGTCAATTAGCCGTTTTGGAAAAGCTCATAGGTTATTTTTGAAGGCGGGTCGCCCGGTCGGCGGCTGATCGTCAGACTTTGCCGCTGATCAGCTTCAGGCCACCATTCTCGTCAGTCACGACACCCAGCTCATCGTAACCGCCGATGGAAAGATGCGGCGTTTCGATAGGGTTGGAATGGGTCACGTTGATGACCACCACCGCGGCGCCCATGCGTTCTCCCGCCTCAATGCCTGCGGGCGCGTCCTCAAAGACCACGCAGCTTTCCGGCGTCACGCCGAGCTTCTCGGCGGCTTTCCGGTAACCCTCGGGATCTGGCTTGCCGTTGACCACATCGTCTGCACAGATCATGACGGGCGGAGGGGTGATGCCGGCCGCGGCGAGCCGCCGTTCCGCCAGCTCACGCACGGCTGAGGTGACGATTGCCCATTTTCCCGCGGGCAAAGACGCAAGGAAGGCCGCTGCGCCGGGTATCTGGATAATGCCGTCCACATCATCCATCTCGGCGCGCAATATTGCGTCGGCCTCTGCATCCACATCAAGTCCGGGAACTGCCTCGCGACGGATCACCTCCGATGCCCGCATGCCGTGAATGCGCTGCAGGAAAGCATTCGGCTCGATGCCGTTTGCAACGGCCCATTCCCGCCATACACGCTCGACGACGGCGATCGAATTGACCAGCGTTCCATCCATGTCGAACAGGAAGGCCGCAAACTCTTGCGAAAAAATCTGGGTCTGCGACGGGACTTTGCTGTGCATCTCATTCTTCCGTTGGAACTGTTGGGGCAGTCCGTGTCTATCGTATCTACATACGGAACGGAATCGGTTTTCCGGTCAAGGCGTCGACGAATGGCGTAACAGCCGGCAGGCCGCTTTGTACCAGAATCGGGCAGCCACGATTCCATTGAATGGCGTTGTGGGCACGGGGCTCTGTACGTGACACGCCCGAGATGACGATACGTCAGCCTCCTGCAAGGATGAGATGTCATCATAGACGTTCATAGGGCTTAGAATGTTTTGTAATCAAACGGGTAGCGAGGGATTCGAAAGTTCCTCGCAAAGGAATTTCCGGAGGAATTTTCTTAACGCTTCCGCCCATTTAGGGCCCGCGTTAACCATTTGTTAACCATATTCGAGGTACCTAATTGTCAACGATTTGTTTACCAAGATGACCAAAGTGCTAACAGACCAGCGTTCGATCCGTATCAAAGGCCGCTCCTTCCTCGCGGTCGTCCTGTCCCCCGAATCTCCGGTCGATCAGTGGCTGGAAAGGCTTGATGATCTGGCCGCCCGTTCGGCCGGCTTCTTCCTGTCGCGGCCGGTTGTTCTCGACGTCTCGGAACTGTCGCTCGACAAAGCGGGTCTGAAGGAACTACTGGCGGCGCTGACGGAGCGCAATGTCGGTATCATGGGCATCGAGGGTGTTCGCCCGTCGATGATTGAGCCGGGCATGCCGCCGTCGCTGAAGGGTGGCAAGCCAGCTTCCGATGTCGAGGTGGAGCCGGTCACGGCCGCTGCGGAATTGCCGGAAGACAAACCACGTGCCGCAGGCGAAGTCCGCGCCGTCGTGCAGTCGCTGGTCATCAACGAGCCGGTGCGCTCCGGTCAGTCAATCATGTTTCCCGAGGGTGACGTGACCGTCATCGGTTCGGTTGCTTCTGGAGCGGAAATAATCGCCGGTGGTTCGGTCCATATTTACGGCGCGCTGCGCGGGCGGGCCATGGCCGGTTCGCTCGGCAATACTTCGGCACGCATCTTCTGCCGCAAGCTTGAAGCGGAGCTTCTGGCCATCGACGGGGTCTACAAGGTGGCCGAGGACATCGACGACAAGCTGCGTGGCCAGCCCGTTCAGCTCTGGCTGGAAAACGATACGATCAAGGCCGCGAAACTCGGCTGATAACAGATAAACACAGGAACAGGAGAGAGCCATATGGGGAAGGTAGTCGTTGTAACTTCCGGCAAGGGCGGGGTCGGCAAGACCACCTCGACCGCAGCGCTTGGCGCCGCATTGGCGCAGAACAAGGAAAAGGTCGTGGTTGTCGATTTTGATGTCGGCCTGCGTAACCTCGATCTCGTCATGGGTGCTGAACGCCGCGTGGTTTACGATCTCGTCAACGTCATCCAGGGAGATGCCAAGCTCACGCAGGCGCTGATCCGCGACAAGCGCCTTGAGACGCTGTTCCTTCTGCCCGCCTCGCAGACGCGCGACAAGGACAACCTGACGCCGGAAGGCGTCGAATGGGTCATCAATGAGTTGAAGAAGCACTTCGACTGGGTGATCTGCGACAGCCCGGCCGGTATCGAACGCGGCGCGACGCTGGCCATGCGCCATGCGGATGTGGCCGTCGTCGTCACCAATCCGGAGGTCTCTTCGGTACGCGATAGCGACCGTATCATCGGCCTGCTCGATTCCAAGACGCTGAAGGCAGAACGCGGCGAGCGGATGGAGAAGCACCTGCTCCTGACGCGTTACGATTCGGCCCGCGCCGAACGCGGCGACATGCTGAAGGTCGACGACGTTCTCGAAATCCTCTCCATTCCGCTGCTCGGCATCATTCCGGAAAGCACGGATGTGCTGCGCGCTTCCAACGTGGGTGCACCTGTCACGCTGGCGGATGCCGCCTGCCCGCCTGCCAAGGCCTATTTCGACGCCGCCCGCCGCCTCTCCGGCGCGGAAATTCCGGTCGTTATACCGGGCGAGAAGCGTGGCATCTTCTCCAAGATCTTCGCAAGGAGGGCTGCATGAGCATCTTCGCTATCTTCCGCAAACAGAAGTCGGCGCCGCTTGCGCGTGAACGTCTGCAAGTGCTGCTCGCCCACGAAAGGGCGTCGTCGGGAACAGATCTTGTCGCCATTCTGCGGGAAGAGATTCTAGCCGTCATCGCCAAGCATGTGCAGATAGACGGCGACCGTGTGCATGTGAAGATGGACCGGGATGAGCATTTCTCCATCCTCGAGATCGATGTAGAAATTCCGCTCGGTGCTGATCTGCGCGCTGCCTGAAGGCATTTCGAGATACCAGCCGCCCTTTATCGGGCGGCGTTTTTGTTTCTATTTTGCCGTCGTATCGACCGGCCGTTTAAATACCTCCGCCAGATCGCTGGGCAATGGGCGCTTGAGGTTGACGCCGTTGGGTGGGATCGGTGAATTGAACCATTTGTTGTAGATCGTCTCGATTTCGCCGCTGGCATAGATTTGCCCCAGCGCTTCGTTGACGGCGTCCCGGAAACCGGTGTCGCCGTGCCGCAGCATCAGGCCATAGGGCTGTGGCGGGGCGAGATATTCGTCTGATATGACATAGTCTTCCGGCCTGCCTGTTCCGGCGACGAAGGACCGCAGAAGAATGTCGTCCATCACGAAGGCCGAGGCACGATTTTCCGTCACCATCTCGAAACTGCCTTCGGTGCTGTCATTTTGCAGGACAGCAACATTCAGCCCCAGCCTTCGGTTGAGGACGTTCAGCTGGCTGATATTGATGGTTCCGGTCGTCACGACCACCGTTCGGCCGGCGAGATCGGCGACGGTGTTCAGGCCGCTCGATTTCAGCGCCACGTAGCGCGTGCCGGTAATGAAGTGGCTGTAGGAAAACCACACGGCCTTGCGTCTTTCTTCCGTGTTCGTGCTCGCCACGCATTCCATGTCCATCGTGCCGTCGTTGAGAAGGGTAATACGATTGCTGGGAGTGCGCTTGACGAACTCGACCTTCAGTTCCGGCAGGTCCAGCTTTTTCTTGATGGAATCCGCCACTCTCATGCAGAGCTCGATACTGTATCCGATCGGCTCCGGGCCTGTTCCGAGATAGGAAAAGGGTACGTTGTGGTCCGCGTAACCGAGCCTGATGGTACCGGTTCTGGCAATCGTTTCAAGCGTCGGCGGTTGAGCACTGTCGCTGGCCGCTTGGGCGGGCAGAAGACTGACGAAAAAAAACAAAAGCCATAATGTCGATCTCTGCATCGCTCATCTCCAGCAAAATAATCTGTCAAAACATCGTCATGAAAATCATTGCAGATAGACGCTTTAAGCTCTCAATCCTGGTATTCGCTCGGGTTCTCATAGGCCTGCTTGAGTGATGCGGCCATCGGCAGGTTCAGGTTCATCCCATTTGGAGGAATGGGTTTGGTGAACCATTTTTCATAGAGACCGTGAATATCCGGCCCCGTGAAGATGTGTCTCAGGCTTTCATTGACCGCCGCCTTAAAAGCCGGGTCGTTGCGCCGGAACACGAGGCCGTAGGGTTCAGGCGCGCTCAACGTTTCCTCCGACAGCGCATAAAGGTCAGGCTTCTCCGATGTCGCTGCCAGTGCCGCAAGCAATATACCGTCCATGACAAAGGCGGAGGCCTTTCCCGCGACCACCAGTTCGAAGGCTTCCTCGTTGGTCTTTGTCGGCATGACAGAGATATTGAGGTTTTTCGCCCGGTTCACGGCGTTGAGTTGTTCGATATTGACGGTGCCTGAGGCGGATGTGACGGACCTTCCGGCGAGATCGGCAAGGCTTTTCAGATTGTCCTGCTTGCGCGAGAGGAACTGCGTTGCGGTCATGAAATTGGGATAGGAAAAATCGACGATCTTGCGCCGTTCGCTATTATTGGTCGTGGCGGCGCATTCAATGTCGATCTGCCCGCTGCGAACAAGGATGAAGCGGGTCGCGGGCGTTGCCTTGACATATTCAAGCTCGATCTTGTCGAGTTTAAGCTTGCTGCGGATATCCTCACTGATCGCTCGACAGAGGTCCGTCGAGAAACCGGTGACCTCACCATCAGGCAGTTGATAGGAGAAGGGCGGCTCCGCCTCCCGATAGCCGATGCGGATTTTTGCGGTTTTGGCAATCCGCTGCAGCGTGTCGACGTCGCCGGCGGCTTCAACGGGTGTAACGGGAACAAAGCATGTGAGTAAAAGGCAAAATACTGGAAGGCGCATTTTATATCCTTTGGCCTGCGGCCGGTTTCTCAAATCGCTTTCTGCTTCGGGCAATAGGCATTTCGTGTCGAACGGCCAACCATGTCCGGACCGTTTTTCGGAGATGGAGCAATGACGGCGCGGTTCTTGAGAATGTGGGCAAGCGGTGCGGGCTCGGCAAAATAATAGCCCTGTGCCTCGTCGCATCCGGCAAGCTCCAGCGCTTCAACCTGCTCGTCGTTTTCGACCCCCTCGGCGGTCACCTTCAGGCCGATCTGCTCGGCCATGTCGATGATGGTGTTGACGATGGCCGAACACATGGGATTGGCGGGCAGGCCGGAGACGAATTCGCGGTCGATCTTGATCTTGTCAAAGGCAACATGCGTCAGCGTGCTGAGCCCGGCATAACCGGTGCCGAAATCGTCAAGCGCGAGGCGGACGCCTCTTTCCTTCAGTAGTTTCAACGCTCTCGCGCTGCTGTCGCGCTCCAGTATCGCGGTTTCCGTCACTTCGAGTTCCAGCCGCTCGGCCGGGAAGCCGGATGTTTCCAGCGCCCGGTCGACAACAGGGACGATATCGTCATTGGAGAGCTGGACGGCGGACAGATTGACGGCAAGCCGGATATCTTTCGGCCAGCTCATCGCATCCGCACAAGCCTGCGCCAGCACCCATTCGCCCAACGGCTTGATGAAGTTGTTTTCTTCAGCAAGGGTGATGAAGCGGTCCGGGGTGATGAGGCCGAGTTTGCTATGCCGCCAGCGGGCCAGTGCCTCATAAGCAACGATGCGGCCGCTCTGCAGATTGACCACGGGCTGGTAATGCAGCTCGAATTCCTGGTTTTCGAGTGCGGATTTCATGTCTATTTCCAGCGCATGCTTGTGCTGCGCCGCCATGTCCATACCCGGTTCGTAAAACACGAAATAACCGCAGCCCATGGATTTCGCCCGGTAAAGGCCAAGATCGGCATGTTGCAGAAGCTGCGTGGCGGATGTGCCGTGGCGCGGTGCGCAGGCAATGCCGATACTGGTATCGATGCCGATGGCGCTGCCTTCCAGGCTGAAACTGCGCGAGACCGCATGCACCACCCGGGCGGCCAGCATCGCCGCATCGCTTTCACAGTCACCGTTTGTCGGTTGTATGATCGCGAATTCGTCGCCGCCGAGGCGACACACCGTGTCATTTTCAGCGAGCACGGAAGAAATACGCGAAGCCACTGCCACCAGCAAGGCGTCACCGGCGGCATGCCCCAGCGTGTCATTGACGGCCTTGAAGCGGTCGAGATCGAGCAGCATGACATTGAAGGGCTGGCCGGACACCGACAATTGCTCCAGGCGGTTTTCCAGCGTCTTCATCAGCAGCACGCGGTTGGGCAACCCGGTCAGCGCATCGTGATGGGCCATATGTTCGAGCTGCTGCGCCATATCGCGTATCTGTCGCAGACGTCCGCGTTCCAGAACCGCCTCACGCAGCGTTTCGATGGCGGTTGCCATATCGCCGATTTCGTCCCGCCTTTCCTGAAAGGGCGTGACGACGTCGGTTTCCTCGCGGGCGATCCGAAGTGTTGCCTGCACCAGTGCCGGGACCGGTTTGAGAAAATGCCGGGCAATGACGGTCACAAGCACGCCCGTAACGGTCAGGACCACGATCAGCGCAGCGAGCGAATTATAGATCAGCTTGCGTTGAGCGCCGTAAAGCGCGTCCGAACGGCCGATGCTGACGGCGACGGCGCCGATGGGTTTTTTCGTTTCCGTACTGATGATCGGTAACAGGCCGATATAATGGCTGGAGTCACCGATGGTGGCAAAACCGGTGGAAAAACGTGCGGCGACTGCGTCTCTGGAAAAGATGGGATCGGTGGCGAGCGGTTTCTCGTCGTCGTCGGTGGCGTTGTCGAAGGCCGCGGCGATCTGTCTGAAACCGGAATCGCCTTCGTCATAACGGAAAAGCCAGACGGCATTTTTCGTCTGCGCGCCGATGAGAGCGAGAACGTCGCTGGGATTGAAGCCGGTAACGAGAATGGATCCGTCGTCGCCGATCGGCTTATCGGTCAATATGCCGGTGACCTGTCCGTCCGTATCGGCGGTGACACTGACATAGGTATAGATGCTGCGCAGCGTGGCACTGGCGATCTGCGAATTGACGCGAGCCTGGTTGAGCCATTGTTCGCTGGCGGCAGCGACGAACATGTACCAGCCGACGAGCGCGCCAATGCTGTAGGAAAAGATCACGCCGCCCAGGAATATCAGGGTTATCTTGCTGGCGAGCGACCGCCGCCACGAAAACCGGCCTGTTTCCGACTGCGTTGGCGAGCGAAGCGTATGGCCCGGTTCAACCTGTCTATCTGTCCCGCGATAGGCAGTCTCTTCCATTCGCGATAGTCCCCCGCGATGTCGCGTTATAATTGTTTTATGGAGTTTTATAGGGCATGCGTTTCAATGCTGTCTGCTAAATAATTCAACAAAGTTTAGAGGCGATTAAGAATTAATCCGTCTTTTTATAGTCGTAGCTTATATAAGAATTGTTTTTCGATCACCTCAGGTTGAAAAAATCGGTGGTTAGAGACGAACCATCAGGGATAAACTCCAAAACTTGGGGTTTCCGCCACGCTGTCCGAGCTGGCGTGTGGGCCGTCAATAGCGCGACGATTGACCTTGCCAACCGGTCGAGAAACGGCATCTTGTCCGCAATATGCCGATTTCAGGGAAGATATCATGGCTCACAAAGGCAAGAATATTGCGCAGCTCTCCGTTCTCATCCAGAGCGGCCATCTCGATCCGCGCGCTTTGGCGGAGGAGACGCTGGATGCGATCGGTAATAACGGCGATCAGACTATTTTTGTCGAGTTGACCGCCGGGCGGGCCATGGCGGAGGCGGAAGCCGCGTCCAGACGCATTGACGAGGGCCGCTCCTTTGGGGTGCTTGATGGCATTCCTGTGGCCTGGAAGGACCTCTTTGATCTCGAAGGCATGGCGACCACCGCCGGATCGACGGTGCTTGCGGACGATGCCCCTGCGCTTCGCGATGCGGATGTGGTGACGGCCTTGAAACAGGCGGGTATGATCTGCATCGGCCGCACCAATATGAGCGAGTTCGCATTTTCCGGTCTCGGCATCAATCCGCATTATGGCACGCCTGGCAATCCTGCTTCCAAGGATGGTCACCGTCTACCGGGCGGCTCTTCTTCCGGTGCCGGCGTCAGTGTTGCCGCCGGTCTGGTGCCGGCGGCGATCGGCACCGATACCGGCGGATCGGTGCGTATCCCGGCCGCCTTCAACGGCGTGGTGGGCTACAAGGCAAGCCGCGGCCGTTATTCGATGCGTGGCGTTTATCCCTTGGCGAAAAGCCTAGATTCGCTCGGGCCGATCACGCACACCGTGCAGGATGCCGTCTGGGTGGATGCCGCCATGCGCGGCAAGACGGCGGCAGACCTCCAGCGCGCACCTCTTTCCGGCCTTTCACTGGTGGTGCCGGAAACGGTATTTTTCGATGGCATAGAGGTTGGCGTAGCTAACGCCTTCGAGCAGGCGGTGGAACGTCTTGTCCGCGCCGGTGCTTCGGTGCGGCGGCAGGCATTTCCCATTTTTTCGGAGTTGTTCGACCTTATCAGGGAAAAGGGCGCGTTGGTAACGGCGGAAGCCTTTGCCCTGCACAAGATACGGCTGGAAGGTGCGGATGCCGCGCGCATGGACCCGCGCGTAGTTGCGCGAACGAAGCTCGGGGCGAATATTTCCATGCCTGATTATATCGCCATTATCGAGGCGCGCGAACGCATGACGGCGGCGTTCGCCGGCATGATCGGCGGGCAAGAATTGCTGGTGTCGCCGACACTGCCGCATGTTGCGGCCAAGGTCGCGCCGCTTCTCGATGACGATGAAGCCTTTTTCGCCATGAATGCAAAAACTCTGCGCAACACCCAGATCGGCAATTTTTTCGATCTCTGCGGCGTTTCGATCCCTTGCGGAACGGGGGATGCGGGCATGCCAGTCGGCCTGCTACTTTCCGGTCTCCATGGCACGGATGACCACGTGCTGGGCGCGGCGATGGCGGCGGAAGACATCGTTCGGGGCTGAGGAGAGGGCGGTTCACACAGCCATTCTCCGTCACCCCGGACTTGATCCGGGGTCCAGCGCGATCAAGTCCTTGATCGTGAAAGACTCCTGGCCGCGCAGACGCGCGGCTGCTGGATGCCGGATCAAGTCCGGCATGACGGAGAGAGTACTTGGCCGCCTCCTCCCGAGAACCTCACCGCGCCGCCCAGTTGGCACCGCGGCGGAACATTGTTTTCATCTGCGGCACGGAGAACTCCTTGGCCTGATGGCCGAGCGCCTAATAAAACACGCGGCCCTTGCCGTATTTGCGTTTCCAGACCACCGGCATCACGACACCGTCGATCCACCAGGCATGGTCACCGGTGAACTTCGTCGTCGCCAGCACCTCGTTGGAGGGGTCGACATGCATGTAATATTGCTCCGACGTATAGGGGAAATCGGAAATTCCCTCCATCAGCGGGTCGTCGGGGCGGGTGATGTTGACGGTGTAGTCGATGATATTGCCGGGATGGGCGACCCATTGCCCGCCAATCATGAACTGGTATTCGACGCATTCGCGGAAACTGTCACCCGCACCACCATGAAAACCGGCAATACCGACGCCGTTTTCGACGGCAGCCGTCAGGTTCTTGATCTCTTCCTTCTCGATCTTCGACATGGTGACAATAGGCACAACAAGGCTCAGATCATGCACCGAAGGATCTGCAAAAGCCTCCGTTGAGTGCTCCACATAGACCTTGAAGCCATCCTCTTCCAGAATGTCCTTGACGATGGTGGCGCATTCCTGCGGTTCGTGTCCGCTCCAGCCGCCCCAGACGATGAGTGCTTCGCGCATTTATTTCCTCCTCGGGATTATTTGCCAAGCTGGCCGTCGACCAGCGATGTTTCGAGCGGGGCAGGGCGCTCCGCCTTGGTGGTGATGGAAACGGTGGTGCCGCTGTCTGACGCCGTCTGGAAGGCTTCCATGACTTCGAGCACATGCAGGGCAAGATCGCCATTGGCGCGGTGCGGGCGGTTTTCGCGGATCGCATGGGCCATGTCCGCCACGCCGATGGACCGGTAATTGCCGTCGGCATAGGGAGATGATAGCGCCTGCGTCTCGAACTGGCCGCCCTTTTTCAGCAATTGCACCTCGCCGCCGAAATGGTTGGGATCTGGCACGATCAGCGTGCCCTCCGTCCCGTAGAGTTCCAGCGGGACATGTTTGTGGCCCGCCACATCGAAGCTCATGCCCACCTGCACCACGGCGCCGTTCTCGAAAGCCAGAACCCCGGAGACATGGGTGGCAACATGAACGGGAATTTTTTCGCCGTTCTTCGGCTCGCTGGTGATGAGGCGCTCGTTGCGCGGCGCGATGGCGAAACCTGCCACCTTGGCGACGGGGCCGAACAGGTTGACGAGATCGGTGATGTAATAGGGACCCATATCCAGCATCGGTCCGCCGCCGACCTCATAATAAAAGGCGGGGTTGGGGTGCCAGCGCTCGTGGCCTGGGCACATGAAGGCTGCGGTGCCGCCCACAGGCTGACCAAGCACACCTTCGTCGATCAACCGGCGCGCTGTTTGGTGGCCGCCGCCAAGGAAGGTATCCGGCGCCGAACCGATGCGCAGGCCTTTGGCCTTTGCCGCATCCGCAAGGCGTTTGCCTTCGGCGAAATTGATGCCGAGTGGTTTTTCGGAATAGGCGTGCTTACCCGCCTCGAGCGCGCGCAGCCCCACTTCCACATGCGCCTTGGGAATCGTCAGATTGACGATGATCTCCACCGAGGGATCGGCGAGAAGTGCGTCGATGCTTTTCGCCTGGAGGCCAAATTCATCCGCCCGCGCCTTTGCGGCTTCCTCGTTCATATCCGCAAGGCCACGAATGTCGAGAATGGGAAACGATGCCATGGCCCTGAGATAGGCGCTGGAGATGTTTCCGCAGCCGATGATGCCGATACCGACCTTGTTCATGTAATTCCTCCCGTAAATCAGAAATGCCTGGGCCTGTGCTCACCCCTGCGGGTTAGAGCGCCGGCCCGGTTGTGTTCCATGGCGATTCGTAAAGTTCGTAAAGCGCAACGGCCGCAGCCCCCTGCGCCCACAATTCGTCGCTCGCAACATCAAAAACCAGCTCCGCCACACCGGCCAGAGATGGCGGCACGGCGGCGTTGTAGTTATTGCGAATGCTGGTGATGAAAGGCTCGCCAAGTTCGAGGCTGGAGCCGGTGATGATGACCCGTGGCGGCGCAAACAGCGTGACGATATTGGCTAGTGTCAGGCCGAGGGCGGCACCGGCGCGCAAGGCGGCCGTGATGAGATCGTGGTCTTCAGCCGCAATCAGTGCATGGGCATGCTGCATGCCGCGGCCGAGCCGGATCGCTTCGGCGAAGCGTCCGTCGGCCGGGCGGGAGCCCAAAATCGCGTTTTCGCCCGCCTGGCTTGCCAGCCGCACCGTGCCTTCATTGGCAAGTCCGATGACGAGGTCACCAAGATTGTGGCTGAGGCCGCCCGCGCCGCGAAACAGCTGGTTTTGATGCAGCACGCCAAGCCCGAGGGTTTGTTCCAGTGAAATCAACACCATGTCTTCGAGATCGCGCGCGTGGCCGAACCAGTGGTGCGCCAGCGTGATGGCATGGGCGTCACTTTCGATAATGGTCGGCGAATTCAGCCTCGCCGTCATTTCTTCGGCGAAATTGACGTTCACCTCCCGCAGGATCGGGCTGCTGCGGATTTTCCCCGTGCGATGCTCGATGACGCCGGGCAGGCCGAGACAGACCATGTCCACATCCTCAAGCGAAAAGCCCGCGTCGACCACGCATCGGCGAACGCCGTCCTCGACCAGATCGGCGATGACACCGATCGGCTGGCGATCGACACGGATTGGCAAAGCGAGGGTAGAAAGGACATTTCCGCAGAAATCGGTAACGACGAACACCATGCGGTTGGCGGCGATCTTTGCCCCCACGACGCGGGCGGCATCCGGGTTCAGTTCCAGCATCACGCGCGGTCTGCCACGCCCACCTTCCGTCCTGATGTCGCCGAGATGGCGGGTGAGAATCAGCCCGTCATCCAGCAGCGAGGCGGTGATGGCCGAAACGGTCGTGGTGGAGAGCTGGGTGCGTTCGCTGATCTCTACTCGGGAGATAGGTCCGTGCCGGCGAATAGTGTCGAGCACGCTCAGCCTGTTGATCGCGCGCATCAATTCTGGGTCTGCGGTCTTCATGGGGTCCTGCTGCGATCAATGTCGTCTCCCGATTTATATCGGAATACGGATTAAATAACGGTGCAGGGGAGGGGTGTGTCAAGCGCAAAGCGCAAAAAATCGGCATTGTGCCTTGACAATGAGCGAACCCTGATATGAATTAATCCGCATCGGGGAATAAATGAGGATATCCCCAGGGAGGATCACCATCATGACGATTTGGCACGCAGGCGCAAGCCTGAGCGGCAGGCTGGTAAGCTTTGCCACAACGACAAGTATTGCTCTCATGCTCGGCGCGGCAAGCGCCTCGGCCGCGACGGTCGTAAAATGGATGCATGTGGAATTGGATCCCAAATCCGTGGCTGTCTGGGAGGAGATTGCCAAGGAGTATGAGGCCAAACATCCTGATGTCGACGTTCAACTGCAGTTCCTCGAAAACGAGGCCTTCAAGGCAAAATTGCCGACGCTGCTGCAATCGAACGACGTGCCCGACTTTTTCTACAGCTGGGGCGGCGGGGTTCTTGAGGAACAGTCCAAGACTGGCGCGCTGAAGGACCTGACCGAGGTTTTCGATGCCGATGGCGGCAAGCTGCGTCAGGCCTATAATGCCTCCGCAATCGACGGCCTGTCTTTCGACGGTAAGGTCTGGGCCGTGCCGTATCGTGTCAGCCTCGTCAGCTTCTTTTATAACAAGGAGTTGTTCGCCAAGGCGGGTGTGAAGGCTGAAGACATCAAGACCTGGGCTGATTTCAACGCCACGGTCAAGAAGATCAAGGATGCGGGCATCGTGCCGATCGCCGGTGGCGGTGGTGAGAAATGGCCGATTCATTTCTACTGGAGCTATCTCGTGATGCGAAATGGCGGCCAAGCCGTCTTTGACGCCGCCCGCAAGGGTGAAGGCGAAGGCTTTATGGACCCGACAATCATCAAGGCTGGTGAGCAGCTGGCCGAATTTGGCAAGCTCGAACCCTTCCAGCCGGGTTATCTCGGCGCGACATGGCCGCAGGCTCTTGGCGTATTCGGAGACGGCAAGGCCGCGATAATCCTCGGCTTTGACAATACCGAAGCGAACCAGCGCAAGAATGCCGGCGACGGCAAAGGGCTCGCCCCGGAAAATATCGGTCGGTTTGCCTTCCCGGTTGTCGAAGGTGGTGCCGGCAAGGCCAGCGATACGCTGGGCGGGCTGAACGGCTGGGCGCTTACCAAGAACGCCTCGAAGGAAGCAATCGATTTCGCCACCTTCCTGACCAGCAAGGAAAGCGAAGAGAAGATGGCGACTGCGGGCATGATCCTGCCGGTTGCCACGGGTGCCGCCGGCGCGGTGAAGAACCCGCTGCTGGCGGATTCGGCCAAGCAGTTGGCCTCCTCCACCTGGCACCAGAACTTCTTCGATCAGACATTGGGCGCCGCCGTCGGCCGTGTCGTCAACGATATCTCAGTCGAGATCGTTTCCGGCCAGATGACGCCTGAAGAGGGCGCTCAGCAGATTCAGGACGCTTTCGAACTGCGTTGATCTGACGGTTTCCATGGCAGCGCCGACATGTGCGGCGCTGCCACTCTGCCTCCATGAAAGCGGATAGAGATGACGGATATTTCCATGACTTCTGCGTCCATACCGGCGCGCAGCGCTTCAAAGGCCAAGCGCAAGCAAAGTTCAGTCGCGCATGACCGGGCGCTGACCCTGTTGGTCTTCCTGCCGCCGGCGCTGCTGCTCTTTACTCTGTTCGTCATTCTGCCCATGGGCGAGGCGGCGTGGTACAGTCTTTACCGCTGGAACGGTTACGGCACACCGACCGATTTTGTGGGTTTGAAGAATTTCCAGGTCCTGTTCGGAAATGCCGCCTTTTCGCAGGCTCTGCTCAATAACGGCCTCATCATCCTCATCTCAATCCTGATTCAGATACCGCTTGCGATCTGGCTTGCCATGATGCTGGCGCACCGCATCCCCGGCGTCGTTGCCTTCCGGCTGGTATTCTTTCTGCCTTACGTTTTGGCGGATGTCGCCGCGGGCCTGATCTGGCGCTTCGTTTATGATGGCGATTATGGTCTCTTTGCCGCCATCTCCAATTTCTTCGGTTTTGCCAATCCCTATGTGCTGGCCGACAAGGATGTGGCGATCTACGCCGTGCTTGGCGTCATCGTCTGGAAGTATTTTGGCTTCCACATGATGCTGTTCATCGCCGGCCTTCAGTCGGTCGATAAGAACGTGCTGGAGGCGGCCGAAATAGACGGCGCGTCCGGCTGGCAAAAGTTCCGTTACGTCACGCTGCCGATGCTCGGCTCCACGGTTCGCCTTTCTGTCTTCTTTGCGGTCATCGGCTCATTGCAGCTGTTCGACATGATCATGCCGCTCACCGGCGGCGGCCCGTCCAACTCGACGCAGACCATGGTCACGTTCCTTTACACCTATGGCGTCATGCGCATGCAGGTGGGGCTTGGCAGCGCGGTCGGCGTCGTTCTCTTCATCATCTGCGTGACGCTCGCCTTCGGTTACAAAAGGATTTTCATGCGCCATGACTGACACATCCACTTCCGTCCGCATGCCGCTGCAAACAAAGCTTTATCTCTATATATCGCTGAGCCTTATTGCAGCCATCGTGCTAATCCCGCTTCTGACAACGGCCCTTGGCGGCTTCAAGACGCTGGGAGACCTGCGCGTCAACCCGTTTGGCATTCCGGCCGAATGGCAATGGGCCAATTACGGCGATATTCTCTTCGGAAAACGGTACTGGCTGCAGATTTTCAATTCGCTCGTCATCGCACTGCTGACAGTATTCTTGACGCTGACCGTCTCGGCCATGGCCGCCTTCACTTTCGCGCATGTGAAGTTTTTCGGCTCGTCCTTCCTGCTCAACTATTTCCTTCTGGGGCTGATGTTTCCGGCGGCCACCGCCATCCTGCCGCTTTTCATCCGCATTCGCGATCTTGGCCTGCTCGATACCTATTGGGGCGTGGTGCTGCCGCAGGTGGCCTTCGGGCTGGGCATGAGCATTCTCTTGTTCCGCAATTATTTCCGTAACCTACCGGACGAGTTGTTTCAGGCAGCCTTCGTGGATGGCTGCGGGTATCTGCGCTTTTTCTGGCATATTTCCGTGCCGCTTTCGCGGCCGATCGTGGCGACTGTTGGCATCGTCTCTTTCGTCGGCAGCTGGAACAGCTACATCCTGCCGCTGATCATGCTGAATTCGGAATCGAAATATCCCTGGCCGCTGGGCATCATGGTTTATCGCGGTGAGTTCGGCACGGAATGGCAGCTTGTGCTCGCTTTCATCACGCTGACGATCCTGCCGACCGTCATCGTCTTCTTCCTCGCACAGAAACACATCATCGCGGGCCTGACGGCCGGTGCCGTCAAATCGTGACTTGAAAGGAGCAAAACATGGCTTCGGTTGAACTTAAGGATATCCGCAAGTCCTATGCCGCGCTTGATGTCATTCACGGCATCTCGCTCGATATTGCCGATGGGGGATTCATCGCGTTGGTCGGCCCCTCCGGTTGCGGCAAATCCACCCTGCTGCGCATGATCGCCGGGCTGGAGGAAATCACCGATGGCGATATTCTCATCGGCGACAAGGTGGTGAACGGCATGACCCCGCGCGAGCGCAACATCGCTATGGTGTTCCAGTCCTATGCGCTTTATCCGCACATGACGGTGGCGGAAAACATGGGCTTCAACCTGAAGCTCGCCGGCCAGCCGAAAAACGTCATTGAGGAGCGCGTGGCGGAAGCCGCCCGCATGCTCGACCTCGGTAAGCTTTTGGACCGCAAGCCCTCGCAGCTTTCCGGCGGCCAGCGCCAGCGTGTGGCCATGGGCCGCGCTGTCGTTCGCAACCCCGCCGTATTCCTGTTCGATGAACCGCTCTCTAACCTCGATGCCAAGCTGCGCGTGCAGATGCGCAGCGAAATCAAGGCGCTGCACCAGAAGGTCGGCACGACCTCCATCTATGTCACCCATGACCAGATCGAGGCGATGACGCTGGCGGACCGGGTGGTGGTGCTCAATCACGGCCGTATCGAACAGCAAGGCACGCCGCTGGAACTCTACAAGACCCCGGCCAACCTCTTCGTTGCCGCCTTCATCGGCTCGCCAGCCATGAACCTCATCGAAGGCGTGGTGGATGGTGAGGGCGACCAGCCCGCCGCCCGGCTGAAGGACGGAACCGCGATCCGCATTGCCGCCTCCCGCAAGGTCAAGCGCGGCCAGCCGGTGACGATCGGGCTTCGCCCCGAACATATCGGTTCGGCGATCGGCGGCGATATCTCGCTCTCCGGACGGACGCTGCTGGTGGAGCCGACGGGCGCACAGACCCATGTGGTCTTCGAACTGGCGGGCGATCAGGTCACGGCAGTGGTGGATGGTGAGCAGCCGGTGAAGGTCAATACGCCCTTTGCCGCCACCGTGCATCATGAACGCGTGCACGTCTTCGACAGGGCGAGCGGACTGGCGCTTTAAGTGCTCAGTTGTTCTTGATGAAATGCCGAAATTCTCTTGCCCCTTCGCTTTTGGGGCTTGTCTGAAAATCACGAGCGGTTAGCTTGGCGCTTGGGAAATTGAGCGGGCAACCGCGTAACTGTATCGATGCAGGAGGAGATTTTAATGAGAACGATCAAGGGGCCGGGTCTTTTTCTCGGCCAGTTTGCCGGCGATGTTGCTCCCTTCAACAGCTGGGACAGCATTACCAAATGGGCGGCGGAAAAAGGCTATGCCGGCGTGCAGGTGCCAAGCTGGGCGGGCCAGCTGATCGATCTCAAAAAAGCGGCGGAATCGAAAGATTATTGCGACGAATTTGCCGGTGTTGCGCGCCAGAATGGCGTGGAAGTCACCGAGCTTTCCACGCACCTTCAGGGTCAGCTCGTTGCCGTTCACCCGGCCTATGATGAGGCTTTTGATGGTTTTGCTGCACCGGAAGTGCGCGGCAACCCGAAGGCACGCCAGGAATGGGCGGTGGAGCAGGTAAAGCTTGCACTGAAAGCCTCAAGAAACCTCGGCATCAAGGCGCATGCCACCTTTTCGGGCGCGCTCGCCTGGCCTTTCATCTACCCGTGGCCGCAGCGTCCGGCCGGTCTGGTGGAAACCGCTTTTGACGAGCTGGCGAAACGCTGGACGCCGATCCTGGATTATGCCGATGAGCAGGGCGTGGATGTCTGCTACGAAATCCACCCGGGTGAGGATCTGCACGACGGCGTGACGTTTGAAATGTTCCTGGAGCGGGTAAAGAACCACCCCCGCGCCAACATGCTCTACGACCCCTCGCATTACGTGCTGCAATGCCTTGATTATCTCGACAATATCGACATCTACAAGGATCGCATCAAGATGTTCCACGTCAAGGATGCGGAGTTCAATCCGACCGGGCGGCAGGGCGTTTACGGTGGGTATCAGGGCTGGGTGGAGCGGGCTGGACGCTTCCGCTCGCTGGGCGACGGACAGGTTGATTTCGGCGCTATCTTCTCAAAAATGGCCGCCAATGATTTCGACGGCTGGGCTGTGGTGGAGTGGGAATGCGCGCTGAAACATCCTGAAGATGGTGCCCGCGAAGGAGCTGAATTCGTCAAGGCGCATATCATCCGTGTCACGGAAAAAGCCTTTGACGATTTCGCATCCGGTGGCACCGACGATGCGGCCAACCGCCGTATGCTTGGGCTTTGAAGGCATTGCAGAGGAAATATTATGGCTATTGAAGGAAAGACAAACGACAGGGCGAACAAGCGGATTCGCCTTGGCATGGTAGGTGGTGGTTCTGGCGCATTCATCGGCGGCGTTCACCGCATGGCGGCGCGGCTCGACAATCGTTTCGATCTCGTGGCAGGGGCCCTGTCTTCGACCCCGGAAAAATCCTTGGCTTCCGGCCGTGAATTGGGATTGGACGCTGAGCGTTGCTACGGCTCGTTCGAGGAAATGGCCGAAAAGGAAGCGCTGCGCGAGGATGGTATCGAGGCGGTGGCCATCGTCACGCCCAATCATGTGCATTATCCGGCGGCGAAGGCGTTTCTGGAACGTGGCATCCATGTCATCTGCGACAAGCCGCTGACCTCCAATCTGGAAGACGCGAAGAAGCTGAAAGACGTGGCCGACAAGGCCGATGCGCTGTTCATCCTGACGCATAACTACACCGGCTATCCGATGGTGCGGCATGCGCGCGAACTGGTGGAGACCGGCGCTCTCGGTACGATCCGTTTGGTGCAGATGGAGTATCCGCAGGACTGGCTTGCGGAACCCATTGAGCAGACGGGCGCGAAACAGGCCGTCTGGCGCACGGACCCGGCCCAATCGGGTGCGGGCGGTTCCACGGGCGATATCGGAACGCACGCCTATAATCTCGGCTGTTTCATTTCCGGTCTGGAAGTCGACGAGCTGGCGGCAGATGTGCACACCTTCGTCGAAGGCCGCCGGCTGGATGACAATGCGCATGTGATGCTTCGCTTCAAGCCGAAGGACGGCAAGCAGGCGGCCAAGGGGCTGCTCTGGTGCAGCCAGGTTGCGGTCGGTCATGAAAACGGGCTGAAAGTTCGTGTGTATGGTGACAAGGCTGGCATCGAATGGACCCAGGCCGATCCGAACTATCTCTGGGTCACGAAACTCGGCGAGCCGAAGCAGTTGATCACCCGCGGCGGTGCTGGCGCCGGGGCCGCAGCCGCCCGCGTTACCCGCATTCCATCGGGCCATCCGGAAGGCTACCTCGAAGCATTTGCCACCATCTATACGGAAGCGGCCCACGCCATCGAGGCGCGCCGCGACGGCTCGGCGCTGGACAAGGCCGTGATTTATCCGACCGTCGATGACGGGGTTAAGGGTGTCGCCTTCGTCACGGCGTGCATCGAATCCGGCAAGAAGAACGGCGGCTGGGTGAAGCTGTAAGATTGCACACGGACGTGGCCAAGCATTTCTTCTCCCCGCCGGGGAGAAGGTGGTCCGAAGGGTCGGATGAGGGGGCAACGTTGCCGAATATCTCGACCCTTGCCCCCTCATCCCGCTGCCGCGACCTTCTCCCCCTCGGGGAGAAGAAACAAGCAGTACGGCCTCGCGTCATCGTTTGGCCCTTTCTGTTCGGGACTACCGATCACAGCCGGAAGATCAATCTGTGCGATATGAGGCTGCGATGCCGAGCGTGGTCTGCCCGCCACGAGGTATTCAATTGACGCGGGTTGACCGCGTCTGAGCCCGTTCCGTTATGGGGCAACCATCCTGAAGCTTGGTCCATGAGGAGACGTTGAGCTTCATCTCGCAGCGCGCCAGATAGGAACTGCCATCAACCTTCAGGCAGGATGTCTGGCCAAGTTGGAACATGACGCCGCGATTTCGGCATTTGCAATTGTGGGCATCCGCCAAAGCGGGGCTAAGGGCCACTATCAGGCCGGGTACGAGCACTCCAAAACGCATGGCTGGGGCTCCAAAGGATACCCTGCCAGATTACTCCTGTCCGAGGACGCCGTCAAAACGTCTACCCTCCACGATGCACGCGCCGTAAGGCCAGCACTCGTTGCGAAATCCCCCGTTATCAGCCGATCAAAATCGCCCTGATATCATTCACATTGGTCAGCGTTGGGCCGGTCACAACAAGATCGCCGACCGCTTTGAAGGCGGTGTAACTGTCGTGGTTTACGAGCGACTGACGCGGATCGATACTGGCTGCGCGCATGCGGGCAAGCGTATCCGGTGTCACCACGGCACCTGCCGCATCCTCCACGCCATCTATGCCGTCGCTATCGCCGGCAATGGCCCAGATGCCGTCCGCGCCCTTCAGCGTCAACGCAAGGCTCAGCAGAAACTCCGTGTTGCGGCCACCCTTGCCGGCCGGTCCCTTGCCGCCAACTCCCCTGTTCAGCGTGACGGTGGTTTCGCCGCCGGAAAGCAGCACGGCCGGACCTTTGACCGGCAAGCCCTTGCGGCTGGCGGAAAGGGCGATGCCGGCCATGACGGCGCCGACATCTTTGGACTCGCCCTCCAGTGAATCACCGAGGATGAGTGGCGTAAGACCAAGCTTCTCAGCCTCTTCCGCCGCTGCCTGCAGGGCAAGCGAGGGGGCCGCGATCATCCTGACATCCTCGTCGATATCGCCGACCTTCGGTGTTTCCTCGCCTTTTTCCAGAACCCTGCGTACGGTTTCGGGAAGGTCGAGCGCATAACGCGAGACGATTTCCCGTACGGTTTCAATGTCGCTCGGATCGGCAACCGTCGGGCCGGAGGCGATCTCGGAGGGGTCGTCACCCGGCACGTCGGAAATCAGCAGCGAAATGACCTTGGCCGGTTTGGCGGCCAAAGCCAGCCGCCCGCCCTTGATGCGGGAGAGGTGCTTGCGCACGGCGTTCATTTCCGAAATCGTCGCACCGCTGGCAAGCAAAGCACGATTGACGGCCATCTTGTCGGCAAGCGTCATGCCTTGGGCTGGCGCCACCATCAGAGCCGAACCGCCACCGGAAATCAACGCGATCACCATATCATCGGCGGTCAGTCCCTCGACGGCGGCGAGAATGCGTTTCGCGGCTTCCGCACTTTTGTCATCGGGTATGGGATGGGAAGCCTCGATAATCTCGATGCGGGAGGTTGGGACGGCATGGCCGTAACGGGTGACCACCACACCGGAAAGATCGACATGCGTCCATGCCGTTTCCAGCGCGGCGGCCATGGCGGCTGAGGCCTTGCCTGCGCCGACGACTACACAGCGACCCTTGGGCGGCGAGGGGAGATGCCGTTGCAACACTTTCGCCGGATCGGCGCTTGCGACTGCCGCCATGAATATCCGGTTGAGGGCGTCTTTGGCGCGGCTGTCATTCCATGCGGTCATCGGTTCATACTCCAATCCAGAGCGCGCCAAGCGCCAAAAGGGCGGGCAGTGCCTGAATGAACAGGATTTTCAATGTATTGGCGGTAACGGCGCCGAAAATACCGGCCACCAGAACGCAGATAAGGAAAAACACCTTGAAGCTCAGCCCGGCATCGCCCTGCATGAGCCCATAGATTAGCCCGGCTGCCAGAAACCCGTTATAAAGCCCCTGATTGGCGGCAAGAACCTTCGTCTGCAGGGCAAAGTCTGCCGAAAGACCGAAGGCCTTGCGGCCAGCGGGCTTTTCCCACAGCAGCATTTCCAGAATGACGATGTAGATATGGATGGCCGCAACCACGGCAATCAGAATGCTGGCGATCATCGGCGGTTTCCTCCAAAACCCTGATGTCCGTGGCTCATCGGTTCTCATGAGAAGAACGGCAGCGAGCGGACAATTCCGTTTTAACGGCGAGATGAAACGCTGCAAGGGCAGAATCCTCTCTTCCCGTGCAAACTGTTGATGAGCGACAGTCAGTTGCTTGACTCTTTGCTGAAATAGGAACAAAACAAGAACAGTAAGATTGAAAACCCGGAATTGAAACCCCTCATGCCATGCAAAAGCGCGCGGACCAGTTGCTCGTTGTCGAAGAGCTGCGTGAAAGGCTGGAAAGGATCGGTAACGGCCCTGAGCGGCTGCACGAGACCCTGCCTTTCGGCGTGGATACCATCGACCATCACCTGCCGGGAGGCGGGCTGAAGCTCGGTTGCCTGCATGAGCTGAGCGGCGGCGGCAACGGCGCTGCCGATGGCGCGGCGGCAGCCTTGTTTGCTGCCGGTGTGGCGGCGCGGCTTTCCGGCAAGGTTTTATGGTGTGTCACCCGCAGGGATCTGTTCATGCCGGGGCTGACGCAGGCTGGCCTGTCACAGAACCGGCTCATCATCGTTGAATGCCGCGATGAAAAAGGCGTGCTCGACTGTTTCGAGGAGGGCTTGCGCTGCAATGGTTTCGGCGCGGTGATGGGCGAAGTGGCGAAACTGCCGATGACCGCCTCGCGACGGCTGCAGCTGGCGGCGGAAACCTCTGGGGTTACCGGCATCGCCATCCGCCGCTTCCGGCGTGCGGCAGATGCGGCGCTGTTCGGTGAGCCGACTGCGGCGGTGACCCGTTGGCGTATCTCCGTGCGCCCCTCATCGCCCCTGCCGGTGCCGGGGGTGGGTAGGCCGCGCTGGTTGCTGGAGCTTTTGCGATGTCGCGGCGGCGAAAGCGCTGAATTTGAAGTGGAAGCCTGTGATGCAAAGGGTCGTCTCGCTCTACCTGCCGACATGGCCGACGGATCGTTTCCGGCGTCTTTCGGGCAAGAACGCGCCGCCGGATGAAAAGCCGTTGGTCATGATTGGCCGCCAGGGCAGCCGCCGGCTGGTGCTGGCGCTCGACAAGGCGGCAAAGGCGGCGGGCATCCGCCCCGGCACGCCGGTCAGCAAGGCGCAGGCGCTGGTGCCGGGCCTTCTCGTTGAAGACCTGGATGCGGCTGGTGATGCCCGTGCCCTGCAGCAGCTGGCCTTTCATTTCCTGCGCATCTATGCCCCCATCGTCGACGCTGATTCACCGGACGGGCTGGTGCTGGACACGGCGGGTGCGGACCATTTGCACGGCAATGAGACGCTGATGCTGAGCGGCATGGTCAACCGCCTGCATGCCGCAGGCTTTGCCGCCCGCGCCGCCATTGCCGATAGCTGGGGGGCGGCCCATGCGCTGGCGCGTTTTGGCCGTGAGGCGATCAACATCGTGCCGCCGGGCGGGCAGCGTGTGGCGATCAGTGGCCTGCCTCTTGCTGCGTTGAGGCTGGAGGAGCGTATCGTTTCCGGGCTGAAGGTGCTCGGTTTCCGCAGCGTCGGCGAGCTTGCCCAAGCCCCGCGCGCGCCGCTGACCCTGCGTTTCGGCCCCGAGCTCGTTCGCCGTCTTTCCCAGGCGCTCGGTGAGATCGGCGAACCCATAGAGCCGGTGCGTGTGGCCGAACTGGTGGAGGTGCGTCGCGCCTTTCCCGAGCCGATCGCGGCGGCGGAGACGATTGCCCGTTATAGCCAAAAGCTGGTTGCCGAACTTTGTGCCGCGCTGGAAAAGCGCGGCCTCGGCGCGCGCCGGGTCGATCTGGTGCTGCACCGGGTGGATAGCGGCCTGCAGGCCATACGGGCTGGTACGTCCAGACCGGTGCGCGATGTCAAACAGCTTGTCCGGCTTTTGACCGACCGTATCGACACCATCGACCCCGGCTTCGGCATCGAGATGATGGTGCTGACCGCCACCCATGCCGAGCCGCTTGTCGCCGCACAGGCCCGTTCCTCGCTTCTGGAGGAAGGCCGTGCGGACATCGCCGATACGGTGGATGTCATCCTCAATCGCGGCCACCGGGTCTATCGTCATGCGGCAGTGGCGAGCGATGTGCCGGAACGTTCTCTGACCCGGGTTGCGGCGCTTGCGCCTGATGATACGCTCGGCTGGCCCGGCCACTGGCCACGCCCGGTCAGGCTTTTTGCAAAGCCGGAGCCCATCGAGACACTGGCGCTGCTGCCGGATCATCCGCCGCGTTATTTCCTCTGGAAAGGCGTGCGCCATAACGTGCGGCGCGCCGACGGGCCGGAACGGGTGTTCGGCGAATGGTGGAAACGCGACCGGGAAAAGGCCGCCGTGCGCGATTATTTCATGGTGGAAAACGAAGGCGGCGAGCGCTTCTGGATTTTCCGCTCAGGCGATGGCGAACATATCGAGACTGGTTCTCAGGGCTGGTTCATTCACGGGGTCTTCGCATGAGCGCGCCGCGTTATGCCGAACTTCAGGTCACCACGCATTTTTCCTTCCTGCGGGGTGCAAGCTCCTGCGATGAGCTTTTCGAACAGGCCAAAAACCTCGGCATCGAGGCGCTTGGTATCGTGGACCGCAACAGCCTTGCGGGCATTCCCCGCGCTTACGCGGCGGCGAACAATCTCGGTATCCGGCTTGTCATCGGCTGCCGGCTCGATCTGGATGACGATCTTTCCGTGCTCGCCTATCCCATGGATCGGGGGGCTTACGGGCGGCTTTGCCGGCTGCTTTCCGTCGGCAAAAAAAGGGGCGGCAAGGGTAAATGCCGGCTGGCTTGGGACGATCTCGTTGCCTATGGCGAAGGCCTGATCGTTGTGCTGCTCGCTGACCTCGCGGATGATCTCTGCGCGCTTCGCCTGCGACGTCTCAAAGCCGCTTTTGCCGACCGGGCCTATATGGCACTCAGCCTCAGAAGACGCCCCAACGACCAGATGCGGCTTTTCGAACTGTCAGAGATGGCGCAGGTCGCAGGTGTACCGACTGTTGTCACCAATGACGTACTCTTTCATGTGCCGGAGCGGCGCATGCTGCAGGATGTCGTCACCTGCATAAGGCACAATTGCACCATCGACGAGGCCGGTTTCCGGCGTGAGCGGCATGCCGACCGTTACATGAAACCGCCGGAAGAGATGCACCGGCTGTTTGCCCGTTACCCCGAAGCGCTCTCCCGCAGCCTTGAAATTGCGAAACGCTGCAAATTTTCGCTGAAGGAACTGGTCTATCAATATCCCGAGGAGCGCAGCATGCCGGGGCTGACGGCGCAGCAGGCGCTGGAGAAGATGGTATGGGAAGCGGTGCCGGGGCGTTATCCGGATGGTTTGCCGGAGAAGGTGGAGAGGGCGCTGCATCATGAATTAGATGTTGTCGGCAGGTTAAATTACGCCCCCTACTTTCTGACCGTGAGTGCTATCGTCCAACAGGCGCGTAAGATGGATATCTTGTGCCAAGGACGCGGCTCGGCGGCAAACTCGGTTATCTGTTTCGTCCTTGGTATTACGGCCATTGATCCTGCTCGTTTCAGCAATCTCGTCTTTGAACGTTTCGTTTCCGAAAACCGGGGTGAACCGCCTGATATTGACGTGGATTTCGAGCATCAGCGTCGTGAGGACATTATTCAATGGATCTACAAAACCTATGGCCACGATAAAGCCGCGCTTTGTTCAGTCGTTACCCGCTATCGTGGTCGAGGGGCATTGCGAGATGTCGGTAAAGTACTAGGTCTGCCAGAAGATCTGACCAAACTTCTATCCTCGCAGGTCTGGCGCTGGAGCGAGGGCGTTGGCGAAAAACAGGTCAAGGAATTGAACCTCAATACAGAGGATCGTCGCCTGCAACTCGCTTTTGAATTAGCTAACCAGCTTGTTGGCACGCCACGCCATCACAGTCAGCATCCCGGCGGCTTCGTGCTTTCCCATGATCGGTTAGATGAGCTCGTCCCGATTGAACCAGCTACCATGAACGATCGACAGATCATCGAATGGGATAAGGATGATATCGATATCGTGCGGTTCATGAAAATGGATTGCTTAGCGCTTGGAATGCTCTCCTGCATGAAGCGTGGCTTCGATCTGTTGGAAGCACGTACTGGAGAGAAATACGATCTCGCTGCGATGCCGCCGAATGATCCTGCAACATTTGCAATGATTCAAAAGGCAGACACGCTAGGCACTTTCCAGATCGAAAGCCGGGCGCAGATGTCAATGTTGCCCCGTTTGAAGCCCGTCGAATTTTACGATCTTGTAATTCAGGTCGCTATCGTTCGTCCCGGTCCCATTCAGGGAGATATGGTCCATCCATATTTGCGGCGCCGTCAGGGAAAAGAGCCCGTTCGATATGAAAAACCAGAGCTTAAAAATATTCTCGAAAAGACGCTGGGTGTCCCGCTATTCCAAGAGCAGGCCATGAAGATTGCCATCGACTGCGCCGGTTTTTCTCCCGGCAAGGCGGATCAGTTGCGTCGCGCCATGGCGACTTTCAAGAATGTCGGCACGATCTCCAAGTTCCAGCAGGATTTGATCGATGGCATGGTGGAACGCGGCTATGACGAGGACTTCGCCAAACGCATCTTCAAACAGCTCGAAGGGTTCGGCAGTTATGGTTTCCCGGAAAGCCACGCGGCATCTTTCGCGCTCATTGCCTATGCCTCCGCATGGCTGAAGTGCCATCATCCGGATATTTTCTGTGCCTCGCTTCTGAATTCGCAGCCCATGGGCTTTTACGCCCCGGCGCAGATCGTGCGCGATGCGCGCGATCATGGAGTGGAGGTCCGCCCGGTATGTGTCAATGAAAGCCGGTTTGATTGCACGCTTGAGCCAACAGGCGAGATGAATGCGGAAGGCAAAGAACGCTATGCCGTGCGGCTTGGACTGCGCATGGTGAAGGGGCTTTCCAATGACCATGCTGCAAAAATCGTCGCCGCCCGGCAGGATCGGCCTTTCGCCTCCGTCGACGATCTGTGGCGAAGGGCGGGTGTTCCTGCCGCCGCCCTTGTCTGTCTCGCCGAAGCCGATGCCTTTCTGCCATCGCTTTCGCTCGCCAGGCGCGAGGCGCTCTGGGCCATCAAGGCCCTGCGGGATGAGCCGCTGCCGCTTTTCGCCGCCGCTGCCGTCAGGGAAAATGCCGTTATCGAAGAGCTTCAGGAGCCCTCCGTTGCGCTCAGGCCCATGACTGATGGTGGCGAGGTGGTGCAGGATTACGGTCATGTGGGGCTGACGCTGCGCGAACATCCCATGACCTTCCTGCGTCGTGATCTTTCGAGCCGTCGCATCGTCACCTGCGCTGAAGCCTATCGTTCAAGGGATGGCGCGTGGCTGGAAACAGCGGGCCTGGTACTGGTGCGCCAGCGTCCCGGCTCGGCAAAGGGCGTGATCTTTATGACGCTGGAAGACGAGACGGGCATTGCTAATGCGGTTCTATGGGTGAAAACCTTCGAAAAGTACCGCCGCGTGGTGTTAACGGCCGGCATGGTCGGCATTTACGGCAAGATTCAGCGCGAAGGCGAGGTTGTGCATCTGGTCGCCCACCGGCTGACCGATCTTTCGGGAGAACTGGCGAGTGTCGGGGAGCGAAATCATGCTTTTCCGCTGCCACATGGGCGTGGCGACGAGTTTCATCGCGGCATATCCCATCTGGACAGGCGCGATCTCAAGAAGCGCCCTTCGCCGGATCTGGAAGAATATGAAAGAGAGGAAATCCGGGTTAAATCGCGTGACTTCCATTGAGCCCTCAGGCGGCGGCATCCTCCAGCGCCGCCGCGTCTTTCCGGCGAAACTGGCTGGGCGGCGCGCCGATGACACGTTTGAACGCGCGGCTGAACGACGCTTCGGAGTCATAACCGAGCTTTTCCGCCGCCACCGTCACGCGCATGCCTTCGCGCAACCACAGGCGTGCCTGATGCATCCGCACGCGCACGACATAGCGGGCTGGGCTTTCACCGACGATACGTGTGAAACGTTCAGCAAAGCTGGAACGGGATGCGCCCATCAGGGACGCAAGTTCCTCGACGTTCCAGTCTTTCGAGGGGTTGAGGTGGATGGCCGCCAGCACCCGCCCGAGTTCGGGGTTGCGCACGGCGGCGAGCCAGCCACTGGAATCGCCGCAACCATGCTCCACCCATGTGCGGATCAAGGTCGCGGTCAGTACATCGGCAAGCCTTGCCAGAATGCCACCCGCGCCGACGCGGTTCAGTTCCACCTCGCGCGTCATGGCTTCCAGCAAATGCGGAATGGCTGGATCGCTTCTAGCCAGATCGCTGGTCAGCATCACATCCGGCATCAGCTGCAGGAGCGGATGCAGATTGTCCATGTTGAAACGCATGGAGGCGGTGAAGGCAATGGTATCCCCGCCGGCCTGCGCGCATTCCATGTCAAAAATGCCCTGGCAGACTTCCTTCTTGCCGAACCGGTCGAAAAGGACGGGCTTCACATTCTCGCTGCTGCCCAGCACATGGGCGTGGCCACGGGGCAGAAGAACGGCATCGCCGCATGTCAGCGTCAGCCACTCGCCGGAAGGTTTTTGCAGCTTCGCCTGACCGACGCCAATGAAATGAAACCGCGCCGCGTCCTGTTCGGGAAAAGCCGTCGCCCAGGGCGTCGCCATGCGGCAGCGGCCATATTCCACGCCGTCGAGCCTCAGGCCACGCAGCATTTCCGTCAGGGCATCGTTCATGGCAGCTCTCGCAAATTCGGACGAACGGTTAAGGAATGTGGATTTTCTAGCATGGAAACGCCAGGCTGTCACGCGCAGGATGCAGATCGCACGCGAAGCGGCTGCGGTGGTCTCGTGACGGAGGAACCGCCTTCAAACCGTCTTGATCGCTTTCTGCGTCCGGTCCTTACCCACCTCGATCACATGCCGCATGGCTTTCACAGCCGCATCCGCATCGCGCGCCGCAATCGCATGCACGATGCGCAGATGGTTGGACGCGATCTCGGCTATGGTGCCGGGCGAGGCGGCGGGCGATGAAAGCTGGAAGGAAATGGCAAGTGCGGCTTCGATCAGCCCGCTTGCCGAGCGCATGAAGGGGTTGCCGGACATATGCGCCACGGCCAGGTGGAATTCGAGATCGACCTTGGCGATGGTTTCCGGCGTGTGTTTCGGATTGTCGAATTTGGCGGCGATGACATAGAGCGACACGATGTCGTCATTGGAGGCCTGCAGGGCCGCCGCAGCTGCCGCTGCCGGCTCCAGCGCGAGGCGGATTTCCGCCAGATGCTTGACGAATTCCTGGTCTATGCCGGCTTCGCAGCGCCAGCCCAGCACGTCGGGATCGAAGAAGTTCCAGCTTGAACGATCAAGAACGCGGGTACCGACCTTGGCCTTTGGTTCCACCAGCCGCTTGGCCGCCAGCGTCTTCATGGTTTCGCGCAAAACCGTGCGCGAAACGCCGAAGCGCATGGAGAGCTCGGCATCATTGGGCAGCAGAGAACCCTCCGCAATCCTGCCTGAGACGATAGCGCTGCCGAGTTCGGAGACCACATGGGCGTGGCTGTTCCGGCGTTTTCGCCCGCTTATCGTCGTTTCGAGCAGCCCCAATAAAGCCTCCGTTTGCGTTATGCCGGATGTGGTCCGGCCAGTCTCCTGTTTGAATACCAGATGATTGCGCGCTGCAACACGATGAAGACGAAAAGCAGCACGCCAATGACGATTTTCGTCCACCAGGATGACAGTGTGCCGTCAAAAACGATGTAGGTCTGGATCAACCCCTGGATCAGCAGACCGATGAAGGTTCCGGCCACTAGTCCGGTACCACCTGTCAGAAGCGTGCCGCCAATGACGACGGCGGCGATGGCATCCAGCTCCACACCCACAGTCGCCAATGAATAACCCGACGACGTGTAAAGCGTGTAAACGATGCCGGCGAGACCCGAAAGGAAACCCGAGAGCGCGTAGATGCCGATAGTCGTCGCCCCGATCGGCACGCCCATCAGTTCGGCCGATTGCGGGTTGCCGCCCAGCGCGTAGACATTGGCGCCGAAGCGGGTGCGGCTGGCGATCAGCATACCGGCGGCAAAGACGAGAAGCATCACCATGGCGAGCGCCGTCAGCCGGCCACCGCCCGGAAAGCGGAAATAAAAGCCCTGGATCTCGTCAATGAAGGGGTGCGAAATCGGTACCGATTGCGTGGAGATCAGATAGGCAGCGCCGCGCGCCAGAAACATGCCCGCCAGCGTGACCACGAAAGGCGGGATCGACAGGAAACGTATCATCGCCCCCATCAGGCAACCGAACAGCGTCGAGACGACGAGCACGATCGCGAAGGCCAGAAGCGGATGAATATTATAAGTGCCCACCATGACGGCCACGAAAACGCTGGTGAAGGCGATGACCGAGCCGATTGAGAGATCGATACCGCCCGAGAGGATGACGAAGGTCATGCCGACGGCGGCAATGCCCAGAAAGGCATTGTCGGTCAGAAGATTGCCGATCACCCGTGTCGACAGGATCGCCGGATATTGCAGCACGCACAGCAGATAGGCGATCACGAAGATCGTCAGCGTGGTGAGGAAGGGCAGATTGCGGCTATGGATCATCGCGCGGTTCCTTCCTTGGTCATGCCGTTGGCAGCAGCCGGTTTTGCGTGCGGCTTGGGCGTTCTGACGAAGCCTAGAACCGCCATGACCGCGGGAGACTGCAGTGTCAGCACGACCATGATGATGCCGGCCTTGATGATGAGGTTGAATTCCGGTGGGAAACCGGAAACCAGAATGCCGGTATTGATGGTCTGGATGATCAGAGCGCCGATCAGCGATGCCGTGATGGAGAAGCGGCCGCCATTCAGCGATGTGCCGCCGATTACCACTGCCAGGATCGCATCCAGTTCCAGCCACAGCCCGGCATTGTTGGCATCCGCGCCACGAATATCCGCAGTCACGATCATGCCCGCGATCGCCGCACAGAGGCCGGAAACGGCATAAACGAAAAACAAGAGGAAGCGTGCTCTAACCCCGGCAAGGGCTGCCGCGCGACGATTGATGCCGGTCGCCTCGATCAGAAAGCCGAGCGCGCTCTTGCGCACGAGAACGCCGATCACCAGAGCCGCCGCCACCCAGATGATGACGGGCAAGGGAACACCTGCAAAGGAGCCTGAGCCGATGGCGGCAAAGCCGTCATCGTTGAAGGTGAGAATGACACCCTCGGTGATGAGCTGGGCAATGCCGCGTCCTGCCACCATCAGGATCAACGTGGCGATGATCGGCTGGATATCGAGAAGGGCAACCAGCACGCCGTTCCACAGGCCGCAGGCAATGCCGACTGCAAGCGAGACGGCAAGGACGGTGGGTATGGAATGGCCGTTGCTGATGAGCGTGGCGGCAACCGCGCCGCAAATGGCGATCACCGCGCCAATCGACAGATCGATACCTTTGGTCGCGATGACAAGTGTCATGCCGATAGTCAAAAGCGCCACGGGGGCTGCACGCACGAGAATATCGACCAGACTGCCGTAGAGCCTGCCGTTCTGGAACGAGACATTCAGAAAACCAGGCGAAATGATTGTAATCGCCGCCAGAATGATGAAGAGGGCAGCAAGCTGTGGTGCAAGCCTTTTGAGGCGTCGTGTTATGGCCACCATCACGCCGCCTCCGTTTTCGCCGCATCGGCGATCGCCCGCATGATGTTGTCGGCGGTGACTTCGCCTCCCTTCAACTCGCTGACGTGGCGGCGGTCTGACAGCACGACGACGCGATGGGCAACGGCGGTAAGCTCTTCGAGTTCGGAGGAAATGACGACAAGCGACATGCCCTCGGTGCAGAGTTTTTCGATCATTTTGAGAATTTCTGCATGTGCGCCGATATCGATGCCGCGGGTCGGTTCATCGAGGATCAGAAGCCGGGGATGGGTGGCGAGCCAGCGGGCCAGAATGGCTTTCTGCTGGTTGCCGCCGGACAGGAATTTTATCGGCCGGTTGGGATCGGCCGGACGAATATCGAGCGATTTGATGAAGCTCTCGGCAAGCTCCGCCTTCTGCCGGCGCGACAGCGGTCGTGCCCAACCCTGCCGGGCCTGAAGTGCCAGGGCAATATTGTCGGTCACCGAAAAGTCGCCGATGATGCCGTCCGTCTTGCGCTCTTCCGGGCAGAAGCCGAAACCGGCGGTAATCGCCGCTTCGGGTGAGGAAATCGCCACCGTCTTTCCGTCTATCATGGCCTTGCCGGTGTCGGGCTTGTCGACGCCGAACAGCAGGAACGCCGTTTCGGTGCGGCCGGAGCCGAGAAGACCGGCGACGCCAACGATTTCACCGGGGCGAATGCCGAAATCGAAGGGAGCAATGCTGCCGCGTTTGCCGTAACCTTCGAAACGGATCGGCGGTTCGCCGTCCGCAACTGTATCGTCGGCCGCCTGATGCTCATGGGTGATGTGCTGCAGTTCGCGGCCCAGCATCATTGCAATGAGTTCGGATCTCGGCAGGTTGCCGATCTCACGCGTGCCGACGAGGCGACCATTGCGAAGAACCGTCACGCGGTCGGCGATATCATAGACCTGATTGAGGAAATGGGTGATGATGATGATACCGATGCCGCGGGCGCGCAGGTTTCTCAACACGCCGAACAGCATCTCGACTTCATGGGCGTCGAGGCTGGCGGTCGGTTCGTCCAGCACCAGCACCTTGCCGGAAAGATCGACGGCGCGGGCAATGGCTATGATCTGACGGATGGCGACGGAATAGCTGGAAAGCAGGGCGTTGACGTCGATGGAAAGACCGTATTGCGCCAGCAGCGCCTGGGATTTCTTCTGCATCGAGGCCCGGTCGATCATGCCGAAGCGGTGCGGTTGGCGGCCGAGAAACAGATTTTCGGCGACCGTCAGATTTTCGAGAAGGTTCACTTCCTGGTAGACGGTGCCGATACCGAGCGCCTGCGCCTCGCCAACATTGGCGGGCGATATCTCTGCGCCCTCCAGAAAGATCGAGCCGCTGTCGCGGTGATAAACGCCGGTCAGGATTTTGATGAGCGTCGATTTGCCCGCGCCGTTTTCGCCCAGCAGCGCATGGATTTCACCGCGCCCGAGCGAAAAATCGACCCCATCGAGCGCCGTGATCCCGAGAAAGGATTTGCCGATGACGCGTGCTTCCAGAAGAGAGGCGGTTTCGGGCATTGATGAGGTTCCGTATTGCAATGGGTCTCGGTAGAGTAGTTGTGTAGGGAGCGGCGTATTTCTTCTCCCCGCCGGGGAGAAGGTGGCCCGAAGGGCCGGATGAGGGGGGCAAGCTCCCGGTATATATCTACCCTTGCCCCCTCATCCCGCTGCCGCGGACTTCTCCCCGGCGGGGAGAAGAAACTGGTGGCAACCGCTTTCTCCACATAAAACGTTCTTTATCGGGGTTTCGCCCATCGTTTCACAACCGGAAGAAACGGTGCAGCTCCTGCGCCGTTTCCCCGAAGAAATGGCTTAGTAGCCCAGGCCCTTCTTCGCCTCGTAGACCTTCATCGGGTCGTCAGATGCCGTGTAGAGCTTGGATTCGGTCTGAATCCACTTCGCCGGAGCCTTCTTGTCCTTCAGATAGGCTTCGAGCGCGTCGAATGCCGGGCCTGCCATGTCTGGCGTCAGTTCAACGGTGGCGTTGGCTTCACCGGCGGCCATGGCCTTGAAGATATCAGGAACGGCATCGATGGAGACGACCTTGATGTCGGTTCCGGGCTTCAGGCCGGCTTCCTTGATGGCCTGGATTGCGCCGACGGCCATGTCGTCATTGTGGGCGTAAACAGCGCATATATCCTTGCCGCCGCCTTCGGCCTTGATGAAGCTCTCCATCACTTCCTTGCCCTTGGTGCGGGTGAAGTCACCCGTCTGCGAGCGCACGATCTTGATATTGGCGTGCGAAGCAATAGCCTCTTCGAAGCCCTTCTTGCGGTTGATGGCAGGCGAAGAACCGGTCGTACCCTGAAGCTCGACGACCTTGCAGTCCTTCGAACCCACATCCTTGACCAGCCAGTCGCCGGCAACCTTGCCTTCGTGAACCTGGTCCGAAGTGACCGCCGTCAGATAAAGATCATCCGGCGCTTCGATCTGGCGATCGAGCAGGATGACGGGGATCTTTTCCTCCTTGGCTTCCTTCAGCACGGCGTCCCAGCCGGTTGCGACGACGGGTGCGATCAGGATTGCATCAACGCCCTGCGCGATGAAGCCGCGGACGGCCTTGATCTGGTTTTCCTGCTTCTGCTGCGCGTCGGCGAATTTCAACGTGACGCCGCGCTTTTCGGCCTGCTGTTTGGTGACTGTGGTTTCAGCCGCGCGCCAGCCGGATTCCGAACCGATCTGCGAGAAGCCGACGGTGAGCGATTTGGCGGAAACACTTGAAGCAAGGCACAGCGAAACGGCGACAGTGACTGCCGCGAGAGCTTTTCTCATCTTATTCCTCCCAGAGATGATGTCAGCGTGACGACCGCACTATGAGCATATAGTAATACTCTTGAAAAGAGGAATTTTCGTATGTTTCGATTTTAAAGTGACGAAGAAATCATGTATTTTCACAATAAAATTATAAAAATCAATATGATAAGATATTCATGTTTTGTGGTTCGAATGGCCGCTGTCGCCAACCTTTCGAACGCTATATCGCTTGACAGAGTGCGGTGACGTCTAATAGTAATACAAATAAGAAGATGATTTTCGCCGGGATTCTGGGTCGCAGGACCCATGATTGAACCGGCAAAATGGGAGGGAGATTCCGTTGTGCAGTCCCGCGATGGCCTTAAATGCCGAAAAATATTCGGCTAAAGCCGAAGAGCAGCCCAATGCCACTCGTCTGGGCCTGCACTGTCGGTTATGCGTGATCTCCGAAACGCTGATTCCATTTTTCTTGCGCACAACATAAGCTTGTCGCAATTCGTAATATTTTACCGTTGGCCACTTCCGGCTGGAGACCCGCATCATGACGACATCTGACAATCTTCCTGCAACTCAGGGCAAGCTCCGTTCGCGTGCCTGGTTCGACAATCCTGCCAATGCGGACATGACCGCGCTTTATCTTGAGCGCTACATGAACTTCGGTCTCAGCCAAGCCGAGCTTCAGTCCGACCGCCCGATCATCGGTATCGCGCAGACGGGTTCCGACCTTTCCCCTTGCAACCGTCACCACCTGGAACTGGCAAACCGCCTGCGTGAAGGCATCCGTGAGGCCGGTGGTATTGCCATCGAATTCCCGGTGCATCCGATCCAGGAAACCGGCAAGCGTCCGACGGCAGGCCTCGACCGCAACCTGGCTTACCTCGGCCTCGTGGAAGTGCTTTATGGTTACCCGCTCGATGGCGTCGTGCTGACCATCGGCTGCGACAAGACCACGCCTGCCTGTCTTATGGCGGCGGCCACCGTGAACATTCCAGCCATCGCCCTTTCCGTCGGCCCCATGCTGAACGGCTGGTTCCGCGGTGAACGCACCGGCTCCGGCACCATCGTCTGGAAGGCACGCGAACTGCTGGCCAAGGGCGAGATCGACTATCAGGGCTTCGTCAAGCTCGTCGCTTCCTCGGCTCCGTCGACCGGCTATTGCAACACCATGGGCACGGCAACGACCATGAATTCGCTTGCCGAAGCGCTCGGCATGCAGCTTCCCGGCTCCGCCGCCATCCCGGCGCCTTACCGTGATCGTCAGGAAGTCTCCTACCTCACCGGCCTGCGCATCGTCGAAATGGTCAAGGAAGACCTGAAGCCTTCCGATATCATGACCAAGGATGCCTTCATCAACGCCATCCGCGTCAATTCGGCCATCGGCGGCTCCACCAACGCGCCGATTCACCTGAACGGCCTTGCCCGCCATGTCGGCGTCGAGCTGACCGTGGATGACTGGCAGACCTATGGTGAAGATGTGCCGCTGCTCGTCAACCTGCAGCCCGCTGGCGAATATCTCGGCGAGGATTATTACCATGCCGGCGGCGTTCCCGCTGTCGTCAACCAGCTGATGAACCAGGGGCTGATCATGGAAGACGCCATGACGGTCAACGGCAAGACCATCGGCGACAATTGTCGTGGTGCGATCATCGAAGACGAGAAGGTCATCCGCCCCTATGAGCAGCCGCTCAAGGAGCGCGCCGGCTTCCGCGTGCTGCGCGGCAACCTGTTCTCCTCCGCCATCATGAAGACGAGCGTGATTTCGGAAGAGTTCCGCAATCGTTATCTCTCCAACCCTGATGATCCGGAAGCCTTCGAAGGCCGCGCCGTGGTGTTCGATGGTCCGGAAGATTACCATCACCGCATCGACGATCCGTCGCTCGGTATCGACGCCAACACCGTTCTCTTCATGCGCGGTGCAGGCCCGATCGGTTATCCGGGTGCAGCGGAAGTTGTGAACATGCGCGCGCCGGATTATCTTCTGAAGCAAGGTGTCAGCTCGCTGCCCTGCATCGGTGATGGCCGTCAGTCCGGCACGTCGGGCAGCCCGTCTATCCTCAATGCCTCGCCGGAAGCGGCGGCCGGCGGCGGTCTCGCCGTCCTGCAGACGGGCGACCGCGTCCGCATCGATGTGGGCCGCGGCAAGGCGGATATCCTCATTTCTGGTGAAGAACTGGCCAAGCGTTACGAGGCTCTGCATGCAGAGGGTGGTTACAAGTTCCCTGACCATCAGACGCCATGGCAGGAAATCCAGCGCGGCATCGTCAGCCAGATGGAAACCGGCGCGGTTCTGGAGCCAGCGGTAAAATACCAGCGTATCGCCCAGACCAAGGGCCTGCCGCGCGACAACCACTGAGGCGGAGCCGCCATATTCGCGATTTTCTCATCAGCCCTGGGTTTACGCTCGGGGCTGAAACGTTTTGTGCATAGTTGAAGTCTGCTGCTTTGAACGACCGTTCGTAAGGCATGACGTTACCCCGCATTTCTTCTCCCCGCCGGGGAGAAGGTGGCCCGAAGGGTCGGATGAGGGGGCAA